>CAYSDL010000025.1:0-19351 GCA_964429875.1 uncultured bacterium
AGCAGCAGCAGAGGAAGCTCCAGCGGAATCTGAAGGAAAACCCTCTAAAAAAAAATCAAGAAAAGAAGAAAAATAGTAAAATAAATTATTTAATATAATGGAGGGAATGATGGATAAGTTACTTTCTGATATGGTAAAAGCAATTGTTGATAAACCCGATGAAGTAAATGTTAATGTAAATGAAAGTGATAATACTCGTATTTATGAATTAGAAGTTGGTGAAGGAGATTTAGGGAAAGTAATTGGAAAAAAAGGAAAGAATGTAAATGCCTTAAGAATTATTCTATCTGCTGCTACTGCTAAAGAAGGTGGTAAAAGAGCAATTCTTGAAGTAATTGAATAATACTCCTGAAGATTTAGTTCCATTAGGAAAAATAATTAAACCACATGGAATTAATGGAGAATTGAAAGTTTTTTTATATAATGATGAATCTAAAACCTTTATAAATGGTTTGAACGTTTGGTTTAGTATGGGTGATCATAAATATCAATCTTATAAATTGAACTCTATTAGAGGATCAAAAAATAATAAAATTATTAAGCTTGATAATATTACTCATATAAGTGAAACTAAAATTTTAATAAAAAAAGAAGTTTTTGTATCAAGATCTGAGTTTGGAAAATTAGATAGTAAAGATAATTTTTATTTGAATGATTTAATAGGATTTAAGGTTTTTGATGAAAATAATAATGATTATGGAGTTATTATTGATTTATTAAATACTTCTGCAAATGATATTATAATTGTTGATTATAAAAATAAAGAAATTATGATTCCTATTATAGACCAGTATGTGACGCTTTTTGACTTTGAAAATAAATTAATTAAGGTAAGCAACATTAAAAGTTTTATTGAATTATAAATATGTTAAAAATTAATGTTATAACACCCTTTCCAGAAGTTTTTGATATAATTATTAATAATAGTATGTTATTAAAAGCCAAGGAGAAGGGTATAGTTGAATATAATCTTGTTAATTTATTTAATCATTTAACAAATTCTAATGATAGAATTGATGATTATCCATTTGGTGGTGCAGAAGGTATGATTTTAAAAGCAGAACCTTTGACAAATGCTATTGAAAACGTTGTTAGCAATGCAGTTTCATCAAGAATTATCTTTCCAACTCCAGATGGAAAAAAATTCAATCATTCAATTGCAAAAGAATTATCTAATGAAAATTCTTTAACTTTCATTTGCGGCCATTATAAAGGGATTGATCAAAGAGTGAGAGATAAATTTGTAACAGATGAGTTATCAATTGGAGATTTTATTTTAACTAGTGGGGAATTACCAACAATGTTAATGATGGATTCGATTATACGTTTAAAAGAGGGTGTGTTAAATAATTATAATTCAGCAAAAAAAGATTCTTTTTTTGACTTACTCTTAGATGGTCCTCATTATACAAGGCCAAGAAACTTCAAAGGAGAATCTGTTCCTGATATACTTTTATCTGGAAATCATGAAAAAATTGAAGAGTGGTTTTTAAATGAAAGAGAAAAGAAAACACAAAAAAGAAGAATTGATTTATGGGAAAAATATAGATCGCTAAATAATGATGGAGTTGAAAATGAATAAAATATATGATTCTGTGAAAGAAAATTTAAATAATGAATTACCTGATTTTAAATCAGGTGATATAGTTAGAGTCGGAGTAAAAGTTATTGAAGGAAGTAGATCAAGAGTGCAGCAATTTGAAGGTACTGTTATTGCAATCTCAGCAGGATCTAACATATCTAAAACATTTACAGTAAGGAAGATATCAAATGGCGTAGGTGTTGAGAGAATTTTTCCTTTTCATTCTCCGATTATTGATAAAATTGATGTACTTAAAAAAGGTAAAGTTAGAAGAGCTAAGTTATATTACCTAAGAAATAGAAAAGGTAAAGCTGCACGGGTAAAAGTAAAAGAATCTAACTAATTTAATACCTATAAATTTTGAGTTTCAACTCTCATATTACTACAGGGAATCTTAAAAAACTCATAGATATTGGAAGAGCGTTATCTAGAGAAAAAAATATTAATATCCTTCTTGAAAAAATACTTATCGAAGCTAGAAATATATCACAATCTGATGGTGGAACTTTGTATCTAATGACAGATGATAGTAGATTAAGCTTTGAAATATTGCATAATGAATCAAAAGCAATATTTTTTGGAGGTTCTCATGGTCAAGTTCCTGATAAATATTATCCTGTTAAACTTTATATTGATGGAGAACCAAATATGAATAGTGTATCAGCAGTATGTGCGCTAAAAGGGAAAACTATTAATATAGAGGATGCATATACAGATAAAGATTATGATTTTTCTGGTCCAAAAGGTTTTGATACAAAATTCAACTATCGTTCAAAATCATTTCTAAATGTCCCATTAAAAAATCATAAAGACTCTGTGATTGGTGTATTACAATTATTAAATGCAACAGAAGATGGGGAAATTATTTCTTATTCTAAAGATATTGTTGGATTAGTAGAATCTCTAGCATCTCAAGCATCTATTGCATTAACAAATCAGATGCTAATAGAAGAACAAAAACAATTATTTAAATCTTTCATTCAATTAGTTGCAGAAGCTTTAGAAGAAAAAGATGAGGTTACAGGAGGACATTGTACTAGAGTCCCAGTATTAACAATGATGTTTGCTGATGCCATAAATGATGATAAAAATGGTGCTTATAAAAATTTTTCATTTACGGATGATGAAATGGAAGAATTGTATGTTGCTGGTTGGTTACATGATTTTGGAAAAGTGGCAACCCCTGAACATATTATGAATAAATCAACTAAATTAGAGTGTTTATTTGATAAAATTGAATTATTGGTTATGAAGTTCGAAATTTTAAAGAGAGATAAAATTATTGATTATTATAAGAGCATCACTTTAAATGAAAATTTAGATAAATCCACTCTTAAAAATGATTTAAATAATAAAATTAATAAAATTAATGATGATATAAAATTTTTAAAAGAATGTAATGTTGGTGGTGAATTTATGTCTGATGAAATGAAAGGAAGAGTAGAAAAAATTGCAGCTCAATTAATATATGTTCAAGATAAAGATATCAATATTCTATCTGAGGATGAAAAAGAAAACTTAAAAATATCAAGAGGAACATTAAGTAGCAAAGATAGAAAAATAATGAATGAACATGTCTCATTGTCATATGAATTATTAAATAAACTTCCTTATCCCAATCATCTTAAACAAGTTCCATTTTATGCAGGTTGTCACCATGAAAAAATAGATGGAAGTGGTTATCCGAATGGATATAAAGGAGATAAGTTACCATTACAGGCAAGAGTTATAGCAATTGCTGATGTGTTTGAAGGGCTAACTGCACCTGATAGGCCATATAAAAAAGGTTATTCACTATCTAAAGCAATGGATATTTTAAAAAATATGGTTCAGGACAAAGAAATTGATAAAAATTTATTTGACCTTTTTATAGATAAAAAACTTTATTTGAAATATGCAAAAGATCATGTAGATTCTTCGCAGATTAATAGAATTGATGAAAAACAATATATATTGTAATAGTATGAATTATAAACGTAATAAAATATGAGCACCCCTAAACAAAATATCCGTGAGATACTTAAAAATATTCCTTCTGTAGATGATATTTTAAAAAAATATCCTAACAGTCTTCCAAAACCATTTTTTAAATACCATATCAATATTCTTTTAAATAAAATACGTAAAGAAGTCTTAAATGGTTTTAAAATAAAAAATCTTAACAAATATACAAATGATAAAGTAGTAGAGTTAATTAATGAGATTAGTCCAAATAGTTTAAAACAAGTTATTAATGGTACGGGAATTATACTACATACTGGATTAGGAAGAGCACCCATATCAAAAAAATTTTTAATTGATGGAATTAATAATACATATCCTTATTGTAATCTAGAATTAGATTTAAAATCTGGTAAAAGAGGTGATAGAAATTTACATATTTCTACATTATTTAATAGTTTATGTGAATGTGAATCTTCATTGATTGTAAATAATAATGCTTCTGCTGTTATGTTAATGCTTAATAGTATTTGTGAAAATAAGGAAGTTATAATTAGTAGAGGGCAACAGGTAGAAATTGGAGGCTCATTTAGAATCCCTGATGTGATAAAAAAATCTTACTGTAAAATGATAGAGGTTGGAACAACTAATAAAACACATTTATCAGATTATCAAAAAGCAATATCTAAAAATACTGCAGCTATTTTGTATGTTCATACAAGTAATTATAAAGTTATTGGATTTACAAATGAAATTTATATAAAAGAGCTATCAACGTTAGCACATGAAAATAATATTCCTTTATTAATTGATTTAGGTAGTGGATCAATAGCAGATTATAAATCTTTTGGACTCCCAATGGAGAAAATGATAGAAAAATACATTAAAATGGGAGCAGATTTAATTGCATTTAGTGGTGATAAGTTATTAGGAGGTCCACAGGCTGGAGTATTAGTTGGCAAAGAAGATTTAATAAAAATGATTTTTTTAAATCCAATCTATCGTGCAGTAAGGTGTGATAAAATTAGAATATCAATTATGGAAAGTATTTTAAAATCTTATTATTCGTCTAAAGATATTTCAAGCAATAATTTGTCTATCAGCCTTTTTAAAAGAACTAAAAAAGAGCTAAATGAAGTAGCTCAAAATGTTTTATCAAAAGTATCAAAGGCTAAATTAAAAAAATATAATGTGTCACATGTAAAAACTTATGTTGAAGCTGGAAGTGGATCATTACCAACAGAAAAGATTCCAAGTATTGCTATAACAATTAAATCTGACTTAATAACTACTAAAAATATAAGTAATAATTTTTTAAATAATAGAATACCAATAGTTGGTTATATAAATAACGATATTTTTCACATAGATTTCAAAGCTATTCCAGATGATCAGATAGATCAACTTATTAAGATAATTAATAAAACTCTTAAATGAAACAAATCACCATAGGTTTAGCAGGCCACATTGACCATGGGAAAACATCAATTGTTCATTCATTAACTGGTAAAAATACTGATAGTTTAAAAGAAGAGATCAAAAGAGGCATGACAATTGATATTGGTTTTGCGCATATGAGTAAAACTATTTCATTAATTGATGTTCCTGGACATGAGAAATTTATTAAAAATATGGTTTCAGGTGTAAGCTCTATTGATTTTTCAATATTAGTAATAGCTGCTGATGATGGAATTATGCCTCAAACAATTGAACATTTTGAAATTTTAGAATTGCTAAATATTAAATCCGGAATAATCGTAATTAATAAGATCGATTTGGTTGATAAAGAATGGTTAGATTTAATCGAACTAGAAATTAATGAATTTGTAAAAGAATCATTTCTTGAAAAAAGCATCATTATTAAAACATCTACTAAAACAAAAGAAGGTATTGACCAGTTGAGAGATGAAATTTTAAAATTAAGTCAATTTGATTATATGAAAAATAATCGAGGAGTTTTTAGAATGTTTTTAGATAGAGTTTTTACAATGAAAGGATTTGGAACTATTGTAACTGGAACCGTTTCCTCAGGAGAAGCAAAAATTGGAGATGAATTAGAAATTTTGCCATATTCAAAGATTGTCAAAATTAGAGGAATTGAATCTCATGATAAAAAAACGGATAAGATATTATTAGGTGATAGAGCTGCAATTAATATTCAAACAAAAGATAAATTGCCTATAACTAGAGGAAATCATTTATCAACTGCTCACTATTTTAAAAACAGTGAGCTTATTGCAGTAAAAATAAAAAAACTAAAAAAAATTAAAAATAACCAACGTATAAGATTTCATGTAGGGACACAAGAATCAATTGGTCGATTATTATTTACCGGAAAAAATGTGAAATCTTATTATGGAGCATTGATAAAGCTAGAAAAAAAAATTATATGTTCATTTAGTGATAGATTCATTTTAAGGTCATTTTCACCTATATCTACAATTGGAGGTGGAGTAATTTTAGATTCTACAGTTTCAGGTAGATGGAAAAAAAAATCACTATATGTAAATAATCTTTTTGATGCAGATTCAATTAGTGAGAGGATAAAAATAATAATTGAAGAAGATGTTTATAAAGTTTATAATTTAGATTCGCTGTCAAAAAAAATTGGTTTTTCTAATTCTGTTTTAGAAAACTATTTAGAAAAAATTGATGATATTTTATATTTGAAAAATAATAATGTAACATGGATTATAACTTTAAGTAAATATAAATTTATAAAAGATGTTATAAAAAAAATTCTAGAAAAAAAACATCATGATAACCCTGATAAAAAAGGTTTTATTAAAGAAGAAATCAATTCACAAATTAATTATGATTTAAATTTTTTAGATTTAATTCTGAAAAAATTATCTAAAGAAAAAATAATTAAGTTTGAAAATGAGCGATTTTCATTAATTGGTTTTTCCATTACACTATCTAATGAAGAAAAAAATGTATCAGATGTAATAATAGATATATTAAATAAAGAAGGCTTAGCTACATCAAATATTGATGAACTTTCTATGCAAATCAAAAAAGATAAATTCTTTTTGAAGAGAATTTTAAGAATTCAAATTTCAAATAATGATCTTATTAACATTAGTAATAATATCATAATAACAAAAAAAAACTATTTGAAATTATTAGACCAGGTATATAAATTTTTCAGGGAAAATGAAACAATGAATGTAAAAGAATTCAAGAATATAACAAATACTACAAGAAAGTATGCTGTTCCACTTTTAGAATATTTAGATAAAAATAAAATAACTTACAGAATTGATAATGAAAGAAAAATCAATAAATAAGAAGGCTACTCCAGTAATGAGGCAGTATTGGGATGTAAAAAAAGCACATCCTGATTCAATAATGCTATTTCGAATGGGTGATTTTTATGAAACTTTTGAAGAAGATGCAAAAATCACATCTAAAACATTAGGTATTGCTCTTACAAAAAGAGCTAATGGTGCAGCATCAACAGTACCTTTAGCAGGATTTCCCTATCATGCATTAGAACAGCATGTTTATAAGCTCTTAAATTCTGGTTACAAAGTGGCCCTTTGTGAGCAAGTTGAAGATCCTAAAGAGGCAAAGGGAATTGTTAAACGTTCTGTTGTTGAAGTATTAACTCCAGGAACAGCAATATCTGCGAAATATTTAAACTCAAATGATAATAACTTTATAATAAGTCTTTATTTTTTTAATAATAATTTTGGATATTCTATTTTAGATAATTCAACGGGAGAATTTTATTGTGGAAATTCAAATATAAATAATTTAAAAGAAATTTTAGGAAAATATGAAATAAAAGAAATTCTAATATCAAAAAAACAAAAATATATCATTAATGATTTAGTTAACAATATTCTGATCACTACATATGATGATTGGAAGACAGATAAATCAATATGCTATGATAAGCTAACTGAACATTTCGAAACAAAATCATTAAAAGGATTTGGAATAGAAAATGAAGATCTATGTATCATTTCTTCTGGAACATGTTTGTACTATTTAGAAACAAATTATTTAAAAGAAATGAAACATATTAATTCGATTTCTTTACTAAGGGATGATGGTTACATGAAACTTGATTCTTTTACGATTAAAAATTTAGAATTATTTTCTTCTATTAATAATAAAACTGAATTAGGAACATTAATTAATACAATTAATAAGACGATTACATCTCAAGGCGAAAGATTACTTAAAAAACATATTAGAAGACCTCTATACAATAAAAATAGGATTAAAAATAGATTGAAAATTCAATCTGATTTAATGAAAAATAGTGACCTTAATGATAAAATAAGAAAAATATTAAAAGAGGTAGATGATATTGAAAGAATTATAAGTAAAATTTCTAACAATAAATCAAATCCAAGAGACATACTTAACTTAGGAAGATCATTAGAAATAAATTCTTTCATAAATAAAATAATTCCAAAAAAAATAACAACAATTAAATCTCTTATATCTAAAAGTAAAAATACTACAAAAATTTCTAAGAAAATTTTAAGTACTATTAAAAATGAACCTTCAATTAATTTATTAAAAGGAGGGTATATAAAAAGTAATGTTAATAGAAAGTTAGATGAATATAGAGATATTTCAGATAATGTTAATAAATGGTTAATTAATTATCAAATTAAAGAGCAGAAGAAAACAAATATTCCAAGCTTGAAAATTAAATATAATAAAGTTTTTGGTTATTATATAGATGTAACAAAGGTTCACCTTAATAAAATCCCTGAAAATTATATTAGAAAACAAACATTAGTAAATAGTGAAAGATATTATACTGTTGAATTAAAAAAATATGAAGAAAAGATAATTAGTGCAGAAACAAAAATTGTAGATATAGAAAGAGAAATTTATAATAAATTAATGTTATATATTTTAAATAATGTTGATGTAATGCAAATAAATGCTCAAATATTAGCTAAGATTGATGTTGCATCTTCTAATACAACTGTTGCAATTGAAAACAATTATTCAAAACCAACATTTTGTAATAAAATAGAATTGAAATTAGAGAAATCACGTCATCCGGTTGTTGAAAAGTTATTACCATTAGATAAAGAATTTATTCAAAATGATTTATCAATGAAGCAAAAAAATGAACAAATTGCAATTATAACTGGACCTAACATGGCGGGGAAAAGTACATTTTTACGACAGGTTGGACATATCATCATTTTAGCGCAGATTGGATCATATGTCCCCGCACAATCATGTAAGCTTAGTTTAGTAGACCAATTGTTTACTCGTGTTGGAGCAAGTGATAATATTGCAGAAGGAGAGTCTACATTTTTAGTAGAAATGAATGAAGCTGCATATATATTAAATAATGCCTCTGAAAATAGTTTTATAATACTTGATGAAATAGGTAGAGGGACATCTACATTTGATGGCCTTTCTCTCGCTTGGGCTATTACAGAATATTTACATAATAATAAGAAAATAAAGGCAAGAACGCTCTTTGCAACTCACTACCATGAATTAATTTATCTTGCAGATGAATTAAATGATGCCTTTAATTTAAATGTAAAAGTTAAAGAACATGATGATGATATCATTTTTTTAAGGAAAATAGTTAAGGGTGGAGCAAGTAAAAGTTATGGAATCCAAGTAGCTAAAATGGCGGGACTCCCATATAAAGTTATAAAGAGATCAAAAGTATTATTAGAAAGTTTCATGAAGGATAAAAAAAAGATTAATCAACAATCCAAAGAATCCTCTAGTATGCAAGATCAATTAGATTTATTTAATATTGATTTAGATATAATTGAAGAACTTAAAAATATAAAAATAGATGAATTAACACCTATACAAGCATTAAATCAGTTAAATAAAATGAAAAAAAAATATGATTTATAAAATATTAATTATATTTTTTTCTATATTATATTCTTCAACTACAGATAGTAATTCTATATATACTCTTAGTAACAATCCACGTACAAATTCATTAGGTGGATTACATATTTTATCTGATGATATTAATGGCTTATTTAATCAGCCTATAAATCTTAATACTGATCAATTAAAAGGTAATTCATACTATTCCTATTCTTCTCATTTTAATAATTTATTTGATGTTTTTCAATTTGGATATTGTATTTCGCATAATAATAAAAGAAATATCAGTTTTGGTGTTATCAAAAAAAGTATTAAAAAAAATTATAAAACAGATGAAGCTTGGGAATACACTACAGAAGGTCCATCATTTAGTCAAATAGATTATATGTCTATTGGTATGTTTAGTGATGATGAAATAGGATTTTTAATTTCGATAAATAATAAATTATCTTATTTATCTTCAATAGATTTTAAAATTAAACCTTTATTTCATTCTATTGATAATATTATAGCATTTGGTCTTAGTTTAGATGTTATGTATTACAGAAAAATAAACAAAATAGATTTTATAGTAGGCACACAAGACATCTTTTCATTTAAAAAATGGGATAATGGTACATATGAAAAATACAAAGTAAACTTTTTTTCTAATGTGCTAGTCAATTTTGAAAAAATATTAATTTCATTAGAATTAGATCAGGATAACGATAAAATTTATGGTTTAGATTATCTTATATCTGATTTTTTATCTATTAGATGTGGTTATAATGAATTGCAAGATTTATCCTTTGGGTTTGGTTTGAAAACGGAAGTTTTTGATTTTGATTATGCTTATATAAATATAAATAATAATTTTATCAGTAATATAAACCAGTATGCAATTACTGTAAATTTAAAAGGTCTAAAAAATCTATACAAAAATCTAAGTATTTAACTATGATTTATTCAAATTTCTTGTTTTAGAATTAAGTTATATGTAATATTTCCCCCCTACTATAATTCAGGAGCATTACATGTTGGTAAGTATGACAGGCTATGGAAGAGCTGAAAGACAAAATAATAAGTTTATGTTTAATGTTGAAATTAAGTCATTAAATAATAGGTTTATAGATGTCATCTTAAAAACAAATCTTCAAAATTTAAGTTATGAAGAAGAAATAATTTCTATAATAAAAAAGAAATGTATAAGAGGAAGAATTAATGTGCATATTAATGTCGCTTCAAATAAGGAAAGTAATGGTATTGTCTTGAATTCATCAAGGTTAAATAGTTATTTAAATGTTATAAAAGAAATTAAAAAGACAACAAATTTAGATGATGAAGTATCATTGAATAATTTATTAAACATTCCTGATATTATTAATAAACAAACTTCATCTGATATTGATTTAAAATATAAAACATTAATTCTAAGAACAGTAAGAGCGGCACTAAGAGATCTTGATGAATACAGAAAGCACGAAGGAAAGAATACTTATAATGATGTAAAAAATATTTTAAATAAAATTAATGGAATACTTAAAAAAATTAGTGCAATTTCAAATACACATTCTAAAAAAGAAATAAATTATTATAAAAAGAAAATTAAATCTTTTTTACCTGATATAAATAAATTAGACAATGATAGAGTTTATCAAGAAATAGCAATCATTATGGAAAAGAAAGATATAAATGAAGAAATTATTCGTTTAAAAAGTCATATGAAATTATTTAATATATACTTAATGAATAAAGACTATGTAGGTAAAAAAATGAATTTTTTGTTACAAGAAATGTTTAGAGAAATTAATACGATAGGGTCTAAATCTGATAAAATAAAAATTAATCATTATGTAGTAGATGTCAAAGATAACTTGGAAAAAATAAAAGAACAGGTGCAAAATATATTATGAGTGATAAAATGGGTAAATTAGTTATTCTATCTGCTCCTTCAGGTGCAGGAAAAACAACAATATGTAAAGAGCTTTTAAAAAGGAATAAAGATTGGAAATTTTCAGTTTCAGTTACAACTAGAGAAAAAAGAGATAACGAAATTGATGGAGTCGATTATAATTTTATAAACAAAGAAAAATTCAATCATTTAGAAAAATTTGGAGAGTTAATTGAAGCTGAATGGGTGCATGGGAATAGATATGGAACATTAATAGCTCCATTGGAGGAAACTATAGAATCTGGTAATTTGATGTTATTTGATTTAGATGTAAAGGGAGCAATGACTTTAATTGAAGAATTTTCTGAAAATTTAGTTTCAATCTTCATTGAACCTCCAGGTATTAATGATCAAGATAAGAGAGAAAGTTTATCTGAACGAATGCAGAAAAGAGGAAACACTAATGAAACACTAATAAAACAAAGGTTAAAAAGATTTGAGTTAGAATTAAGTTTTAAAGAAAAATTTAATCATAGTTTTATTAATGAGAATTTAAAAGATACAACATTACAAATAGAAAAAGTTATAAAGGAGAGTATAAAATGAAAATAAAAGCAGTCCCATTTAGTCAATTTTTTAAAAATAAAGAAAGTATTTATAAAAATATAATGGTTGTATCAAAAAGAGCAAGACAGATTATTAATGAAAGATATCAAGAAATGGCAGCTCTTAATAATATTGAAGATACTGATGAAATAACTGAGTTTGAAAATAATATAGATCATGACCAAGAAAAGAGCATCTCAATAGCTATGGATGAACTCTTAAGTAATGATTTAGAATATAGAAACTCTAAAGATGATAATGAAGAAAGTGATAAATAATTATTTAAATCAGCATAAAGAAATGTATGGTGAAGAGTTATATATAAATAATTCTAAAGATACACAAAGTAAAAATTATGATCATTCTGAACAACTGAAAAAATATTATGATGAAATAAAAAATTGTATGATATGTCCATTAGGTAAAAAAAGAACTAATTTTGTTTTTGGTGTTGGAAATCCAAATTCTGATATAGTGTTTGTTGGTGAAGCTCCTGGAAAAAATGAAGATTTAATTGGAAAACCTTTTGTTGGAAGAGGTGGAAAATTACTTGATAAAATTTTAGGTGCAATAAATTTATCAAGAGAGAAAGTCTTTATTCTTAATGTTCTAAAATGTAGACCTCCTGATAATAGAGACCCTAACTCAGAAGAAATTGAAAAGTGTGAACCTTACTTGAAAAAACAATTAAAAATAATTAAACCTAAATTAATAGTCTCATTAGGGAGGATATCAGCGATGACGTTACTTAGATCTAAGGATAGTCTAGCAAATATGAGAAATAAAATACATAAATATGAAAATATTGATTTGTTGGTGACATATCATCCAGCTGCATTACTAAGAAATCCAAATTTAAAAGGTGCTGCCTGGGATGATTTTAAATTTATAAAGAAAGAGTATCTAGATGGCTAATGGAAAGGATAAAGGAAGAATCTCTCCACATTCCATTGAAGCAGAAGAAGCAGTTCTTGGATGTATGCTTATTAATAAAGCCGCAGTATCAAAAGTTATTGAAGGGTTAGATAAATCTAGTTTTTATAGTACCCCTAATTCAATTATTTTTGAAAGTATAGTTGATCTGTTTAACCAAAATAAAAATATAGATTATATTAGTTTGATAGATAGTCTAAAGAAGAAAAAAGAATTAAAGTCCGTAGGTGGAGCATATTATATAACTGGATTATCTAAAAATGCTCCATCAGCTGAAAATGTTGAATACTATATGCAAATAGTTAAAGAGAAATCAATATTGCGAAATATAATCAATGTAGCTGTAAATATTTCAACTGATGCATATGAAAGTCAAGATGAAGCTATCGATATATTAGATAAAGCAGAACAAACCTTATTTTCTATTTCTCAGAATGCACAAAAAAGAAAATTTTTACATTTAGATCCAATCTTACATGAAGTTCTTGATAATTGGGGGAATAGAAAATCTGGCTCTCTAATTGGTGTTACTTCAGGTTTTTATGATTTAGATAATTTATTATCCGGTTTCCAAAAAAATGATTTAATTATTTTAGCTGGAAGGCCATCAATGGGGAAAACTGCCTTAGCCCTTAATTTTGCAAGAAATTGTGCTATTGAAGCTAATAAAAAAGTAGGGTTTTTTAGTTTGGAAATGTCATCTCAACAATTAGTAGAGAGATTGATGACATCGGAAGCAAAGATTGATAGTCATTTAGTTAGGACTGGAAAACTTCCAAAACATGATTGGAAAAAGCTTTCTGATGCGGCTAGTTCTCTTTCCGAATCACCTGTTTATATTGATGACTCTGCTGATTTAAATATTTTAGAATTAAGAGCTAAAGCAAGACAACTAAAAGCAGAAAAAGATATTGATATAATTTTTGTTGATTATATACAACTATTAAATGCTCCAAATAAATCAGAAAGTAGACAGCAGGAAATATCATATATTTCAAGATCATTGAAAGCTTTGGCAAAAGAATTAAATATTCCTGTTGTTGCATTATCTCAATTATCTAGAGCAGTTGAATCTAGAACTGATCATAGGCCCATTATGTCAGATTTACGAGAAAGCGGTGCAATAGAGCAAGATGCCGATGTAGTTTTATTTGTTTATAGAAAACATGTATATTCAAAGAATGAAGAAGATGAGGGGCTTGGTGAAATCATTGTTTCAAAACATAGAAATGGACCAACCGGTCTTGTGAAAGTATCATTTATTGATAAATATGCTAGATTTATGAATCTCGAATATTCCCATACTGAATTTCAAGATATCCCAGAGTAAAAAATGGTTGTAAATACCATAAAGCAGATTCTGCCAAATTTTTCAGGTAGTTACCCAAAAGAATTTAATAATATCCTCAATAGATTTCCTCCTGAATATAAATTTGAAAAAGATGATATAGAAAATCTTTTCCGTGCATATGAATTTGGAAAAAAGGCACATCATGGACAAAAACGAAGTTCTGGCCAAAAATATTTCAATCATTGTATAGAAGTGAGTTTGCAATTAATAGATTGGGATATGGATATAAATACAGTCATAGCTGGGATGTTACATGATACAATTGAAGATACTGATGTAACAAAAAAAATATTAATTAAAGAGTTTGGTGAAGATGTTGCAAAATTAGTTGATCGTGTTTCAAAACTATCTGGTATAAAGTATAGAGACAGTCATCATAAACAAGCTGTTAATTTCATGAAAATGTTTTTATCAATATCTAAAGATCTAAGAGTTATAATTATAAAATTTGCAGATAGATTGCATAATATGAAAACAATTAAATATCTATCTAAGGATAAACAAAATAGAATTGCCATAGAAACAAGAGATTTGTATGCTCCCTTAGCTCATAGATTGGGGATGAATAAATTAAAAATGTCTTATGAAGATTTAACATTTGAAATAATTGATAATGAAAATTATAATAAAATAAAGAGAAAAGTAAAAGCAACAAATAAACAAAGAGTAAAGTATATTGATGATTTTATAAAATCTATTAATGATGAACTAAATAAATATGAAATTAAAGCTGATGTTTTTGGTAGAGCAAAACATTACTATTCAATTTTTAATAAAATGAACAATCAGATTCTTGCTTTTAAAGAACTCTATGATTTATTAGCTGTTAGAATTGTAGTTGATAAAGTAGATCAATGCTATTCTATCCTAGGCATTATTCACCAATTATATACACCTGTTCAAAATAAATTTAAAGATTACATTGCAACACCTAAAAGTAATGGGTACCAATCTATTCATACTACAGTATTTTCATCTAAGGGTGAAATGATGGAAATACAAATTAGAACAAAAGAATTAGATGAATTAGCAGAAATAGGTGTTGCGGCTCATTGGAAATATAAAGAAAAAAACAAAACAGACAAAACTAGAGATATTGATAAGCACATTAAATGGTTAAGAGAATTAGTTGATAATTTACAAAATGATTCACGTGATTCAGACGAGATGTTTGAATTGTTGAAAATAGATTTATTTCAAGATGAAATATTTATTTTCACTCCAAATGGAGATGTACATCAACTTAAAAAAGATTCTACTCCTATTGATTTTGCTTTTTCAATTCATTCTGAAATTGGTTTCAAATGTACAGGAGCTAAAATTAATGGAAAAATAGTAACTCTTAATACAAAACTTAAAAATGGTGATAGAGTTGAGATTATTACGTCTGAAAAACATACCCCAAATCATGCATGGTTGAAAATTGCTCAAACAACAAAAGCAAAAACACATATAAAAAGATATCTTAAAAGAGAAGAAGAAAAAATTAGCATTGAATTGGGAAAAGAAATTTTAGAAAAAACTTTACGTAGATTAAAAAAACTTAAATTAATGAAGGGTATTATTGATAAACCAGAAAATTTAGGGTTTAATAGTGTCGATTTAATATATAAAGAATTAGCAAAAGGAAAAATAACAACTCGTGATATTTTAGAAAAATATGACATATCTATTGATGATAAAGAATTAGATAAAAATTTAGAGAGTGAATCAATCACTCAAAAATTCATTAACCGTGCACGAGGAATTGCTAAAGGTGTAAAGGTCGGGGGAGTATCTAACACCTTGATTTATTTTCCCAAGTGTTGCAACCCGATTCCTGGAGATAATATTATTGGATATATAACTAGAGGGAAGGGTGTAACAATCCATCGAAGTAATTGTACTAATGTTAAATTTGAAAAACTTAAGGATCGTTTTATAGATGTAGAATGGGAAGTTTCAAAATTTTCATCGTTTCTAGTAAGACTTAAAATAACTTTTGAGGATAGAAAGCACTTGTTAAATGATCTAACTGATTCTACTTCATCTATGGATATTAATATAAAAAGTGTTGATATTAAAGCAGTTGATGGTTTTGCTATCTGTTTAATGATAGTAGAGATAAAGGATATATCAGAATTAGATAAGTTGAAAAATGCAATTAAAAAGACTGTAAATCCAACCAGTATTGAAAGGGTTTGAAAATGAAGAAAATTTCTTATACACGAAAAGATATTGCTAGGAGAGCATCATTTAAATTAAATATGTCTAATGAACAAACAAGATTATTTATAGATTGTTTTTTTGATGTTATAAGAGATATGATAATTGAACCAGAAGAAAATAT
This sequence comes from uncultured bacterium, assembly GCA_964429875.1. Taxonomy (GTDB): domain Bacteria; phylum Fidelibacterota; class Marinisomatia; order SCGC-AAA003-L08; family D37C17; genus CAYSDL01. The sequence goes on from CAYSDL010000025.1 coordinate 16,457, forward strand.
TCACATTGAGATTAGAAATTTTGGAGTTTTTGATGTCTTTCCAACAAAATCACGACAAAATGCTAGGAACCCAAAAACAAAAGAAAAAGTTGTTATCCCTCCTAGAAAAAAAGTTGTATTTAAACCGAGCAAAAGAATAAAAAATGAACTATACAAAAGCAAAAAATTCAACTAGAATATTAGCTCTTGATTATGGAGAGAAAAGGATTGGTCTTGCTGTTTCTGATTTAATGCAAATAATTGCTAAACCATTTCAAACTTTATCAAATACTTCAAATAATAAAATTTTTAATCAATTAAAAATAATTATTAAAGAAAAATCTGTAGAAAAAATAGTTGTAGGTTTGCCTATTACATTAAATAATAAAGAGTCTATTCAAACGAAAATTGTTAATAAATTTATTGATCAATTAAAAATAGCTCTTAGCATTCCAATTATTTCATATGATGAGCGTCTTACTTCTCTTGAAGCAAAAAGATCACTAATATCACAAGGCATTAAGACTGGCCATAATAAAGGTGATGTTGATATGACAGCAGCAGCAATTTTTTTGCAAAATTACTTAGATGAGAACTCGACTATTTCATAATCACTCAATATTAATTTTATTGTCTTCTATATTGATGGGAGTTGCTCAACATCCATTAAATTTGGGATTTTTAGCTTGGTTTGGTTTTATCCCTTTTATTCATGTGATATCTAAAAATAATCTAAAAAAATCTATTTTATATTCATTCCTATGGGGAATTTCATATAATCTAATTGTTGTATTTTGGCTATCACAAAATATTGGCACTTCAAGAATTGCTGCTTTGATCTCAATGATTTTAGCAGTAATAATATTAAGTTTTAACTCTGCAATTGTAACATATCTTTGGCATCGTATTAAGAAAAATAATGTATTTGATATATTTTTTATTCCAATTATTTGGGTTAGCGTAGAGTTTGTTCGTTCGTTTGGAATTTTAGGATTTCCATGGATTAGTCTAGCTAATACTCAAATTGATTATTTTTTCTTAATACAAAATGCAGAGTATGTAGGAATATATGGCATTTCATTTTGGATAATTTTATTAAATACTTTTTTATATTATGTTCTATTTTATAATAGAAAATTAAAACTAAAGTTATTATTTCTATCAATTTTTATTTTTCCATGGCTTTCTGGTGTATATATTTTATCCCAAATCCAAGAGAGTTCTGTTGATGATTATAAAGTCTCAGTTATTCAACCAAACATTAGTTTATCTAATAAGAGAGATTATTCTAATAGATTTTTAAATATTGATAATCTAATTAAAAAATCAAAGAAATGTATAAATGAAGGTTCGCAATTAATAGTATGGCCAGAATCTGCATTGCCTTATGATAATCTTCAAAACAATAAAACACTAAATTATATAATTGATAATTTATTAACTGATAATGATAGTTATTTATTAACTGGAAATGTTATATATGATGAAAAAGGTCATTACAACTCAGCTGTATTAATTGATAAAACAGGTATCGTTAATATTTATAATAAGCGTTTACTTGTGCCTGTTGCTGAATATGTGCCATTATCAGATTTTTTCCAGAGTTTAAAAGAATTAAATTTCGGTCAAGCTAATTTTTCTAAGGGTGAAAAAGACATTTTGTTTAATACATATAATCAAAAATTCTCATCTTTAATTTGTTTTGAATCTACATTCCCTCACATTAATAGACGGCATGCAAAAATGGGTGCTGATTATTTTATATATCTTGTTAATGATGGTTGGTATGAAACCGCCCCAGAACCACAACAGCATTTTAGACAATCAATATATAGAGCCATTGAAAATAGAAAAACTGTTATAAGATGTGCAAATACTGGAATATCCTCAGTGATATATCCTTCTGGGAAGGTAGTAGAACATTTAGACTTAAATACCTCTGGAAAAATAACTACTTTTATTAAAAAAACAAATAGGAGTACATTCTATACTAATTATGGGAACGTTTTTGCTATTATTATGTTAATAATTACAGGAGTATTATTTATAAAAACTTTTTCACGAAATGAAAAAAACAATTAAAATATTATTTATATTTTCTTTTATGACACTATGTATGGGTTCTTCTGTTGTTAAGTCAATGTTTGTCCCTGGATGGGGAGAAATGAATGAATATAATATTCTTTCAAAAAAAAATGATATTAGTACTATTGAATATATCAAAAAAAGATCAAATAATTTATTAATTGCTGAAAGTATCGTATGGTTGGGTTTCATTTTTTCAAATGATTTTAGTAAATCATATAAGAGTGATTATGAAAATTATGGGACATTACATGCAGGAGTGAATTGGTTTAATAAATCTGACCTTTTTGCTGCGCATGTTGGAAATTATAATAGTACTTCTGAATATAATGATCTTATTAGAATGCTATCTGGTTCATCAGAAGATACTTATAATATTGAAGATCCTAGCAACCTATGGGATTGGCAAAATAATTCTTCATTGAGAAGACAGTATGATAGCATGAGAAATAAAAGTGAACATTTAGATGAAATAAAAACTTTGATGATTGCTGCTTTAGCAATAAATAGAATTGCTTCAGTATTTAATGTTATGGCAATAAGTAGAAAACATGGTGGATCTTTTTCTTTTGATACATATGAGGAATCAGATGAAGCAGGATTTAAACTGAATTATAATTTTTAATTGTTATCTTCAGTTTTATAATTTATAGGATAGATCATTTAATAAATATGCCCTCGTAGCTCAGCAGGATAGAGCATCTGCCTTCTAAGCAGAGGGTCACACGTTCGAATCGTGTCGAGGGTACAGAAAACCCCCTTTAAAAAAGGGGGTTTTTTTTATTTCAATAAGTATTAAAAGACACATTTCTCGTCATAAATTATTCTTGT
>CAYSDL010000026.1:0-19237 GCA_964429875.1 uncultured bacterium
AATAGGTGTAACAAGATTCGTCTGATTCTACTATTCCACTGTGACCGAATAGGTCTTGTTGTAGGGTTTTTTTAATATTTTTACAATTCTTTTCATAATTATTAATCTTTTTCCTGTAAACCGGATGCTCCAAAAAATATACCTGCAATAATATCTATAGGAATCCACATACTCTTATCCAAATATATTGGAAAAATAGGATTAAATAATAAACAAATGATTGCAAATATGATTGCAATACCTACATTTTTATTTTCATAAGCATTATAAGATGAAATACCACTAGAAATAGTTACAACTAATCTTAATAGATTATAATATCCATAGGGTAATTGAAAAATTGCCAAAAATAACATTCCTGATGTAATTAACTTTAATAATCTCATAAATTTATTATTCCTGTTTTATATAAAAAACACACCATATATAAAAAGAGCAATACCTACAATCAGTATAATAGTACCATATTCATTAATTATTTTAGATCTTTGAAAGGGATATGGAAAACTCATAACATACCCCCAATAACCTAATATTATACTAGATAGTACAATAAAAATAATTTTCATAATAAAGTTCCCTATCTATATAATTCCTTGGGCTTCTTGAATTTTTATTTTTTGAATTAATTCATCAATATTATCACAATCAAATATAAAAGATTCAAGTTGAGAGTCTGTCCAAGATCTAAATCTCATCCCTAATGCTCCTTTAAGATAAAAAGATTCTGGCATTCCAGGATTTGAATTTTTAATACCATTATATGAACCCATCATTGCACCCCTTAATGTAAACATATTAAAAAAACCCATTTTCTCACACTCCTTTTTATTTTTTGATATTATTAATTATAGGTTTTAAAACTAATTTTGATAAAACTTTTAAAAAATTATATTTTTTAATTATTCTAGCTATAGAAGGTGATATCACATAATAAATTTTAACAAAACTTCTTCCAAAATATGAATGCAATAAGTATTCATCTCGCCATTGTCTTAATATCATCACTTCTTTTGCATTAGGAGAATCATACGTTGCAGTTGCTATAAAACATCCAGACCCACTTTTATATAAAGGCATTTGAGTAAAAATATGTTCTAATTCACTATTAGAATAAACATTCCAATGAGACAATTCAATTTTAGTATTTTTTTTCCTATCAGAATTAGAAATACCTGCCCCCCCCATTGAAGGGAAAAAATATGTACTCATTACCAATTCAGTCTCTTGCAAAGCTCTAACAGCAATTGATGACCTTAATGCCTCATCCTCAGTAGGAAAAATATCATAAAAAACTAATACTTTTAAAGTCCAATATGTTCTAGCAATATTGTAGAAAGGCTGTTCATTTCTATTGCATCCTATTTCAGTTAAATCTCTTCCAATTTTTTCTTTTATTAATCTTTCATCACAAAATACTCCTCCTGTTTTTGTTAAATGTAAGAAATAATACATCATTAAACCCTTAGCTGTATTTATTTCCCCTTCACTATATGCAGTTTTTCCTAAGTCATTAGAAATAAATTCTCTAAATTCATAACTACTTATTTCCTCTCCCATTTCAGGGTTATAAATTGAGTAATCTATAGATAATGCCTTATTATAAATTTCTATTACTTGATTTAAATCTTTCATTTTCATCCTTTCTTCACGACATACTTATAGACAATGTTGACTAGAAGTTAAAATTAGTTCATTACTTTAAATCAGGAAATCTTTTAGAAATATATTTTATCATTTCCATACGCCCCAATGGTTCAGATGTAGGTCCTTGTCTAACATAAAAATATTCCTTACTATCTTTTAATACTATAATCGGTTCATTAGATGATTTTACAGATACTCTACATACAGTTTTATTATCACTATTTGTTGAATGGGATATAGTAATCATTTCTGGAATTTGTAATAAATTAGGTTTAATATGATTTTCTATTTTCTGTGTTAAAAATTGAATAAATTTATCTGTATTTTGAAATTTATCAATTTCTATTCCAATAATTTTATTATCATCTGATACACCTATTAATAAATCACCACCTTTTGTATTTCCTAATGCAGAGATACTTTTAAGAATAAAATGTATCAACTCAACTTGAGGAATTCCTCTTTTATCTACATCAGTTCTTAAACTTGATTTAAATTCTAGAACCTCACTTTCATGTTCTTTTGATAACTTAATAATAGGGTCTTCAAAGTGACCCATTAATATTTCTTCTATCAATTTTTTTTGCACTTTATTATCTATTTTATTTATTGCTGATAGAATAGATTCTTTTGATGTCTTCGAAACTATTTTAGATTCAAGTAAATCCAATGGAATTTTATATATCTCAATTCCAGCTAAATCTTTTGAGGTCAAATATGGGATAACACTACCTCTCAATTTAATTTTACACTGCTCCATAAATTGTTCATTAAAGGAATCAGTCTGTAAATATTTCATTAAATATTCATTATCATCCGATCTTATTATTTTAATATTATTGGAAGCTATTGATTTAGGATCAGTCTCTTTAAACTGATATATTTTCCTATTTTTAAATAATGTTGATATTATTATATCACCCGGTTTAATAATACATTTCATAGAAGAATCATTTCTTACACCGGATAGGTAAGAATCATGTTTTGTCTTAACTAACAAATCATCCTGAATATTCCTTCCTCCTAAGAAAAGAAATTCACCATCTATCTTTTTATCATCTTTTTTAGCTGAATATCCATTTATTATGGTAGAAAAATCACCCAATTTTATTTTCTCTATCTGAAGTTTATTTATTTTTAAAAATTCTTCAACTTTTAATTTACTTTTATCCTCTTTTATAAAAACCCATTTTTCTAATAATTGTTTTTTTGAAAAATTCTTTCTTTTTAATAATGAATTATTTTCCTTTTGATATATACTTGATTTACAACTTTTAGTAGTTCCATTTTTTCCAATAATAATTAAAGCTGACCCAATAGAAGTATGAGTGAATGAATTAGGAGGGATCTCTACTATTTCCTCAAGACAATGATTATTAATTATAGAATCTCTAGTTTCTTTAAATAAATTGCTAAACAAAAAACTTTGAGGGATAACACATAATAATTTTCCCTTATCCTTCAGAATTGAAATAGATTTTTCAATTGCTAATTTTTCAAATTGATATCTAGTTCCATCAACTTCCATTCTCATTCCAAAGGGTATATGTGCAACAACCATATCATATTTTTTATTAATTGATGATTTTATAATACATTGATTGTAGAATTTTACATTTGGTAATAATTTTTTAGCCAATTTGATACAGCCAACATTTATATCATATCCATCAACATCCGAATAAACAAAAAATCTTGATATATTTCCAATCCCACAACATAAATCAGCTACTGTATTTGGTTTATATGAATTCCCAATCTTAGCAATCATTTTAGATATATTAGTTGGAGTAATTGCTTCACCAGATCTGTAATTATATGTTAATAAATATTCAACTAACATTTCAAAATCAATGTTACCTGAAATTTTATCTGCTATATTTTCTAAAGAATTATAATCAAACAATGGATCTGAACGTAATTCATCCAATTCTTTCCATGTATCTTTTGCACTTTTTATAAGACCTACATTCAAATAATTATGAATTGCATTACTATAAAAAAGCAACCCCTCAATTATACTTTTATTTTCATCTAACTCATCTTCAAACATTTTAGGATGTACTGCCATACCAGAAAAAACAGCATGTGAAAATTCATTAGAATTACATAAATATTTCACCAATAGATAGGAATACATTATTGACTGAGACATATTATATATCGCTATTAAAGTAGATTTTTCCATATTACTTAAATCACAAATTTTACTTTTCATCACTTTAACTAATTTTTTATGATTTTTAATACTATTCGCACCGGAATCATGAACCCATTGTTTTATTTCTTCTACATCAAATATTTGAATATAATGAGGATGTTTTATTCCTTCATCATTTAAAAAACTAAGCAAATGTGTCCATTTTTGCATCTGTTCTACTACTTCTGGTCCCGCACAACTCTTAAGAGTTACATCACCTAAAAGCATATTTTCTAAATTATTTATAAAATCAGGGAAAAAGTCATCTAAAATATCATGTTCAATACAATAAATTGAATAATAACTAAACTCTGCAGGATCTAATATTTTTTTTGTATTTAATTCATCTGAAATCAGTGACAATAATCTTTCATTTTTTGATATAGTATAATTTCCTTTAGGAGTTTTAAGTTTTTTATTATTATCAAAAATTGAGTAATAATTATTATCATCATCTTTCTTATCAAGATTATCTACTTCAAAAAAACTTTTAGATATATCTTTAGATTTCATATTCAATTTAGGAGTCATATTAATAATTTAATAAAATATACTGTATAATAATTAAATTCATTTGTTGAAAAATTTACAGTCAATAATGACCTATATAGAATTTAATAATTACCCTATTCCCAAACAAGTTCAACATCTTCAATATCAGGAGGATGATAGATATCTTCTCTATCTAAGTTCTTCTTAATCTTGGTATAACTTGACCATACCTTTTGTGGAGTGAACTCCCCTACCTTACCTCTAGTTGGAGGAATACCTAGTTTGTTAAGTTTATCTGATATTTGTTTATAGGTTAAACCTTCATCTCTGAATTGAGAAATCTTATCAAATAGAGACAATTGTTTTTTAGATAATTTTGGTATGTTTAGTTTTGAACTTTCTGCTAGTATTGTATATGTAAGGTATGGTTTCTTACTATTAAAATAAACCCTACGACAAGAACTATTCCACTGTTACTGACTTAGCTAAATTTCTTGGTTGGTCAACATTACACCCTTTTAATACAGCAATATGGTAAGCTAACAACTGTAAGGGGATAGAAGTCAATAAAGGTGTCACTGCATTGTGAATACCATTACAATTATCAATAAAAATATAATAATCAGATATTTCTTTTAGAAGATCTGATTTAATAGTTGATATCGCAATAATTATTCCACCCCTAGATTTGACTTCTTGTATATTTGAAAGTATTTTATCGAAACCATTTTTTGTTACTAGAGCTACTACTGGCATCTGATTATCAATCAAAGCTATAGGTCCATGTTTCATTTCAGCAGCAGGATATCCTTCAGCATGTATATATGATATTTCTTTCAATTTCAAAGCTCCTTCAAGAGCTACCGGGAATTGATATCCTCTACCTAAATATAAAAAATTATGAGAATCAACGAATTTTTTTGAAATTTCAAAAATTTGATCCGAAAGCTTTAAAGTTTGTGAAATTAAATTTGGGATTTTTTTTACATTCTCTAAATAAGATTTTGATTTTTCAATTTTAAGTTTTTGCGCTAACAAATTAGAAAATAATATTAGTATAACAACTTGGATAGTAAAAGCTTTCGTAGACGCTACGCCTATTTCAGGGCCAGCATGCATATAAATTCCACAATCAGTTTCACGTGCAATGGTACTCCCCACAACATTTACGATACCTATAGTTAAAGCATTCTTTTCTTTTGCTTTAGAAATTGCAGCTAGAGTATCAGCAGTTTCACCAGATTGGCTAATAGCAATAACTGTAGATTTTTCATCTACTGATTTATTTCTATATCTAAACTCTGATGCATACTCAACTTTAATAGGCTTTTTCAATACATCTTCTAGCAAATAGCTTCCTATTTGCGCAGCATGCCACGATGTACCACAAGCAGTTATAAATATTTTTTCATTATCAAAAAATCTATCTATATAATCATTTACACCACCTAGTCTAACATTATTATTTTCATCAATTCGTCCTCTAATGGCATCATTAATAGCATTAGGCTGTTCAAATATTTCTTTTAACATAAAATGCTTATAATGTCCTTTTTCAATTTGATCTAGAGTGAATTCAATTTCTTTAATATCTTTAATTATTTCATTTTCATGATGAATATGAGTAATCTTATAAGAATCAGAACTTATTTGTGCAATTTCTCCATCTTCCAAATACAAAATATTTCTAGTATAATCAAGAATAGCAGAGACATCTGAAGCTAGAAATTTTTCATCAGCACTAATGCCCATTAATAAAGGACTTCCATTTTTTGCTGCAATTAACTTATCTGGATCATCCTTAGACATTATTACTATTCCATATGTCCCTTTAACTTCCTGAAGAGCTAATTTGACAGTTTGATAAAAATCTAATTTTTCTTTTTCATATAAAAAACCAATAAATTGAACTAATACTTCTGTATCTGTATCACTTTCAAATTCAATTCCCTCTCTAATTAAATATTCCTTAATTGAGTAATGATTTTCAATTATACCATTATGAATTAAACTGAAATTCTTTTTACTATCATGATGAGGATGAGCATTGTTTTCATTGGGCTCCCCATGAGTAGCCCATCTAGTATGCCCTATACCAATAGAATTATGATGTTTGTCAATTTTAGGTAACTTTTCTAAATCTTCTATTTTTCCTTTACATTTAGAAGTAAACAGGGCATTACTTTCAATAGTGCTTATACCTGCTGAATCATAACCTCTATATTCTAATCTTTTCAAACCTTTTAAGATGATATTAGAAGCATTTTTATTTCCTATATATCCAACTATTCCACACATAATCTTATTCCCATTCAATTGTACCCGGAGGTTTTGAAGTAACATCTAAAACTACTCTATTTATACCATTAACTTCATTTACAATTCTACTAGAACATAATTTAAGTATTTCTTGAGGTAATTCAAACCAATCAGCTGTCATTCCATCAATGCTTGTAACCATTCTTAAACAAATAACATTTTCATATGTTCTTTTATCTCCCATAACTCCTACAGATTTAATTGGCAATAATACACAAAATGCCTGCCAAATTTTATTATACATTTCATATTTTTTTAGAATTTTAATAAAAATATCATCAGCTTCCTTAAGTGCTATTAATCTTTCACTAGTAATTGATCCTATAATTCTTATGCCTAATCCAGGGCCTGGAAATGGATGTCTCATAATAAAATCCTGTGGAATCCCAAGTTCTACACCTATTTTTCTAACTTCATCCTTAAAAAGTTCATTAACAGGTTCAATTAATTTAAACTTCATTTTTTCAGGAAGGCCTCCTACATTATGATGAGATTTTATTTTATCAGCAACCTTTCCATAACCACCAGATTCTATAACATCTGGATATAATGTGCCCTGAGCCAAAAATCCAATATTATTATAATTATTTGAAAAATTTTCAAACTCCTCTATAAATTTATTACCAATAATCTTTCTCTTTTTTTCTGGCTCTTTTATATTATTCAATGCATGTAAAAATTCTTCTGATTTATCTAACAAATTCACATTTAGATCTAATGATTTGGTATACATGTGCATAACATCTTTGGCTTCATTCTTTCTTAATAATCCATGGTCAACAAATACACAAATAGCTTTATTTCCAATTGCTTTTTTAAGTAATACAGCAACAACTGTAGAATCAACTCCACCACTTAAAGCACATATAACTTTTTGTTCACCAACAATATTTCTTATGTTTCTAATTTGACTTTCAATGAAATTAGAAGCTGTCCAATCAGGGTTAGTTTTACAAATCTTAAAAAGAAAATTTCTTATTATTTTCTTTCCATCTATAGTATGAATTACTTCAGGGTGGAATTGCACTCCATAAAGTTTATCTTGCTTACTTTCAGAAGAAGATATAACATTATTTTCAGACTTACTACTTATTACCCAATCATTTGGAATTTTAGTTACTTTGTCTCCATGACTCATCCAAACATCTGTATTGCTATTTATATCAAAAAATAAATCACTTTCTAAATTCATTTGTATACTAGAACGGCCATATTCGGCTCTTCCTGAACTTTCTACATGACCATCAAAATAATCTATTAATAATTGAAAACCATAACAGATGCCTAAGACAGGCACATTAAGCTTAAATATTAATTCAGATAAATAAGGAGAATCATTTTCATAAACACTTGAGGGCCCTCCAGAAAGAATAAAACCAATAACATTATATTTCATAATATCATCTTCTGAAAAATCATAGGGGAGTATTATAGAATGTACATTTAATTCTCTAACTCTCCTTGCAATAAGCTGCGTGTATTGAGATCCATAATCTATTATTATTACTGTATTATTCTTCATTGGACAATAAAAATATAATTTTTGAAATCATTTCTTTTAATTCTTTTCTATGTACAATTTTATCTATAAAACCTTTTTCTAATAAAAATTCAGATCGTTGAAAACCTGGGGGAAGATCTTGTCCAATTGTTTGCTTTATTACTCTTGGTCCAGCAAATCCTATTAATGCATTAGGTTCAGCAAAAATTAGATCTCCTAGCATTGCAATACTCGCAGATATTCCACCAGTTGTTGGGTCAGTTAAAATGGATATATACAGGCCTCCATTTTTTGAAAATTTAGCTAACTTTGTTGTTGTTTTAGCAAGCTGCATTAAGCTATAAGCTCCTTCTTGCATCCTAGCTCCTCCAGAAGCAGAAATAATAATCAATGGGATATTCAATTCATCAGCTTTATTTATTGCAGCACTTATTTTATGTCCAACAACAGAGCCCATACTTCCACCTATGAAACTAAAGTCCATTACTCCTAATACGACATCATTACCTTTTAATTTTCCTTTAATAATTTTAATTGCACTATTTTGTCCTGTTTTATCTTTATAAAATTTAATTTGCTCCAAATACGATTTATTAGAAACAAAATTTAATGGATCATTAGATTCAACATCTGATTCATATTCTTCAAACTCATTGTTGTCAATTAATAATTTAATATATTCATCACTGTTTAATCTATAATGATACGTACAGCTAGGACAAACATAATAGTTTGATTTTAAAACAGTTTTATAAATAAACTCATTACATTCAGGACATTTTTGCCATTCACCTACTTTTGTATCTCTTTTATCAAAAGTTTTTATATTTTTACTTTTTCTTCTAAACCACTCCGTCATATTTTTTCACCCACTGAAAGGAAGACTGGTTGAATATCATTGCAATTAGATTTGGATAATCTATTATTATACTTTTCCATTGCAATAATACCAATATTTTTAGATGAAGGTTTAATCTCAAAATAGTTATTCGATATAATCTGATCATTAAATCCATATCCAAAAATATTGAACTCTTTCATCTTAGAAATTTTATTGCACTCAATTTTACCAATCTTTGACCCTGAAGTATATAACTGAAAGAAAGCATAATCTTTATGAGAATATAATGCTATATAATATCTATCTAAAGATTTAATTGATAAATTCATTCCATCAAATGTAGCAACAGGAATTATTGGTTTGCAAAGAGCATAAGCTAGGCCTTTTGCAAAAGAACATGCAGTTTTGAGCCCTGAATATGATCCTGGTCCAATAGATAGCGCAATAAAATCAATTTCATTCATTTTATCATTTATAATTTTTTTACAATTTGGAGCCAATAATTTCGAATGCTCTCGAATGTTCTCCTTATCAAAACAGATAAATTCTGATTTATAATAAAAAGTTATACTGCATCTATTTGAAGATGTCTCAATTGATAAATAATTCACTTTAAAGAAATTTTTCTTTTATTAAAATTAATATGTTTAAAATCTAAGTTATAAATATCATCGGGTAATAGTTCAGGAATCAAGTTACTCCATTCTATTAATATAATATCACCATTATTTATCATTTCTTCAAAACCGATATTCTTCCATCTTGTTAAATTATTATCTCTATAAAAATCTACGTGTAAAACTTTATAATTAGCATCATATTCATTGATTAAAGTAAATGTTGGAGATGTGACATTATCTTTATAATTAAGTCCTTCAAGTACACCTTTTATAAATGTTGTTTTTCCAGATCCCAAATTACCATTAAGGCCAATTACATCTCCAGGCTTTAATTCTTTTGAAAAATTTTTACCTAAATCTACTGTTGCTTGTGCATCTGAAGAAATAAATTCAAATCTCTTTAACATATATTAACCTTTTTTTAAATGTATGAGGGGAGTGATCATTTCATCCATACTGATACCCCCATGTTGAAACGTTTGTTTATACAAATTAATATATTTATGGTACTGATTTGAATAAACAAGAAAATTATTATCAGTTGAAATTACATATTCTGTATTAACATCAAATTTAGGCAAACCAAACAATTCAGGGTCTTGTATCTTTAAAATGTTTTTATTATTAATATTTAGATTTCTTCCATACTTATATCTTACTCCACTTGATACTGTATGATCAGCTTTTACTACAACAGGTTTATCAACTAAGGTATTACCGTGATCTGATGTAATAATTATTTCAGAGTTCCATTCTAAAAACTGATTAAAACAATCTTTAAGCCATGAGTTCTGGAACCAATTATAAATAGATTGTCTATAAGCAGATTCATTAGGAATTAATTCTTTTAAAACTTGAGATTCAGATCTTGAATGTCCTAAGATATCAACAAAGTTTACTACAATACCAAGAATATCTTTATTTTTATAATCATTAATTTTATTGTAAAACTTTTTACCACTTAAGTAATCAGAAATTTTAATATATGAAAAAGATTTATCTTTAAAACCACTTTTTTCTAATAACATATTAAACAATTCTTCCTCATGCTTATTATATCCATTATCTAAGAACATTTTCTTCCATAATTCTATATTATTATTCTTAATTTCAGAAGGGAGCATACCACTAAAGATAGAATTTCTTGCAAATGGAGTAGCCGTAGGTAATATAGATAAATGAAAATCTTCATTTATAGTAAACTTATTTTTAAAGAACTGGGAAATCTTTTTCCACTGATCTAAGCGAAGACAATCAATAATTACAAAAACTACCTGCTTATTATTATTAATATGAGGTTTTAAAGAATGATTAAATATATCACTTGAGATTACGGGTCTATTTAAAGGGTTACTAATCCAATATTTATAATTATTTAAAACAAAACCAATGAATTGTTTATTCAAAATCATTTTTTGTTCATTTAACATATCAATAAAGTCGTTATTATCTATCCGTTCTAACTTAATAAACCAATCACACAATTTATTATATGTACTAAACCAATCATGATAATCCATCTGTTTTATATTAATATTTTGGATTTCATTATAGTATTGTAAAAAATCTTTCATTGTCTTTTCACTTGATATTTGATCATTTTCAAGAACTTTTTTACAAGCCATTAAAATTTGATTTGGATGCACAGGTTTTATTAAATAATCAGTTATTTGTTCTGAAATAGCTTCATCCATCAGCCATTCTTCTTCATTTTTTGTAACCATAATTATTGGCAAATCTGGATAATTTTCTTTTATAATTCTTAAAGTAGAAATCCCATCTAATCCAGTCATCATTTCATCAAGTAAAATTAAATTTACATCCTCTATTTTACACTGTTCAATAGCATCTTCACCAGAATTAACTGAAATTACATTATATCCTTTACTTTCAAGATAGATTATATGTGATTTAAGTAAATCAATCTCATCATCTACCCACATTATTTTATTCTTATTCATTATTATTTATCATTTAAAACAAAAGCTCCTCTCCATCCTTTTCTTGGAGGAAAAATTTTAAATTCCTCAGCCCTTTTAATAAAAATCTTACTAGGATTTATATCCTTTTCTTCATTATTTGTTTCATAATTAATACTAATGGAGAATTCTTTTATTGCATCATCCCATTGTTGATTATAATATAATTGTAAACCATTATTAAAATGTTCTATTAATTTGTTTTTTTTATTGCTGATATCTTTTTTATATCCTAATATTTCTACAGTTTGATGCCAAACACTTTTACCTACAAATTGTACTCTATCAATATATCTCCAGCAATACTTTTTTTCTCCCGCAGCCATTAATGTATTTTCTGTGGTATGAAAATATATACCATATTGTTTTGCAGATGATTCTAAACGTGCAGCAATATTTACAACATCACCCATCATAGTATAATTCATATGATGTTTTGATCCCATATTCCCAGTAACCATTTCTCCACTATTTATACCTATTCTCATCTTCATATTTTGTGCTAGGAGTGGCCATTTTGTACCTTCTCCACTCCATTTTTTTGTTAAAAAATCAAGATTTTCATGTAATGCAATCCCTGAATCTAAAGCAGCTGTAGCATGGTCCTTAAAAAAAACTGGAGCACCAAAAAATGCTAGGATAGCATCTCCTTCATATTTATCTAAAGTACCTTTATGATTTATTATTATTTCTGTTTGAGATGATAAAAACTCATTTAATAATTCAACTAATTCAGAAGAAGACATTTTTTCAGCTATACTAGAAAAAGATTGAATGTCTGAGAAAAAAGCTGTTCTTACACCA
Source organism: uncultured bacterium (assembly GCA_964429875.1). Lineage (GTDB taxonomy): Bacteria > Fidelibacterota > Marinisomatia > SCGC-AAA003-L08 > D37C17 > CAYSDL01. The sequence continues at coordinate 12,404 of CAYSDL010000026.1, forward strand.
CTTTCACCCCCTAATTCTGGATTTTTTTTGTTAACGTACATTTCTTCAATTAATTCAGGTGAAACATATTTTCCGAAAGTTTCTTTTAAGAATTTTTTATTTTTTTGTTCAGATAATAATTTATATGATAAATTTACTCCAAATGTAATCAATAGTGAAGCGATTGGATAGAATACAGGGAGCAATATTGATTCACCTATATTTAAATGATTAAAGCTAATATTTGAAGAAAACAAACTATTAAATATAACTTTAAATAACCACAATTGATCATTAACAAAACTTCCCATTGAAAAAGAAAACCATGAAATTATAATAATTAGCATAAATGAAACACTAGCTAATAATGATTTTCTATTAGAAACTATTAAGCCAATAAGTACTAAAAAAAATAAAACTGAAAGTTGATACAGCACAGTTTTATCAGTTAATTTCAATGATGATGTTGGAACCTTTAAATAGTCTTGATCTATAATTTGTTGAATAGCATTAGCATGCATCTCTACTCCTGGCATAAGGGCATTTTTTCCATTAAAATTATAGTATGGAGTTAATATAAAATCATTATCTTCCTCTAAAGAAGATCCAATAATTACAATTTTGTCTTTAAATGGACTTTTTTCAATACCAAATCTGCTATAGTTAAGATTATCAGGATTGATATACTTATCTATCCAGTCATCATCTTCGTCAAATGAAGATAAATTGAAGTTATGATTGTCAATAACTTCATAAAGTGAATAATTCTTAAAAGTATTAAAGATAGAAGACGTGGCTCCATAATAATTAATTAGAAATGATGCTTCTTTATTATAAGTATTTATAGATAATTCATTAATTTGGAATAATTGCTTTTCAACATTTTGCTTTATTTTTTTTAATTCTATATCATAAAAACTTAATACAGATTGAACAGCAATTGTTAAATACAAATCATTAGGATTGGACTCTATTTTATAAAATATAGGGTATCTTTTAAAAACATAATCAATATCATCTGCAACGACATTTACTAATCCAGTTTTAATAGTATTATCTAATATATTTTCATTAGGATAAATAATATATTGCGCAGGAACTCTATTAACATCATTTGTCATTTTTGAAGCTAAAACAATTTTTGTTCCATTTTGATTTGCATATCTCAATGCTTGTAAAAACTGTTCATCTCCATCTACATAAGCACAATTTGCACAGTCCTTAGTTAAATGATTTTCTAAAATTTTAGAAGTATGATCAGGCGCATCGAACATTATATCAAAAACAATAACCTTTGCTTTTGCATCTGTCAGATTTCTTATTACAGTTGACCATACTCGACCTCTAGAGTAAGGATAAGATTCAGGTATTAGCCTATATGATTCATCATCAATCTCAACAATTACTACATCAGGGGGACTTTCTTTAAATTGAGTAAGAGGACCTCTTAATCGAAATCTGTAATCATATAATTTTGTTTCTATTAAACTAAATGCACCTACCCAATGAAGAAAAAAATTAATTATGATAGAGATTAAACCAATAAACAAAAGAGGCGAATATTTTTTATAATTCATTAATTAATTCTTTAAAATTTGTATGATAAGTTTATTTTGAATAATGAATTATTGTAATTATCATCATTTTTAATATCTTTATTTTTAAAATTATAATTAATGTTCATATTTATATTATTTCTAAACTGAAGAGTTGCATAAAGTTTAATCCCAAATTGGACATATTCATTGGAACCTGTTCCTTTAGAATAATTAATTCCTCCTCCAATTTTTTCTAACAAGTAATCTGTTGAATAACTAAATCCTGGACTAAAAGTACTTACTCTTTGTACCTGATAGTATGGAGATGCTTCTTGTGCATAGTCAAAATAACTTCGTGAAAATTGAAAATTAGATTCCCAATTATAATTGTATTGAGTGCGAAGATTAATTCCGAAATTATTACTTTTTGATTTTGGAGAAACATAATCCATATCTTCTATACCATTGATGAATCCTAACTCATAATATAATTCGTCTTTCTTTAATGAATTGAAAAATGATAATGATATATTATGATCATAAATAAAATTGAATTTATGATTAATAGAAAAATTATAGCTATCTGTGATTGTTTCTTTTCTATTATCATATTCTCCCTCTATTTGGACACAATCAGCCTCATTATCGATACCATCTATTATTTCTCCAGATGAATCTTCACAAGTATCTATATCTCCAACTAATTGAGGATCAGCTAATATCCAATTAAAACTATTGTATCCTTGACTATCATTCCCACTTTCTCTTAAATCTTTACCAAAAGATAGATTAAATGAAGGTAATTCAATTCCTGGATAGTAACTAACATTCATATTATATTTATTTGATATAGATTGATTATCTAATAGTAGACCATTTGTTATTTTATTCCATTTCATAATTAAAAATAATCTATTATCTAATAATCTGATACTATTATTTATATATTCCTCCCTAACATCTTTTTGCATATAAGGATTACCTAGTGTGTAAAAAGATTCTCCTATCTGCTTTAGACCAAAGTTCATATGCTGTTTTAAAACCTTTAAAGAAAAATCAATCTCATATGCAACATCAGGAGAATTGAAAATGTCATTCAATTTTATCGATTCACCATTTTTTATTTTATCCACTACAGAGGGTAATGGAATATTATCCACAGTAAACATAAAGAAATCAGAATAATCTTCAAGATCAGGGAAATCATTTAAAGACGTACCAAAGACATCAATATAATCGCTTAACTCTATCAAATCACCAGAAGAAGAATAAGCTTGACAATTTTCCCAATAAGAACCTTCTATTAGTAAATCTAATCCTGCTTGCTCATAAGTTCTACCAATAAAACAATCTTCATAACCATCTAATGCATCAATCTGAGAATTAGTGATACCACCATCCCATATATTTTCATTATAAAGACTAATAGCAAAGGATGATTTTACCCTTAAATTATTTTTCTTATTTGTCAAAGAAAAATCAGTTCCAATGACCACATTATCTTTAGGCTTATCTCCACTCCATTGGTTAGATAAATAAATAACATCATCTATATTATATAATTGTTCTAAATAATCTAAATTTTCGTAAGAAATCTCAATTTCCCAAGCATATCTAATTAATGTATAAATATTACCATCTATACATTCAGATGTATTATATGCTGAACAATCCTCAATAAGTATAGAGCTTTCTAATTTTATTAATTCAGGATCAGATAAAAAATATTGAGTATCTATTGTAAGCGTTGATTCTGAATCATATATACCATTAGAATTATAATCAATTGAATATACTGGTTCACCATCAGTATAAATACCATTATTGTCAAAATCTATAAACTGATCAGAATTGAATGTATTAAATATTTCCAAATCATATGGTAGGCTTATAATAGAATTAGGGAAATTCATATTTACTGACCCTATATCATCTTTAACTTTTAAAAGATTTATTCCGATACTTAATCTATTTTTATTGCTAAAAGCCAATCTTAATCCATTTAGCTCTCTTGCAAAATTATATGAGGCCCTCGATATATCTATAAAATATTCATCAGATAAAGATTCTTCATTGTAGATTGAATAATAATCCGTAATAACAACACTCTCATCAGATCTTCCTTGTATAGATTTAGCTACTTCACCACTGATAAAATCAAGTTTAAATAAATTAGATTTAAATTTAATTCCAATACCTCTCACTCTATTCCCACTAATTACAAATTCATTTAGGTTTGGATAAAAATCACCTAAATTAATGAAAAATAAATCGTTTAAATTAATATCAATAGAGAATCTATCTTTAGGTTGAGAAAATTCATTTTCTAAAGAGGATTTCTTAAACTTCCCATTTATATTTGCCCAATCGGAATCAAAATTAAAAGTTAAATTTGTAGTATTTGTTTCAGATGAGGTATTATCAACTTGATTATCATTATAGTCATTCCATACTTTACCATTAAATATTATATCTTTATTATCTACATCTTCAACTATATTAAAAGACCAAATTATTGGATTATATTTTATACCTTCTTTATTTACAAGGATTACTTTTACTGTATGCTCTCCATTTGATAAATTTCTAGGGATAAATACTAAATTATTTTCTCTAATCTTAGTGTATAAAGTTAGATCTCTATCATCTAAAAAAAATCTTATATCTTCTAAACTTAAATTTTCCATTCCAAAATATGACAGAGATATTACAAGATCCTCATTGATAACTCTTTGATTTTCATTAGGGTAAATGATTTGATATATTGCATCCAAATAACTTAATTGCTCATCCTCTTCATTTTCCTGAATCATACTATCAATTCTAATACTGATTGGGAAATTATGCGGATTTTGATCAGGATAGGATACATATGAACCATCATTAAGTTCTAATAAAAAATAATAATTTATATATTTACCATCTATAAAATCTCCTGGGATAACATAGCCATAATAATTATCAGATATCTTATTTAGATTATCTTTCATATAAATATTTTGATTATTTAGTTTATAATAAATACTGGCTGAGTTAATCATATAAGATTCATAGTCAGTAAACATTTCAATATTTAAAGGAATGTTTGAATAAATATTGTTTTCAGGTTGATGATCTATGATCTGAGAAAACAATAAATGTAATGTAAAACTACATAATATAATTTTTCTATAGCTGATCAAACTTTACTCGTTGTATTTAATTATAATTTCTTTTTCTTCACCTGAAAGAGATATAACAGTAATTATCAATTGATTAATTTCAATTTGTTCATCAACTTCTCCTGTATCTTCAACATCAATTTGCTCGTCATCTATTTGCTCTTCATCAATATCTAATTCAATATCAGAAGATTGCATTTCATTTAATATTTCTGTATCAGCTGGAGTAATAATTTCAGAATTGATTTGTCCATCTGGCGTGGAAGTCACTTTCAAGTTTCTACTTAAACGAATAATTTTATTAGATTCTTTATTTAATATTTCAACAATCCCCTCAAAACCATAAAACTTATCGCCAAAATCTAGATTTGAATCTAAAATAAAACTAGTTCCTTTAACTGAAGCAACAGACGTTGGAGTAACTATAGTAAATTCATCTTTCTTCTGTTTTGAGACATCAAGTTTAATTAAACCATTACCAATATTTAATCGTTTATTTATAAATTTATTATCAGATTGACCTCTTACATATAATTCGGAATTCTTATGTATTTTTATTGTTGTCCCATCATCTAAATAAGAAAACTTCACAAAACCATCAGTACCAGTTATAATCAAGTCATCGTTAAATAATTCAGAACCAATTTTCAAAGAATTTGAAATCTCTTTATCAGAATATTTTTTATATTTCACAGCACCATTAGATTTAGTAGTCACTGCTATAGTTTCTTCAGAGAACGCTCCACTAAAGAGGATAAATAAAGAAATTGTAATTTTTAAAATAAAATTATTATTCAACTTCTACCTCTATAATGTTTAGTTCACCTGAATTTAATTTATTAACTAATTCTATCAAAAAGTTTACAGACATATTTTCACCATTGACATTAATTATTGGATTAAGATTAACAAAAGATGAAAGTTCTCCATCAATTCCAAATAGTTCATTGTATTTATCCTCACCAATTAAAATTTTTAAATTTTCAAAATTTTCATCACTAGGCAATGAAGACTCAGTTGACATTTCCATTGACTGAATAGTGAATATAAATATATTACTATAATCTTCAATTAAACCACTTGTTGACTGATAAGATCTTAAAAGCTGCCAAACGTATGTTTTCCCAAATTCAAGATTAGCTACATTTGAGAAAGGATACTGAAAAGTATTAGCATTCGGGTCTATCGGATGAAAACCAGATTCTATTGGAAGTGTTGAATAATCTTCAATAGCTTCTGATAATGATGAATGGTCATTGCTTCTAAATTCACAAACTCGAATAGAAAGATCACAATTATTACAATAATCAGCATTCCATTGAAATACAGGGTTTGATGACATCTCTACGTTTAACAATGTATCAGATAAACTAGAAGACCCAGGACTGATCAAATCAATATATGAAGGGACAAATACTTCAATCTCTTTTGTTAACTCATCAATTTCCTCACTACCATTATCACCCCCTCTTAAATAAAAATTGAAATAATATACACCATTTGGCAATCTACCTAAAGAAAGGAAGGTCTCAGTTAAATTATCAATTTGTGCATCTTCAATATATATATTATGATTTTCAAGATGAAAAGTAGTTCCTTGTTGTAAAAATTGTGTGTCAAAATTCAAATCTGTATTTCTAAAACTTAGTTGAGATAAATTATTTGGGATATTATCTAACCTGACAGTTCCATCAACTAAAGTTTTTGGACCCTCAGAATAGGAAGTTAATTCAGGAACAAACATTTTGATTTCAAAATCAAACCATAGTTTATTTATTCCGTGTTCTTCTGTGGGAATGATACCTAATGATTCATAATAAGCAGTACATAAATCATCATCTTCTAAAGGACATAAAAGATCAGGATTAGAAATACACTGTGAACTAAGTAATGCATCAGACATATCAATTGAATAATCAAATAGTAAAACGTTAGACTGTCCTGATTCAAGATCTATGGCACTTAAATAATACCCTATAATGTCTTCATTGAAAAAATTTTCATTAATATTTACATTATCAGTACAATCATCAGATAACAAAGGACTGAATAATAAAAAAATAATAAAATTAAGAGATATGTATTTGAAATTTTCTATCATAACAATTATTTAAATAAATATATCATAAATTAACTAATATTATAATAAAAAAGGC
>CAYSDL010000027.1:0-19227 GCA_964429875.1 uncultured bacterium
TAAGAACTCAGGTTGGAAATAATGTGGATAGTCAAAAAATAATGTTATTAAAATAGTATAACCATTCTATTTTAACTTTGATTAAAAAGGGCTCTGTTTTCAGAGCCCTTTTTTTATTTTATTATACACATCATAACTCTTAAATTTGCTAGATCTATGAACTCTTATATAAAAAGAACTGTATTTTTCATATTATTCCTTTCTACCCTTTTATCTGAAACAAAAATTAAAGGAATAATTTCGCACATTGATACTGATGAGCCTTTAATTGGAGCTAATGTATTAATTGAAGAGACTTCTCAAGGAGATGCTACTGATATTGATGGAGCATACTTAATTGATAGCATAGAAACATGTCCTAATTGCCAGTATACACTTAAAGTATTATATATTGGTTTTGAAAAATATTCAGAAACATTCAGTGCAACAAGTGATAAAGAAATTATTCTCAATATAGATCTAACTCCTACTTCCTTAGAGGTTGAAACGACAACTATCACAGCTAAAAAAAATAGAGACAAAATAACGGATGCTCCAGCAGCAATTGAGCTTGTTAGTGCTAAAGATATTCAAAGAGAAGAATCAACCAATTTAGGTTCATATTTAAAGGGAATTAAAGGTGTTGATTTTACATCAAGTGGAATTAATAATTATAGTATCTCAGTAAGAGGATTTAATAGCAGTTTTACTTCAAGATTACTAACTCTAACTGACGGAAGAATTGCAAATATACCTGCATTACGCGTTATAAATTATAGTACTGTTCCTCAATCAAGTAAAGATGTAGAAAGTATAGAAATTGTTTTAGGTCCATCTGCTGCTCTATATGGTGCTAATGCGCATAGTGGAGTTGTAAACATTACTTCAAAAACTCCTGCTAATTCTGAAGGTCTAGATATAAGTGTTTCAGGCTCTGTGGATGATGAAAGAGATCTTTATAAATTTTCGAGTAGATGGGCAAATAAAATTAATGAGAAATTGAGTTTTAAAATATCAGCTATGTATTTACAAGCACATGAATATGAATTTATATCTGAAGGAGAATATAAAGCACACAAATACCCCTGGAATGGTCATCCTTCTAGAATGAGAGATAAAAAAGATAATAATCCTTATTCTTTTAGTACATCATGGTCACTTGCAGTTCAAGATACTGCATATCGCAATTATTTAGATTCTAATGGAAATGGCATATTTGATCCAACTATTGATATTGAATATAATGAAATGGTTTCTGATGATAATGATTGTAGAGTTGGAAGTGTGGATGGATCTATTTATCAATGTGAACAAATTATTAAATATCTCGGGAATGGAGAAGCAAATGATACTGGAGATCCTGATGGTGATGGATTTATGGGTGAGGATTGGTTTAATGGTTATGATGATGATGGTGACTGCCCTGGTGATACTAATGGTGATGGCCTCATTTGTTATCCCGGGGATGAAGGGGTTGATGAAGATTATTTCTTCGCTGATGGCATAGATAATGATGGAGATTGTCCTGGAGATACAAATGGAGATGGAATTCATTGTGGCCCTGGAGATGATAATGTTGACGAAGCAATTGATTGGACAGATGATACATGGATAGATGGAGTTGATAATAATAATAATGGTGAAGTTGATGAAGCAGAAGAAAGATTTAGTAATAGTAATACAAAATATAATCTTCCAGACTGGCGTTATGATATAGATTTTGGGAATATCATCATTAATAATGGAAGAAAAAATGAATATATTAATGGCCAGTATAACCCTTGGTACTCTGATACCGATTCACATTTAAGGGGAGAACACTATTACGATGAAGAAGAAGTAAAGTTGTTTTTTGATGTTTATGTTTATGATTTTGGAGATGATGGAATTCCTGGAGATAGTCAATTTATAGATCAAACTGGCGATGGCAATTTTTATCCTTGGGAAGGGGGAAATACAATTTCTACTTGGAATGGAAATATCAATGTTGCTACTGAAGGTTGTTCTCCACCTTTAGGGCAAAATTTCTGTAATGAATTTTTTTATGATGACTGCGGCTTAGATGGAATTTGCTATGATGATTTAGAATTGCAAGATTATGGAGAAGCAAATGGAATTTTTGATTCATTTGACTGGAACAATGATGGACAATACACACAAGGGGACACCTGGGATGCAAATAGCTGGACAGATACCAATAATGATGGTTACCCTTTTCTAATTGATAATTATGGAAATATAATCATTGATGATGATATAGATTGGAATGATACATGGCCTCCTGGAAATAATGTTTATGATTATGGTGAAGAAATTCTAGACTGGGGACAAGATGGCATAGAAAATACAAATGACTATGGTGAGAATGATGGCATACTAATTTACATTGATAATAACGAACTAGATGCACAGCTTGATTTTGGGGATGGATGTTTTGGATGTGAAGCTGAACCATATATTGATAATAATAACAATGGACATTATGATTGTAATACACCAGACGACCCAATGAATTGTGATTCATTTACAGATATAAATAATGATGGACAATGGACTCCTGCTGATTATAAAGATACATTTCAAACTACTTATGATATAAATGGTGATGGATATGATGATTATCCTGATTTTGAAGTTAAAAATACAACTACAGAATTTAGATTAGATTTTGATCCCAAACCTGATGTTAATCTTACATTTCAAAGTGGATATGCTTATAGTAAAACACAGCAAGTAACTGGTACAGGGCGCTATATTGCTGATGGATACAGATATACTTATTATCAATTAAGAGGAAAATATAAAAACTGGTTTTCTCAGGTCTATCTTAATCAAGGAAATTCTGGTGAAACAAGAGGATATGACCTTGGAAATATGATTTCTGATAAATCAAGGAATATGGCATTTCAATTACAAAATAATTTTGATATTAAAAACACCAATATTGTTTGGGGACTTGATTTTTTCAGAACTGAAGCTAGCACTAATGGTTCAATCTTAAATGATGGTCCAAATGGATATGATAATGATGGAGACTCATGGTTTACAAGTAAAGATGATATTGATAATGATCAAGACAGTAATGATTTTTCTGATTGGGGAGTAGATGGAATAGGAATATATCAAATTAATAGCAATGGTGACTTATTAATCTATGATTGCAGTGAATGTGAACAAATTGTAACATCAGATGCTAATGACCCCAATAAATTATATAATTCTACGTACAACTTCTGGTATATAGACTCTAATGGTGATGGGACATGGACTACTGATCCAAATATTTCTGATGATTGTTATCCATTTATATGCACTGATGAATATTTATCTGGAGAACATATAGCAGATTATGGTGAAGGTAATGGAATCCCTGATTTTGGAGAACCTGGGGTAAATGAAGATGGGTTAATAACTGTAGATCAAATTGACAATGATTGCGATGGATGTGATTATGATGGTGATGGATATCCAAATTTTCAAGAAATTCAACTCAATACAAATATTTATGATCCCAATAGTTATCCAAGTGCAGTAAGTCCAGCATTATATTCATTTGCAATTGATGAAATGATAGATGAAATTCACTGTGGATCTATTGAGTACTCTAATTATGTCCCATATCAACAATTTTCTGGCTATAGAGATGGAAAAATATGGACATGCGCAGAGGGAGTAGATGAAAAAGATGAATTTACAGAAGTTACTTCAAATGAAATGGGACTATACTTTCAAACTAAAACTATACCTTTAAAAAATAAAAAATGGGAAATTATTACAGCTGCTAGATTTGATCATCATGATCAAATTGAAGAAGATATTCAATTCTCCCCAAAATTTGGAATTTTTTATAAACCTTCTAGCTTGCAAACATTTAGACTAACATATGGAAAAGCATATAATACGCCGAGTGCTTTAACCTTATTTACTGATTTGTTTATTGGAAAACGTGGTATTATTGATTATTATTTAAGAGGGAATAGAGATGGAACCCCTTACCTCAGAGTTGGTGATGAATATATAACATCAACTCCACAAGTTGAAATTAATAATGAATTATATAATATGGTAAATATTACTGGATCAGGAGATGCTGAATATTGGGATGAATATTCACAAAGAGTACAAGGAGCTCCCTACTTTCTTGGTTTTAACACTGAATTTAGCGATGTCCCAGAGTTTATGCCAATTGATACTTTATTATATACAGTCTGGGTTCCAGAGTTAACAGATACAGGAAGAATTTACACTGCCCTTGAAACAATTAATATGCCGAATGTTGAACCTATAAAAACAGAAAAAATTCAAACTCTTGAGATAGGCTTCAAAGGATTTATATCTAAGAGAATCCACCTTACAACTGATTACTATATAAGCTTTTATGAAGATTTTTTCAGTTCCCCTACTGTTGTTACTCCACTTATAATTAGAAGAGAATTTGATGATGAGGGGAATGATATAACTTCATTTGAAAATGGAATTGATGTTGTTGGAATGCTACCAATTAATTATAACATGAGTAACCCCCCTTATGCTACTCAATGGGATGGCAGAGATAATGATAATGATTGGAAATATTTTGGGGATCATGTTTATTTTGATAATTATAGTGGTTATAGTTCTGGAACAATTTCAAGCTACGATAACCCTGATCTCGATTGTACTATTGAAAATGGTGGCTGCTATGAGCCAGATGGAGGTTGGTATCACTGGTTTAATTGGGATGGTCATGAAGAAATCTATGAAGATTGGAATGATAATGGAATGTATGATTATGGTGAACCTTTTAATGATGAAGATGATAATGGATCTTGGAATTGTATAGACTGTGCTGGAGAATGGGGCTATGTTGACTGGATACAAGGTGACAATGGAGATACTTTAGGATATACAATTCATAGAGCTCAGGATGTTATTATTGAGAATGTAGCAATGGAATATGGGAATATACAGTTTGAGGGATCAAACGCACAGGAAGCCCAATTTTGGATACCTGTTGGCATTGATGAATATAGTGCTATAAATGGCTTATCTGAAGCAGAGATGGTTACATCTCCATTAATTGATGCAAATGGAAATCCTGTTGTTGGATCAGGATTTGCATATACACCACTGCATTCAATATTAGCTCCTATGAATTATGGAGAAATATGGAACCAGGGACTTGATGTAGGATTAACATACTTAATTCCTAATAAAAGGATTACACTTGAAGGAAATTTTTCATTATATAAAAGTACTAATTATTACAATACCCTTACTAAAAAGAATGATCCTATAAACGCTCCGAAATTTAAAATGAATGCTTCTGTAGCATGGGAATCACCAATCGGAAATTTTGCACTAAAATATCGACATGTTGATAGATATGAATGGAAAGATGGTATTTGGTCAGGGATAATAGGTCCATATGATTTATTTGATCTACATTATAACTATAAAGTAAATAGATATCTTGAATTAAACCTTACAGGAATGAATATATTTAATGATAGACACAAAGAAATGATTGGTGGTGCAATTATGGGACGTCAAATTATTCTTCGACTTACAGCATCTATTTAATTAGGGAGATTATCCTTAGATATTTTAAATTGTGGTGACATCTGATTTTTACCAATTTTAATTACACCATATTTATCTTCAAATTTTTTAATATTATCTTGTAAAGCAAGCATAAATGTTTTTGCATGTATAGGTGAGATAACAATTCTAGACTTAACCTTTGATTTTGGAATCCCTGGAAGGACTCTTATAAAGTCCATTATAAATTCAGCTATCGAATGAGTTACAACTGCAAAATTAACATATTCTCCTTGTCCAACAGCATCATCGATTTCAATTTTAATTTTATGTTTTTTTGCTTGTTCTTTATCCATTTTTATTATCTTTCTCTTTATTAAAATCTTCCCAGTCTTCTTCAATTCCATCCCATTTTCTAAAACTTTCTTCATCTGTAGTCACTTCTTTCAGATCAACTTTTTCATCATAATTTTTAAATTTTTCAGTTTTATCTTCATAATCTTCAGGATTTGTAAAATCTTCTAATTCTTTTTCTTCAGTAGTTTTATGTTCAATTTCATGTCCATAAATAGTTTGATCAAAAAAATCAATATCTGAAACAATCCCAACCATCATTAGATATTCAAGAAAAGCTAAATATTTTTTTTGCTTTAAATTAGTTTTACAATGTGGACATAAGAGTTTTTCTCTTAATTCATTTTCATCTAACGTATTTGAACATACGGGACAAATCAAACCTTCAAAAGCCATTTTATCCTCCTTATTAAGGAAAGAAATATACTTTTTAAATTATTTCATCACAAGAGTTTTATATTTTTTTATTATATAATTTCTTGAGAAACCTAATGTCAGCTTCTGACATTTTTATATTTCTTCTCTTTTTCATACTTTTACAAGTAACAATAAATTTATCAAAATCAACTTTATCATTTTCACCCCATGAGAAAGGAGAAATGTATTTTTTTTGAAACCCAGATCCAAAAACATTTGATCCTAGTCCTATATGAGTTCCTGCATTAAACATTGTAGCTATTCCAATCCTTGTATAATCACCTATAAAAACTCCTAAAAATTGTTTTCCCGTATTAGTAGGAGCAGATTTATTATGAAAATTAAATTTAACAGAACTATAATTATTCTTTAAGTTACTATTGTTTGTACCAGCTCCAATATTAACCCACTCGCCAATAAAACTATGGCCTAGAAAGCCATCATGAACTTTGTTTGAAAAGTTAGAAAAAATAGAACATGACACCTCTCCCCCAACTTTACAATTTTTACCTATAAAAGTTCCTGGCCTTATTTTTGCTCCCGGAGCTATATAAGAGTTATCATCGATAAATACTGGACCTTGAATAAGAGCCCCAATATCAACTACAACATTTTTTCCAATAATAACTGGTGATTTTTCTGCATCTATTATAACTCCAGTTTTCAGCTCTGAATCTTCATTAATTATAATATTTTTTTCATTAATAAGGAATGCTGAATCATATCTTTTTTTGATTGTCTCAAATAATTTCGAAACAGATGGGAATGAGGATATAGCATTAAACTTATAAATATTAATATCAGATAAATAAAATTGATCATTGTAATTAAATATATCCCATAAGAAGTTTATTTTAGGGCACTTACTATCTTGTTTTGATTCAATTTTTGATACTTTATTATAAAAATCACTCAAGGACATTCCATTTTTGATATACTGAAAGCCTACTTTTACATCTTTACAAACAGATCTTCCATTAAAATATTTTCCTTCAGGAAGCATTTCTGGATTAACTACATAATCAGGGAATCTTTTTTTAGTTATCTCTTCTATTTCCTTCCTAACAATTAGAATAACACCCTTATTATCATTATGAAGATTAACAATACGTTCTAAATTTGTATATAGGCCAACTTTTATTTCAAAAGATGCATGATTTTCACAAAAAGGAAAAAGAAAACTTATTTTTTGATCTTCGAAAATTATTAATTTCATATTTAAATCAGCATTAAATGTATTTTGTTGTACGAATCCTCTAAAACATCTGCTTCTAATTGAATATTATAAAAATAATCTGAATAATTATTTTTAAACCCTATTTTATAATAGCTTTTAATACGATTAACTAAATAACAAATATCATAATTAAATTCATTATTTAGATCAATCGTCATATCAAAACTCTTATTTATAATTCTATCTTCATAAAATGTTTCATCAATTTTAATCGTATCTTTATTATTATGAAAGTTAAAAACATACCCTGATAAATTAAAATGATGTTTATAAACACTATTAATCACATAATAATAGTTAACATTTTTATTTTTCTTAAATCGTCTAAAAGCATATAAAGCTACCCTAAAAGCATCTTCTTTTACTGGGAAAAAAATTAAAATATTTTTAATAGATTTATTTTTACTTTGATTAATTTCAATAAAACTATTAGATATTTTTATTTTACCTGTAAATTTGAGGTAAAGTAATTTTATTTTTGTCTGGATGGTTTTAAATTTTATCATTATTTAAAGTTTGCAAATTCATGAAAATATTTAATAAATAATCTAATCTTAATTGAATAATAAAGTAATATTATTATTTTTTTATTTTACAGTTTTATTTTCACAAAATACAACTGAATACTTGTGGCCCGCAAATGCAGAAAAGGCTTTGACTACTATTTTTGGAGAGGAAAGATCTAGAAGATTTCACGCAGGAATTGATGTTAGAACTTTTGGAGAAATAGGAAAAGCTATTTATGCAATAGATTCTGGCTATATAACAAGAATAAAAATAACTCCTGATGGATATGGGAAAACCTTATACTTTAAAATCAAGGATGGTAATACAATTGTCTATGCTCATTTGGACAGTTTCCATGAATCAATAGAAGAAAAAGTACTAAAAGTAAGAAAAGAAAAGAAAACTAACTTTATCGATGAATATTTATATACCAAAGAACTAGAGTTTAAAAAAGGTGATATAATAGGTTACTCAGGTGATACAGGAAGCATATCTGGGCCTCATTTACATTTTGAAATTAGGGATCAAAATGGTCTGCCTATTAATCCTCTTAAAAAACATTATTCTATTGAAGACACCCTAAAGCCTATTGCAAAATCTATTGCTTTCATTCCATTAGATAATAGTTGTTATATAAATGGAATTCAAGATTACACACTTATTGATTTAATTAAAACTAATGATTATAAATATGTTATACATGATACTTTATCTATTGTAGGTAATTTTGGTGTAGCTCTTGAAGTTGAAGATAAAATAAATAATCAACCTTTTGATTTCAATATTTATGAAATTGAATTATTAATTGATAATAAATTAGTTTATAAAATAAATTTTGACGAATACAATTTCAGCAATGATCATTTAATTTATAAAGAACTTGATTTCAATCTACTTAATAACCTTTCAAAAGATTACCATAGATTATTTATCAATAATAACAAAGAATTAGATTTTATTGATAATCTATCAAATTCTGGATTAAACATTGATAGTAATTATCATTATTTAATCATTAATATTTCTGATGTAAGTAAAAATAAAATACAAATACAGGGGATCATTAAGGGAGATATCTTAGTTCCCCCTAATTTATTATTTGATGAAAACAATACCACGATAACATCAGAAACAGGATTTAAAAACTTAGAAATAAATTATACAACAAGATATGAAAATTCTAGATTAATACCTTCTTCATTTATTCAAATAGACCCAAACACTATCTTAATTGATATGCCTGAAGCACCCTATAATTCAATAGAATATTTCTCAAAGAATAATGATGGTCTAAAATCAAATAAAAAATACCTATCATTAAAAAAATATGACCCTTATAAAATAAAGGGTGATGTTAATATTAAATTTTTTGATAATGGAGCAATAATTGAATTTATAGAAGATGTGTTTACTGGTTTTAATGCTATAGCAATACTTAGTACCGCAAAAAAAGAAACCGAATATAATTTGTCAAGAAATAAAAAAAATATTCTAGCTTCTCGTATTATTAATTATGATGAATTTGAAAATATTGAAAATATTAAAATAGGGTATGACACTAAACCTGAAATTATTATTTCAAAAAGTATAAGGGGAGCCTTATTTAAAAAGGACAAACCTCAAACTTTGAGCTATAATGATTATCATATTAAATCAATAGAAAACTCAATCTACAATAATATATTTATAATGATTGAAGATACTCTAATTGATATTGATCCAGAATTTGAAATTATAAAAAAACCTATTAAAATTATTCCAAAAAATATTTCATTTAAGGATTATGTAGAATTGACATACTTAAAGGGAAGTAATAAAGGAGCTATTTTTAATTATAGTGAAAAGAAACAAAAGTGGTTTTTAATGGAAAAATACAATATTGAAAGTATTAATACAAAAATATATTCTGGAGGTATTTTTGCTATACTCAATGAAAATGTTAAACCAGAAATTAAAAATAAGGTTCCAGGAAATAAGGCAACATATAAATCAAATGATTTAAATGAAATACTTTTTAATGTTGTAGATAAACATTCGGGTATCAACCATAGCAGTATTATAGTAAAAATAGATAATCAAACATATTTCTATGATTATATTCCTTACAGAAATTTAGTAAGGTGCAGACTAAATCAAAAACTATCACCAGGGGTTCATACATTAGAAATTTATATTCAAGATAAACTTAATAATTCAATTTATGAAAAAAGTATTTTTCATGTTGAAAAATAATTACTGGAGGAATATACTATAAAAATTATTGGAATTTCAGGAGGAAGTGGTTCAGGAAAAACATATTTATCAAATAAATTAATTGATAACTATGGAAAATCATATGTTGAAATAATTGAACTAGATTCTTATTATAAAGATTTAAGTCACATGCCATTTTCTAAAAGAGAGAGAGAAAATTTTGATCATCCTGATGCATTCGATTTTGAATTATTAATCAATAATTTAGAAGAACTAAAAAATCACAATAAAGTTTTGATTCCGACTTACAATTATAAAACTCATACTAGAAATAAAAAGAAAAAAATAATAAAAAAAAAAAGAATCATTATTATTGAAGGTATTTTTTCTATTCTTAATAAACAGTTAAGAAAACATATGGATTATATGATTTTTATCGATGTAAATGAAAAAATAAGATTACAAAGAAGAATAGAAAGAGATGTGAATTATAGGGGCCGAACATTAGAATCAATAAAGCTGCAGTATAATAAATCAGTTAAACCTATGCATGATAAGTTTGTTGAACCTTCTAAAAGATTTGCTGATGTAACAATAAACAATAATAATTCATATACTGAACTAATTATGATTATCAATGGATTAATCAATGAATAATAAAACAGATCAATTACAAATAATTTGTGGACCAATGTTCAGTGGAAAGACAGCAGAATTAATTAAAAGAGCAAATAAATTAATTAAAAATAAAAAAAAAATATGTATGTTTAAACCCTCTATTGATAACAGATATAGTCAAAATTATATTGTATCACACAATAAGCAAAAAATTAAGTGTCATACAATAAAAACAGCTGATGAAATATTGGATTATTTACATGATGGAGAAATCTTTGCTATTGATGAAGTACAATTTTTTGACATTGACATAATAAATGTTTTAAAGAAGTTATTAGATAAAGGAAAATATATAATTGCTGCTGGATTAGATAAAGATTATAAAGCAAAACCATTTTTGCAAGTATCAAAATTAATCAAATTATCAAATAACATAACTATTCTAAATGCTATTTGTGTTCATTGTGGAGATTTAGCTAATTTTAGCTATAGAAAAACCAACAATAATAGAAGAGTATTGATCGGCGAATCAGAAGAATATGAACCAAGATGTGAAAAATGTTACTATAATAAAAAAGGTTAAAAATAAATGGAAAGATTTATAGGATTAATTGGAATTATCACATTATTAGGGCTAGCATATTTGCTATCTAATAATAAAAAAGAAATAGATAAGAAATGCATTATTTGGGGATTAGGCCTACAATTATTTTTTGCATTATTGATCTTAAAAGTTCCAGGTGGAAAGTGGGTATTTGATAACGTTGATACATTTATAAAGAAGATTTTAAGCTTTTCTATTGAAGGAAGTAAATTTCTATTTGGGAATTTAGCTGTTGAAGAATATTTTTTTGCTACAACAAATACCTGGCCTGGGTTTGGGTTTCAATTTGCATTTTTAGTATTACCAACTGTTATATTTTTTTCAAGTTTAATGTC
Organism: uncultured bacterium; assembly: GCA_964429875.1. GTDB lineage: Bacteria > Fidelibacterota > Marinisomatia > SCGC-AAA003-L08 > D37C17 > CAYSDL01. The sequence continues at coordinate 11,765 of CAYSDL010000027.1, forward strand.
AATACTTTACTATTTAGGTGTAATGCAAAAGATAATAAAACTCATATCTAAGATTATGCAAAAAACTATGGGGACAAGCGGAGCTGAAACAACAAGCGTTTCTGCTAATATTTTTGTAGGGCAAACTGAAGCTCCACTTGTTATAAAACCATTCATATCTAAAATGACAAACTCTGAATTAACAGCAGTAATGACAGGAGGATTCTCAACGGTTGCTGGTGGTGTAATGGCAGCCTATGTTTTAATGCTATATAATACTGTCCCAGGAATTGCAGGTCATCTTATGGCCGCATCAATAATGAGTGCGCCTGCAGCACTTGTAATAGCAAAAATTATTTATCCTGAAATAGATAAAACAGAAACATCTTCAAAAGAAATTAAAATTAACACCAATCTTAATGAAGAAAATTTTCTAGAAGCATTAGGAAATGGTGCTACAGATGGAATCAAATTAGCTGCTAATATTGGTGGTATGTTAATTGCATTTTTATCATTTATTGCAATGATAAATTATTTGTTAGGATTTATTGTGATAGGTGATCAAATGATGTCAATTGAAATAATTTTGGGTTATTTATTTATGCCTTTAGCATGGACCATGGGCGCACCTTGGAATGAGGCTGGCCAGTTAGGAAGTTTAATGGGACAAAAGTTAGTTCTTACTGAATTTATAGCATATTCTAATCTTGCATCAAGTACTGATTTATCACCTAGAACTGCTACAATTGCGGCATATGCCTTATGTGGGTTTGCAAATTTTGCTTCCATTGGAATTCAGCTTGGTGGAATAGGAGCAATAGCTCCTGAAAGAAAAAAAGATCTAGCAAAACTAGTTACAAAAGCTATGCTAGGTGGTGCACTTGCCTCCTGGTTGACCGCAACAATTGCTGGAATTTTAATTTAAGGAATAATATGCGGATACTACTCATAGGACCTCCTGGAGGGGGAAAAGGGACACAAGCAAAATTTATCGTTGAAAAATATGGTGTTCCTCAAATTTCTACTGGAGATATGCTGAGGGAGCATGTGAAAAATAAAACTTCACTAGGCGTTAAAGCAAAATCCAATATGGATAATGGAGAATTAGTTTCAGATTCAATAATCCTAGATATGATGAAGGATAGATTGAGCAAAAATGATTGCACTCATGGTTATATACTTGATGGTTTTCCAAGAACAATTCCACAAGCACAAGGCTTAGATAAACTATTAAATATATTGAGTCATAATCTTGATCTTGTCATTGTTATAGATGTTCCAGATGATGCAATTGTAAGTAGGATGGGCGGGAGAAGATTACACCCTGGCTCAGGTAGAATTTATCACGTACAATATGATCCTCCAAAAATAGAAAATGTTGATGATATCACTGGAGAGCAACTAATTATTAGGGAGGATGACAAAGAAAATACAGTAAGAAAAAGATTACAAATATACCATGAAATCACAAGCCCCTTAATTAAATATTATTCTAAAAGGGGTATAGTTAAAAGTATCGATGGAAATCAAAATATAAATGATGTATCCAAATCACTAAATCAATTATTACAACAATGAAAAAAATAGGCATTACTGGCGGTATAGCCTCAGGGAAAACAACAGTTTCTGATTTTTTCAAGATCAAGGGTGAATCATATATATTTAATGCTGATAAAGAATCTAAAAAACACTTAAAATCGTCTTTATCACTTCAAAAAAAAATAATTCATATCTTTGGAGAAGAAATTGTTTTAAATAACAAACTGAATCTTGAGTTGCTTGCTAAAAAAGCTTTTAGCAATCAAACAAATCATAAAATTTTAAATGGTATAATGTGGCCAGAATTATTTATTCTTTTAAATAATGCATACGAAGAAAACAAAAATAAAAATTTTAAATTTTTTGTAGTTGATGCTGCACTTATTTTTGAAGCAAATTTTCAATCTTTTTTTGATACAATAATATTAATTACAGCAAATGAAAAAATAAGAGTAGAGAGAGCAGTTAAAAGAAGAAATATTCCTCTTGAGAGCATCCAAAATAGAATTTCACTGCAACTTTCAGATATTAAAAAAAAGACATTAGCTGATTATACTATCCAAAATAATTCAAATCTAGATACATTTACAAATAGAATTGAAAAGCTTTATACTAAGCTACTTTAATAGAGTAATTTTCTTAATACTTTGTTTATCTTTAGCATAAAATTTTACTAAATAAATTCCACTAGCATAATTTTCAGCTAACCATTTCACATTATAGGAACCAGCCTCGAAAGCTTGATTATCAATCAATGTTTCAACAAGTCTACCTCTAAGATCATATATAGATAATTCTACACTACCTTTTTGTGAAACATCAAAATCTATATTAACTAAAGGGTTAAAAGGATTTGGATAAGGATCATATAGTTTATAATCTGATGGAACAATATTTTCTTCACTAAGATCTTCTATTATAAAATTCTTTAAATTTTGCCATTTAGGAACAGCTCCTTCTAATACAATATATTCTGAAGTTGCTGGTCTATAGATTTTAAACTCTACGGATGAATTATTATTACAATAACCTGCTGTTTCAATAAATCCATCACTACCCATAACAGGGACATCTGTATATTCACCAAACCATTGCCTAGCACCCACTATGAGATCATTATAATAAGCAACAATCCAATCATTTTCAGTAACTGGAATATCTCTAGTATTTATATCTTTTATAAAATAAAAAGCTTGCTGTTGTGATTGAGAATACTCTAATTCCTCAGGAATTTCATTTATTGAAAATCTTGGAATATTATTATTATAATTTTTTGATAATAGATCTGTATCTACATAACTAAATTCTAAATCCTCTGTAACATTTATCCAATAACCTTTTAAATGCTGCAACCCAATTTCAGCTAGACTTCCAATCCACTCTCCATTTTCATTCTTTGTAGCGGAGAGATTCTCAGTGAAAATATCTGTAAAATAATCTTCTAAATCATCGGGGAGAACATCATTTATTTGTGCTCCATCATTACCAACATATGATATTAAATTATTTCCATAATGCAATGAATATACTAAATCGATAGGTGTTTCATAAGTTGTCAATTCAAATATATCATCATCATTAATTCTTAACCAGTAACCTCTCTCTGGTTCTATATCATCTAGACTACCAAACCAACTTCCATCATCTAATAAAATTGAAGCATAATTCTCTGTAAATATATGGGTTAGATTATTTAAATCTGAAAAAATAGTTTCTATTGTGTTATCACTTTCATTTAAACCAACAAAGCTAATTAGATTACTTCCTTCATGCAGAATAAAGGATTGTTGATATTTTATATCTATTGTAAATGTTTGAATATCATAATCAGAATTTTCAAAGTCTAAATCATCAAAAACTTTTATAGAAACATCAAATAGCCCTGTCTCTGAGGGGATCCAATTAATAAATCCAGAGCTTTCATCAATGGACATTCCTTGAGGATATTCTTCAAGAATAAAATAGTGGTATTCACTATCTGGATCCTCAATTATAAGTTGATATTCATATGTTTCACTAACTAAGCCCTGAAGAGATGGCTCAGATATTATTACTGGGATATCATTTACAGGGACAACTAATAAAACAAACTCTTCACTTACAGATGTCAAATTATCATTTGCAATCACTATAATTATTAACTCTCCATACCAATTTTCAAATGGAGTGATAAATAAATATCCCTCACTATTAAATTCTGAAAAAGCATTTTCATTATTTATATTTATAGTGTAATCAAGTACTTCATTATCAACATCTATAATTGGGAGCTGTATTGAAAAAACATTATCTTCAAATATTTGTGAATCTTCTATAATAGGCAATACAGGAGGATCATCAACATTTAATACATTAATTGTAATAAGTGCAGAAGCTTCTGCAAACTCACTATCAGTAACTATGTATGTAAATGTATCAACACCAAAATAATTTTCATTTGCTGTATATGTAATAATATTTTGATTTAATTCAATAACGCCAAAGGTAGGACCACTTCCTTCTGGAATAGAATACTCTAATTCAGTATCTTCAATATCATCGGTATAATGATTTAGATTAATTTCTGTAGACTCTTCCTCATTGATATCTTTATTAATAGCATTAGCAGTTGGAACATCATTAACAGAGTCAACATAAAGCTCAAATATTCCATCAGCATTTAATGTTCCATCATCTACGATAATAGAAATAATTATTGGTATAGGATTACTACTATTATAACTGTTCCAATTAGAATTTGGTTCAATAATCAGTGTATTATTTTCAAAATATGATGTTGCATAACTTGATTGGTTTTCTACAACATAATATAAATCATCACCATCTACATCAATTGCCTCAATTGAAATTGAATATATTTCATCTTCTAATATATGTTGTTCTTCTAGGTTATCTAAAAATGATTCAATATTTGGAGCATCATTGGATGGGAATATATTAAATGTTACTTGCCCTATATTTGAAGAAACTCCATCATTCTGAATAACTTTATATGTAAACGTATCTTCACCATTGTAATCTTGATTTGGTGTATAAATAATTATTCCATTAGATTGGTTCTCCCATTCTAAAACTCCATTGGAAGCAGGCTCAACAATAACATACTCATAAGTCATGTCATCATTATCTACATCACTATATGAAAGAAATACATATGTATCATCATCTTCAACGAGATCATATTGAACATCTTCAACTACAGGAGGATCATCATCTTCTAAAACATCAATAATCAATATTAATGTTGTAGTTTCAAAATCATCCTCAACCCTTATTTCTATTAATTCAGTTCCATTAAAATTTTGAACAGGATAAAAAGTAATAGTCTCACTTTCTTCATCAAAAGTAATACCTATATTATTATTTTCATCATAAGTAACTACAAATACATCATTATCAACATCTTCTATATCTAGAAACATTGGGTAGGTAGTATCTTCAAGAAATTCCACATCATATGTAGAGCATCCAGGACAAATATTGAAAATTGGAGCATCATTAATTGGATTTACAGTTAATTGGAAAGTCTGTTCAGAATACAATTCTTCATCAGTTAATTCAGTAATTCTAACAATAACATCTATTACTCCATTAAAATTATGATTTGGAGCTATTTCTAATTTATTATCTACAGTTATATTTGTTTGAATATCATTATTTTCGTTAATACTAATTTCAAAAGCATCCCCATCAACATCATTTCCGTACATTTGAATAGTTATATCATCGTCTTCATCTACTTCTTGATTTTCAATAGTAGATAAAATTGGAGCATCATTAACTGGAGTTACTAACAAATCAAATGTATTACTATCAGATAGATTCCCCTCATCAACTACATATAGTGTAAATGATTCTATGCCATTAAAATTATAATTTGGAGTAAATGTTATAAGTTGATCAATTTCATTAATTACATAATCAATCTCTGAGCCACCTACTATATAATAAGTTAAAGAATTGCTGTCATCAATTACAGAAAAACTGATTTGTAGCTCTGTATCTTCCGCAAATTCATATTCATTATTTTCATTCATAGTTATTTCAGGAGCATCATTAACAGGTATTACTGTTAAAATAAATGTACTACTATCAGAAAGCACACCATCACTAACTGTTACTTCAAATGTTTCATTACCGTTCCAATCATTGTCATTCGTTGTAAAAGTAGCAGTTTCTTCTACAATAAATACTTGAATATTTTCTCCACCACCATCAATTGTATATGTAAGATTATCACCATCAACATCTTCTGCTGATAAAATAATCTCTAATGTCCCTGCTTCATTCATTTCCTGATCATCTATATTACCCATAACTGGTGCATCATTAACAGCTAATACAGAAACATTTAATATTTCTACATCGGTAAATTCACCGTCACTTATTGTAAATGTAAATGATTCTTGACCATTAAAATCTAGACTAGGGATAAAGACTATTTCCTGATTTTCAACATCCAGTATGGGCTCAATATTCGAACCGCCGCTTAAACTAAATGTTAAATTATCATTAGAATCATCAATGAATGTATACTCTAAGTAATCAGATTCATCTTCATAAAACTCTAAACTATTATTTATAAATAATTCAGGGGCATCATTTACAGGAATTACAGTTATAATAAATGTTTTATTGTCTGAAAGGACTCCATCTGTTACAGTTACTGTAAATGTTTCATCTCCATTCCAATCATCATCAACAAGAGTAAAAGTAATAATTTCATTATTTTGATCTATCTCTGAATTGATATTATCTGAACTTGTGATTGAATATGTTAAATCATCCCCATCGATGTCATTAGCAGATAATAATATTACTTTTGTACCTCCCTCATACATTGTCGTATTATCAATCTCAGTTAAGATTGGAGGATCATTAACAGCATTTACAAATACGTTTAAAATTTGTGTTGAAATATATTCTCCATCTGTTGTACTAACAGTAAATACCTCAGAACCATTAAAATTATCTGCTGCTGTGAAAGATAACAATCCGGTATTTGTACTTAAATCTGGAATAATATTTATACCATCACTAATGTTGTATGTTAAAATATCACTATCTATATCATCCCCTATTAAATTAGTAGATATTGAGCCATCTTCATCAAATGAAATATCATCAATCGGTTGAAGTTCAGGAGGATCATTAACATTTGAAACTATTAATGTGAAAGATTTATTATCAGAATAAAGCTCATCAGTTGAAATTTCATCAACAAAAATTGTTAATTCTACCACTCCATAAAAATCTGGAATAGGAGTTATTGTTAATGCTGGGCCAGTAAAATCAGTTGAAATATTATCATTATCATAACTAGCAGAGTATATTAATTCATCACCATCTTCATCTAACGCTGATAAAATAATTATTTTAATATCATCCTCATACATTACTTGCTCATCTATTTCAGATAGTATTGGAGGGTCATTAATTGCTAACACATTTACAACAATCGTTTGAACATCACTTAAACCTGAATTATCAGTCACAGTTAAGGTAAATGCTTCACTTCCAAACCATGCTGAATTATTTGGTGTAAAAGTAATTGTCTGATTAAATACATTAATTTGTGTAGAAACATTAGTTCCAGGAGAAATTGAAAAATCTAGTTCAGTTGGATCTTGATCATCAATAACGACAATATCAATTACTACACTAGTGCCTTCATCAAGAGAAACAGTTGGTGATGTATTAAGAATTGGAGCATCATTAACTCCATCTACCGTTATTGTAAAACTTGTAGGAACAGGTTCAGAGAGATTATCTGTTACTGATGCTGTAAATGTTTCTTGGCCATTCCAATCATCATCTATTATACTAAAAGTAACTGTGTACCCATCAAGTGATGAAATAATATTAGTTCCCCCTTGTATTGAGTACGTAAGTTCATCACCATCAACATCACTTGCTGATAAAACGATTACTTTTGTTCCACCTTC
>CAYSDL010000028.1:0-17136 GCA_964429875.1 uncultured bacterium
AAAGATGCCTAAAATGAAAACAAAAAAGAGTGCTGCTAAAAGGTTTAAAAAAACTGGCAGTGGCAAAATAGTGCACCATCATAGTGGTCATAGGCACTTGTCAACTAAAAAAACACCAAAACGGAAAAGGCGTCTCCGTAAGGAAACCAGTTTGAGTAAGGCAATGACTGGAAGAACAAAAAAAATGATTCAGTAATGAAAGGAGAGAATCATGCCTAGAGCAAATAGTAGTGTACCAAGACATAGAAGGCATAGAAAAATAGTAAAACTTGCAAAAGGCTATTATGGTGCAAGAAATTCTAATTTCAAAACTGCCAAAGATGCTGTAGAAAAAGGTATGCAATATGCATATAGAGATAGAAGAAATAAAAAACGAACTTTTAGAAGATTGTGGATTATTAGAATTAACGCTGCTGTAAGACAACATGGTTTGTCTTATTCGAAGTTTATCAATTTATTAAAGGAAAAAGAAATCTTTATTAATAGAAAGGCTTTAGCGCATATGGCAGTTAACGATCCTGAAGGTTTTTCAAATATAGTAAAATCTTTATCTTAACAGTAAAAATAAGTGTCTATAGAAAATAAAATAAATGAAATCAAATCAAACTTTGATTCAGACCTTCTTTTATTAGATACTAAAAAAGTAGATTATGAATCTATTTATTACAAGTATCTAGGAAGGAAGGGTTTTGTATCAGGCTTATATCCCCTTTTATCAAAAATCGATCACTCAGATAAGCCTAAGATTGGAAATCAGATAAATTCTTTAAAGGAGATGATTTTATCTAAATTATCAGATTATAAAAATAGTGAAAAAAGAACAAAGAAAGATTTGTCCATAGATTTATCTCTTCCAGGAAAAAAGAATAATAATGGAAGTATCCATCCTATTACTCTTATAATAGATGAAATTAAAAATATTTTTGATAAGATTGGATTTTCTTCTGTATATGGTCCTGAAGTTGATAGTGATTATTATAATTTTGAAGCATTGAATATCCCAAAACATCACCCAGCTAGAGATATGCAGGATACTTTCTATACGACAGATTTCAACTTATTACGCACCCACACTTCTGGAAGCCAAATTCACTATATGGAAAACTCTAAGCCGCCTATAAGAGTTTTGTCTCCAGGAAGAGTCTATAGAAATGAAGATATTAGTGTAAGAAGTTATTGTTTGTTTCATCAAATTGAAGGATTATATGTAGACAAGAATGTAAAGTTTTCTGAATTAAAAGGTACTCTAGATTATTTTGCAAAACAATTTTTTGGTCCAAAAATAAAAACTCGTTTTAGACCTAGTTATTTTCCTTTTACTGAACCTAGTGCTGAAATGGATGTTTATTGGGGATTGAATTCTAAATCAGATTATAGAATAACTAAAGGTACAGGATGGTTAGAAATATTAGGTTGTGGTATGGTAGACCCCGAAGTTTTTAAATCTGTAAAATATGATGATGATATTGCAGGTTTTGCTTTTGGTCTGGGGATAGAAAGAATAGCTATGCTAAAATATGGAATAGATGATATTCGTTTATTATATGAAGGAGATGTTAGATTTTTAAGGCAATTTAGAAAATGAAAATTTCAAGAAATTGGTTAAATGATTATGTAGTATCAAGTTGTTCAGATATTGAGCTAGTAGATTCTTTTACTCAATTGGGTCTTGAATGTACGGTTGAACCAATTATTTATGAATTTAATAATGTCGTCGTTGGAAATGTATTAAGTTGCATTAAGCATCCTGATGCAGATAGGTTAAAAGTATGTAAAATTGATGTAGGAGATGAAATTTTAGATATTGTTTGTGGTGCTCCAAATATTAAAAATAATATTAAAGTTCCTGTTGCAAAAATAGGTGCTATTATTAATTCGTTTAAAATAAAAAAAACTAAAATTAGAAATATTGAATCAAACGGTATGGTTTGCTCAGGAAAAGAACTTTCTTTAAATGATGATCATGAAGGAATTATGATTCTTGAGGATAGTTTGAAAATTGGTGAAAATTTAAAAAATGCATTATCTTTATCAGATGATAGTATTTTTGATTTTGATTTAACGCCAAACAGGGGGGATTGTTTTAGTCATTTAGGTGTAGCACGTGAATTAGCAATAATAGAAAATAAAAAAATAAAACTATTAAAGCCAAAATTTTTAGTTTCCAATTTCAAAACTTCTGATTTAATAAAAATTAATGTTAAAAATTCTGGGATATGTAAAAGATATGCCTGTAGAATTATTAAAAATATTAAGGTCTCTGAAAGTCCTTCTTGGTTAAAGAATAGGTTAAATAAAATTGGACATCCAAGCATAAACAATATTGTAGATTTATCAAATTATATAATGTTTGACTTAGGTCAGCCATTACATATTTTTGACTATGACAAAATAAATGGAAAAAAAATTAATGTAAGATTGGCAAAAAATAAAGAAAAGATTTTATGCTTAAATAATGAGTCAAAAATTTTAACAAAAGAAGATATAGTTATTGCAGATTCTAAAGGTCCTATAGCAATAGCTGGCATAATTGGGAGTCTTGATAGTCAAGTTGATGCAAATACAAAGAATATACTTATAGAAAGTGCTGTATTTGATGAAATTTCAATTAGAAGATCATCTAAAAAACATGCTTACTCAAAAGAAGCATCTAAAAGGTTTGAAAGAGGAATTGATAAAGATAATGTTGTAAATGTACTAGATAAATATTCAGAGAATCTTTTAAAAATTACTGAAGGAGAAATATCTAAAGATTATATTAATTTTGTTTTAGATGAAAATAAATCTAATAGTATAAAATTTCATTTAGAAAAATGTAATAAATTTTTAGGAATTAATTTAGATTCAAAAATGTATAAAAATATTTTTTCAAATCTTTCAATAGAGTATTCATTTGATAATAAAATATTTCTATGCGAAATTCCATCTTATAGAAATGATATAACGCGGGATGTAGATTTATATGAAGAGGTAGCAAGAGTTCTTGGTTATGATAATATTCCCTCTGATAATTCATTTAAGATATCTAATGATTGTTTTATTGAAGATGAATTGTTATTGGAAAATAATATAAGAAGTATTTTATCATACAATGGTTTTAATGAACATATGTCAAATAGTTTGTTTTCAGAAGTTGATATTAATTTAAATTCTAATAAAAAAGCAATTGAGCTTATGAATCCTCTTAATCAAGATATGAAATATTTAAGGAATGATTTACTTCCTGGGTTATTAAAAGCAATTTCTTATAATGAAAAGAGAAATACAGAATTTTTAAAAATTTATGAAATTGGTTCTGTAAATCATTTTAACTCAAATTTATATAATAAATCTAAAGAATGCAGAGCTTTAGGAATAATCTGGACAAATAATTCAACTTCACATTGGAAATACCCTTTGAATAATGATATATATACGATTAAAGGTGAGCTTAATAATTTATTTAATAGTTTAAATTTTAAATCAATTCAATTTATTCAAAATGATAAAGATAACGAATTATTAGATGTTAAAATAAATAATAAAAATATTGGCTATGTGTGTAAATTAAATACTGAAGTATTGAAAATATATAAAATTAAAAACTCTGTTTTTTATTGCAATCTATCTTGTGATATTATTAACCAAATTAAATCAAATAAAATCAAGTATAGTCCTATAAGTAGTTATCCATCAATTGTTAGAGATATTTCAATATCTATTAATAAAGATGTTAAAAATCATGACGTCATAAATCAGATTAAAATTAATGGTGGTAAATACCTAAGAGATGTGACGTTATTTGATTATTATATAAAAAATGATGATGATAATAAAAAATCATTAGCATATTCTCTCCATTTCTGTTCAAATAAATTCACTCTTAAAGATGATGATATCGATCCTATAATAGATAAAGTATTATTATCATTAAAAAATAAATTGAATGCTAAGCAAAGATAAGGAGCATTTATGAGTAAAAATAAAATAAAAGTAATTAAGGTTAATATTCTTGGTCAAGATTATTTTGTTAGAAGTTCAGCAAAAGCTAATTATTTCAAAGAAATTTCTAACTTTGTAAATGAAAAAATGGATGAAGTCGTCCAGAATGGTATTGATCCAAATACGCAACAATTGAAAATAGCTGTTCTAGCATGCATGAATATTGCAGATGAATTCTTCTCATATAAAAATAATAATAATGAATTAATTAGTCAAATTGAATCTAAATCTGCATCGATAATTGAATATATTGATGAAAATTTAAACTCTGAAGATTAATATGTCTTCACAAATACTTTATGGAAAGCCTGTATCTGACCAAATAAAAAATGATCTTAAAAAAAGAATTCATAATCTTAATAAAAAAGGCGTTATTCCAAAATTGTCTGCTATATTAGTCGGCAATGATCCCGCTTCAAAAATTTATGTAAATTCAAAACATAGAACTTTTTTAAAATCTGGATGTCAAAGTGAAATTCATGAAATAACTAAAAATTCAAAAGAAGAAGATATATGTAGCTTGATTAAAAAACTAAACAATGATAATACTGTACATGGTATTCTCCTGCAATTGCCGCTACCTGATCATTTAAATTCTAAAAAAATATTAGATTATATTTCTCCTTATAAAGATGTAGATGGTTTTCACCCTGTTAACTTAGGCAATCTAATGCAAGGGAAGCCTAAATTTATCCCTTGCACTCCACGTGGTTGTTTGAAAATCTTAGAATACTATAATATTCCAGTCGAATCTAAACATGTTGTTATAGTTGGTAGAAGTAATATAGTAGGAAAGCCTTTAATGGCATTGTTAAGTCAAAAATTCAAAACTGGAAATGCAACAGTAACTATCTGTCACACTGGAACCAAAGATATTAAACATCATACAAAACAAGCTGATATTTTAATTGCAGCTATAGGTGTTCCAGAATTTATTAAAAAAGATATGGTTAAAGATAATGTAGTTATTGTTGATGTAGGTATTAATAGGATAAATGATGATTCTAACAAAGGTTATTACTTAGTTGGTGATGTTGACTATAAAAATGTTATAAATAAATCATCAGCTATAACTCCTGTGCCAGGAGGCGTTGGTCCAATGACAATTTCTATTCTTCTAAGTAATACTGTCTTGGCTGCAGAATTACAGTCTAAATAATAATTATTAATTAAAAATATTAAGAAAATATGAATAAAAATACTGTTATATCATTAATAATTATCTTTGTTGGTAGTATGATTGGAAGTTGGATTTTAGGAATAGAAGGTATAAAGGGATTTGGTGTTGCAGTAATAATTGCAATCGGTGCAACTATAGGTTTTTATGATACTGACATAGAAGAAAAAGAAAAATAAATACTTAGTCGATTTCGCTTCTAATACTGTCAAGAAGTGTTAATAATTATTTCAAGTAGTTGATACTTACAGTAGGCCTTTCATTATTAGGAAATAGTATACAATTTTGATTTTCAATAGTGATATTAGATTTTTTTAAACAATTTAAAAATACTGAGTGCTCAATTAAATACTGATCAGAGTATCCATGTGTTGTATCGTAAGCAGGTGCCAAGGTATCATTTAAAAATTTCTTTGCTAATTCTGGATCTATTGTATGTAATTCTAATAGTATTAATCCATGTTTTTTTATAAAAGGAGACCATTTTTTAAAATGTTCAATTAAATTATTTATTAATTGTTCCTTCGAAATAATTTTTCCTTTATAGCAAAAAGATCCTGACGTGTTGATGTTTTTATGTGATATTTTTTTTGGAACTTCAAAAATTCGATTATGGTCTAAAAAAGTTCTAGTATTTAAAAAATCAATTAGATTATAATTAAATTCTTTCTTTAATAAGTTATTTATTTCCAAAGGATTTCCAATATTTCCATTAATTATAACATTATTTATATTAGATTTATTTAATCTTTTTCTTGATATAATTCTAGCAGCTTTATTTATATCTGTTCCAACCAAAATTAATGGGTGAGTGTCTAAATATTTTTTTCTAGCTGTCTTATTTATTATAACATGATATGCATGTTCTAAAAAAGTTCCATCTCCACATCCTATATCTATAATACCAATAGGTTGATCAATAATTTTTTGGTTGAATGTTTCTTTAAATAAATTGTCAATCTTTTTGAAATATGTTTTATGTGCACCGCCGCTTCCCCAAACATTCATACTACGATTTATATGCAACTCATGATTGTTATGATCTCTATCCCAAATGAATTCACAATCACCAATAAGTAAATCATTTGCTCTATTTAACATAGGTAAATATGATGAGGTGACACCATATGCAGACATTCTATCTAAAAAGAACTTTCCTTTTTCAGTTATCTTGTTATTTTTTGAAGAAGTTATTTGAAAATGATTAAATAATTTAATAATGCAATTTTCCATATTCTCATGTAAATCGATGAAATTAATTCTTCCATTTGGGTCAATAGTTAATTTTTTATAAAATCCTAGGTTTGATAATAAAGGTCCTATTAAAATACCATTAAAAAATAGGTTTTTATTATCTGTTCTTTTTAATAGTTCAATACTTTTCTCAACAGTTTTATAATAATTATCTATATCAATATTTGATAGGTTGTTAAAATTTATATGAAAATAATTTATCTTTGAAATTTGTTCTATCTCATTTTTATATGTCATTATTTCGTTAAGTTTATAATTTATCGTATAAATGTTGTCGAGTTCACTTTGTTTATCTTGAAAATCTATTAAGCCCATCGAACGTAAAAGTCTTAAAGTTACATTGAAATATCCTTCATTAATTTTTTTATCATTAGATATGTCCCGAATATTAAAAGAACCTTTTCCTATCATTATATCTATTAAATTTGTTTTTACTAAAGCATTAAGAGCAGTAATTAAAACAATACCATTTATATGATAAAATAATTCTTTTTTGAATGTTTTATTCATCGATGACTTCATACTCAGGATTTTCAATTTTTCTAGATTTTTTGTTCTTTGTTATTTTATAGCCATATTTTTTTTCAGCAGATTCACCTCCTAAAGCAAAGATCCATGAGAAAATTACTAAAAAGGGATTAGTCCCTGAATAAAAAATAGTAGCCAAAATTGCTATTGTGATTCTTGGTAAAAATAACCACCCTAACCAAAATAATATAGTCCCGGGGATATTACAAAATAGTAATGAAAACCTAGGAAAGAGAGCTAGACCTAAAGCATAAAAAATACTATTATTTAACCAAAAATTTTCCATTCTAGGGAGCTAATTTACTTTTAAAAAAAATAAAATAATATGTATTTAATGTATTCTTTAATATTAATTAAATTTAATCATAGAATATGACCTTAGTTCCAAAACATATAAAAAATTTATCACCTTATAAACCTGGAAAGCGAATTGAAGAAGTCCAGGCTGAAAATGATGTAAAAAAAATAATAAAATTAGCCTCAAATGAAAATCCTATAGGTCCATCTCCGCTCGCTATAAAAAAAGTAAATAATTCCTTAATTTTTACAAATAGATACCCTGATTCATCAGGATATAAATTAAGATCAATTTTAGCTGATAAATTTAATTTAAATATTAATAATGTTATTGTTGGAAACGGTAGTGAAGGTATTATGTCAGCAATTATTAGAACCTTTTTACACGAAAAAGATGAACTTATTAGTGCTGAAGATTCATTTATTGGATTTCGAGTTTTAGCAAATGCAAGTGGAAGAAAAGTTAATTGGGTTAAAATGAAAAATTATCGATATGACCTCAAATCTATAGCATATCATATTAATAAGAATACTAAAATTATCTATTTAGCAAATCCTGATAATCCTACGGGTACTTATTTCTCTAAAAATGATTTTGAAGAATTTATGCTATTAGTGCCTGAAAGAGTTTTAGTGATTCTTGATGAAGCATATTTTGAATATGCAGACCATATTATCGATTACCCTGATTCGATGTCATATAGATATGATAATGTTATAACGCTTAGAACATTTTCAAAATGCTATGGTCTAGCTGGATTTAGAGTTGGATATGGTTTTGCGCATCATCATTTAATAGATAATTTATTAAAGGTTAAATTGCCTTTTGAACCTTCTATCCCTGCTCAAGAAGCAGCTCTGGGTGCAATTTTTGACGTTGATCATTTATATAAAACTTTAGAATTAAATCTTCAGGGAATGAAATTTTTAATTAAATATTTTAAAAAATTAAATATTTCTTACATCCCTTCGATTGCTAATTTTATAACCATTAATTTTAATAATCAATTACAAGCTGAGAATTTTATTAAATTAAATCTTGAAAATGGTATTATTTTGAGAGGCTTAAAAAGCTTTGGATTGCCATCTAGTGTAAGAATTAGCATTGGTACAATGGAGGAAAATAAAATCTTTATCAATAACTTAAAAAATATAATAAATGAAATTTAAAAAAATAAATCCATCTGTCGAAGAGGTGAGATCTATATACCATTTAATGATATCTGGTATTGCTCCAAGACCTATTGCTTTAGTCTCTTCTTTAGACAGAAATAACAATGCAAATTTAGCTCCTTTCTCATTTTTCAATGGATTTGGAGCTAATCCTCCAATAGTAGGTTTTTCTCCTGCTCTAAGTGGTAGAACAGGTTTACCAAAAGATACTTTGCTTAATATTAAGGAAACTAAGCAGTTTTCAATTTCTGTTGTTACCTCTGATATGGTTGATCAAGTAAATCTTTCTTCATGTGAATTTGATAAAAATATAGATGAATTTATTAAAGCTGGTTTTACTAAACTTAAATTAGATATTGTAAAAGCTCCTGGTGTTAAAGAATCTCCATTTATAATGGAATGTAAATTGCATAAAATAATTGATTTAGGTGGAAAGCCTGCAAGTGGAAATTTAATTTTAGGTGAAGTTTTATTATTCCATGTAAATGAAAATATTTTAGATATATCAGGTAAAGTAGATCCTGTTAAAATAGACCTTGTTGGAAGAAATGGAGGAGCATGGTATTCTGAAGTTAAAAAATCGCTCTTTAAAATTAACAAACCAGATGGGATTGGGATTGGATTTGATGATTTACCTCAGTTTATATTAGATACTGATTTAACAGGTAAAGAATTAGCAAAATTAGCTAGAGTCTCTAAAAAACCTTCAATAATTGTAGATAATAGTATTATCAATATTTCTTTTAAGAATCTCATTAGTAAAATTAAAAGCTTTTTAGCTCAAGATGATATAGATAAAGCATGGCAGTTTATATTAAATTGGGACAAAAATAATGATTGATCCTCTTTGGGTACCAACTAAACAAAAAATAACAAGTTCTAACATGGATATTTTTCGAAGAAAGTTAAATGATGAATTTAATTTAAACCTTTCAAATTATTCAAAACTACATCGCTGGTCAATCCAGAATATTGATGATTTTTGGGAATATGTGTGGTATGATACAAAAATAAAACACTCTAAAAGTTTCAATACAATAGTTGATGATGAAAATAAAATGCCTGGAGCAAAATGGTTTGTAGGATCTGAATTAAATTTTGCTGAAAATCTTTTGAGAATAAAAAGCGATAAAATTGCATTAGAATTTTATGGTGAAAATAAAATTAAATACACATTAACATATAATCAATTGCATGCTCTTGTATCTAAAGTCTCTTATTCATTGAAAAAAATGGGTTTATGTAAGGGAGATAGAGTCGCAGCAATTATGCCAAATATACCTGAAACAATTGTGTTTATGCTAGCATCAGTTAGTTTAGGTGCAATTTGGTCTTCATGTTCTCCTGACTTTGGTGTTAAAGGAATTCTGGATAGATTTTCTCAAATTGAACCAAAAATACTTTTTTCAACTGATGGTTACCTTTTTAAAGGTAAGGTTATTGATATAACTGATAATGTTTCTAATATAAAAAATACAATTTCTTCAATTAAAAATCTTATTATTGTTCCATATGTAAATATCTCAATTCCGTTTAATTTTATTTCTTGGGATGAAATAACTAACAATAATTCTGATTCGATTGATTATGAGCAGCTTCCTTTTGATCACCCTTTGTATATTATGTATTCATCTGGGACAACTGGAAAACCAAAAAGTATTGTTCACTCAGCTGGGGGTACATTAATTCAGCATTTTAAGGAGTTGAAATATCATGTTAATTTGAGTTCTAATGATAAAATATTTTATTATACCACATGCGGATGGATGATGTGGAATTGGTTAGTGAGTTCTCTAGCTTTTGGTGCAACTCTTGTTTTATATGATGGAAATCCATTTTTCCCAGAACCTTCTCATTTGTTAAAAGTTATGAATGAAAATCAATTGACTATTTTTGGTACTAGTGCTAAATATATTGCGCATGTTAAATCATTAGGAATTCACCCTAACAAAATTGGGAATTTTAGTAAACTAAAAACAATTTTATCAACTGGATCACCATTAACTGATGATCTTTTTGATTTTGTATATAAATCATGGAAAAAAAATGTTTTATTATCTTCAATTTCTGGGGGGACTGATATTATTTCATGTTTTGCATTGGGAAACCCATGCTTACCAGTAAATAAAGGAGAATTACAATGTTTAGGTCTTGGTATGAGTGTTCAGAGTTATGATTTAAATGGTAAGTCTAAAATTGATGTTAAGGGTGAACTCGTGTGCAATAAAGCTTTTCCTTCAATGCCAATATATTTTTGGAATGATTCCTCAGGAGAGAAATTTCATAGTGCTTATTTTGATATTTATAACAATGTATGGGCACATGGAGATTTTATATTAATTAATCAAACAGGTGGAGTTAAAATATTTGGACGTTCTGACTCTACTTTGAATCCAGGAGGTGTTCGAATTGGGACCTCAGAAATATATGAAACTGTTAATATGATCGACTGTATTGAGGATTCTTTAGCTATAGGTCAAAAATGGAATGATGATGAAAGAATTATACTCTTCATCCTAATGAAAAAAAACATAACTTTTAATGATTCTATTAAGCAGAAAATTATAAAAAGAATCAAAGAAAATTGTAGTCCAAGGCACCTCCCCTCATTTATTCTTCCAATTAAAGATATCCCATATACAATAAATGGCAAAAAAGTTGAAGTTGCTGTAAAAAATATTATAAATGGAATTGAACCAAACAATAAAGAATCATTATCAAATCCCGAAAGTTTAGATATGTTTAAAAATATTAAAGAATTGAATTAATCATGTCTATAAAAAAAATACTTGAGTTAATTAAGTTTAATATATCATTGCTTGTATTGGTGGAATGTTATATTGGTTACTATCTTGGGTTAAGGTTTAATGGTCTCTTAATGATGGAGAAAAATAGTTGGATTATATTTTTCTATTTAATGGTTGGTACATTTTTAAGTTCTAGTGGTGCTTCAATATTAAATCAATATATTGAGAGAAAACAAGATTTGAAAATGAAAAGAACTATGTATAGACCTATCCCATCTAATTTAATTAATCCAAATACAGCGCTTTTAATTGGATTATTATTTTCTTTTCTAGGGCCTCTAATTCTATTTTATAAAATCAATTATCTTACTGGGTTTATATCATTTTTAACAATTTTTACATATCTTTGCATATATACTCCTTCTAAGAGAATTACATCATTAAATACAATCATTGGCTCTGTGCCAGGGGCCCTTCCTCCTGTTGGTGGGTGGGCTGCTGCAACAGGCCAGATAGATATTCAGGTTATAATGGTTTTTGGAATTTTATTTTGCTGGCAAATACCACATTTTCTTTCATTAGCTATTATATATAAAGATGATTATAAAAAAGGCGGTTTCAAGATGCTTCCAAGTGTAACAAATAATAAAAATGAAATAACTTTTCAAATTTTATTTTTTACTATGGCTCTTATTTATACTTCTGTAGGTATATATATATTGAATTTGACATCATATGTATATGTTGTTGGGGCAATTCTTCTTGGCCTTATATTCCTTTTCTATTCATCACAAATTTTATTTGATTACTCTCCTAAATCAATTAAAAGAATTTTTTTGTTTTCCATTATTTATCTTCCTGTTCTTCTACTAATGATACTTTTTGATACGTTTTTCAATTAAATGAATAAACCTCATAAATCTATAGTTGTTTGGCTTAGATTAAGTTTAATTGTAGTTATTCTTATGGTTATTATTGGAGGGTTAACTAGATTGACCCAATCAGGTCTGTCAATAACTTACTGGAAACCTGTTACCGGGATTATCCCTCCTACTAATATTGATCAGTGGATGTATGAGTTTAATGAGTATAAAAAGTATCCTGAATATAATAAATTAAATTTAAATATGTCTATTAATGAATATAAAACTATTTATTATTGGGAGTATTTACATAGAATGATTGGAAGATTTATTGGACTCCTTTTCTTTTTTCCATTTATATATTTTTATTATAAAAGTTATTTAAACAAAAAGTTAATACAAAAATTATTATTTCTATTTTTTCTTGGCGTGTTTCAAGGATTTTTAGGTTGGTATATGGTTAAAAGTGGATTAGTTGATAATCCACATATCAGTCACTACAGATTATCATTGCACCTAGTGCTAGCCTTTTTTATCATAGGATATATCTATAAAACTGAACTTTTGTTAAGATATCCTATTGTAGATAAAGTATCTAACTACTTAAGATACAATAAATTTATTAATATTATTATTATAGTTCTCTTTATACAGATCATTTATGGAGCATTTACAGCAGGTTTAAAAGCTGGCCAATTTTGGAATACTTTCCCTTTAATAAATGGAAAAATAGTTCCTGATGATTTATTTGCTATAACTCCAGTATATCTTAATTTTATTGAGCATAATAAACTGATTCAGTTTATGCATAGATATATTGGATTATTTTTATTGATTTTAATTTATATATATTCTTTCAAAATTAAAGATATTAATCTAATTTTAAATATTAAGAGTAGAAATCTTGTTACTTTAGTGACATGTCAGGTTTTTTTAGGTATTATAACATTAATTTCTAAAGCTCCAATAATTTTAGCTTCTTCTCATCAAATAGTTGCAATTTTTTTATTATTACAGTTAATTAATACAAAACATTTTTTAAAATATAAATAATATTTATGAAGATATTTAAAGATAATAAACAAAGAAATAGAGTGATGTCTATAATAATTTGCACTTTAATGACTATTGCATATTATATAGTTGTTCTAAAATTTATTTAATATGAAAAGAAAAGGACCTGTCCATGCAAAATTATATGTTGATGTTATTATTAAACATGATAATATCGAATGTTTTTACAAGCAAAATAAATTTGATAATAATGGAAATAGAGTTCTAGAAAAAGAAGTAAAAAATGATGATTTTGAGTTTAATCAAAAAAATGAATATTTAATTAAGAAAAATATGAATGAATTTCAAATATTAAATAATTATTTAAAAATTCAAAAAATGGTTTTAGAAAAACATGAAAAAGCTAGAAATTATGATGCCTATAATATTGTAAAGAATAGTATAAATCTAATATGTGAATTTAAAAATGAATTTGACAACTGGTTTAAAGAAAATAGAAAATGAATTTTAATTTTGAATGGTTTACAATTTTTTGGTTAATGCAGAATCTTCATTGGTTTATTCTATTATTAGTTGTTAGTATAATCATTCTTTTTTTCTTTCCAGTTCTATTAGGTTATGATTTAAAGAAGAAAGTAGATGAGGAAACTGATAGTGAATAATTTATATTTAATTCTAATTTTTTTATTTTTCTTTTTTATGTTATGTATAGGTGAAATATTCAAATTAAAAAAAGAAGTTAGAAAGTTAAATAAAATAGTAGAACATCTTTTAAATAAAAAAAAGTAAATAATTTTGACTGAAAATCAACCTATATCTAGTAATACAAGCAAAGTTTATGCCCTTTTTTATTCTTTTTTTTTAATTCCTCTTATGATTACTATTTTCGGAGTTCTTTTTTTCTTTTTATTTAAAATGATGACATATGAAAAACAGGATCCTTACCACCTATTAAATAATATAAATTCTGGATCATTGACTAAGAGGTGGCAGTCTGCGTATGAACTTTCAAATTTAATGTCAGATATAAATAAAATTCCTACAGATCAATTGTTTATAAATCAAATGATTACAATGTATGATAAAGCGATACATGATGACCCAAGAGTCAGGACATATTTAGCTTTAGCAATGGGGCAGACTAAAAATATTGAATTTTGTTCTTATCTGCTAAATGGTATAGAAGATCAAAATTTAGAAAATAGAATTGCTGCAATTAAATCACTAGGAATGATTGGTTGTAATGAATCTGCAAGTAGATTACATAAGGTTGTAGAATCACCAAACGATAATCAAGAAAGGTTGGCAGCTGTTATATCATTAGGTTTATTAAAAAACAAGTCATCTATTGAGATACTTGTTAAAAGCTTAGATGATGAAGAAGCTAATATCCGATGGGATGCTGCTATTTCACTATATAAAATGAATAATTATTCTGGAAATTATATCTTAAAAAAATTATTAGATAGGCAATACTATTTAAACTATCCACAGGTTGATAAGAAAGAAATAGATAATTCTATTTTAACAATTCTTGCTTTAATTAGTGATTCATATCATGAAGATTTTAAAGATAAGTTAACTATTTTAGAAAATGATGAAAAAAATATTAAAATAAGAGAATTTGCTATGAAAATTCTCATTGAATATTATTAAATTAATTATCTTGATTTATCATAATTAGAAATGAAACTCACACAAGAAGAAAAAAATAAATTAATTAGCGCCAAAGATGAAAATGAATGGTATGCTATATGTGAAGAAATAAAATCTCGCAGAAATGATTTGTACCCTAATGATTTAGCTCGTGAAGTTTTGACGATTTATCAAAATAAATTTCCTGTTAATAAATATCCCGTTTGGGATGAATTGAAATTAGAATTAATGAATAGAAAATCTTTTTTATCATGGTTGTCTATTGGGTGGATGGCATTTGCTGCAGCAACAGGTGGTTTTTTTACAGTAATAATTAGATTTTTATTTCCAAATGTTTTATTTGAACCTCCTCAAACTTTTAAAATTGGTTATCCAGATGATTTTGAGTCTGGAAAAGTTGATTTAAGGTATAAAAAACAGTATAATGTTTGGATAGTTAGAGATGATGAAAAAATTATTGCCTTATCTACGGTATGTACACATTTAGGTTGCACTCCAAATTGGTTGGAAACTGAAGGTAAATTTAAATGTCCGTGTCATGGTTCAGGTTTTAGATCAAGTGGAATAAACTTTGAAGGACCTGCACCAAGACCTCTTGAAAGATATAAAATATCTTTAGCAAATGATGGACAAATATTAGTTGATAAAACTAAAAGTTTTAAATATGAAAAAGGTGAATGGAATAGAGGAGAATCATTTCTAAAAGTTTAATTAAGGTTTAAAATTAATGGCAGATAAAGATAACAAAAAACACTCATTATTAGATTACTTAAATAACTCTTCAGTTTGGAAATCTATATTTAGATCAGGCGTACCAAGAACAAGAAGACAAAGGATGTATGCTGTACTTGGAAATGTTTTCTTGCACTTGCATCCAGCTCGTTTACCTAGACATGCTGTCAAAGTAGGATACACATGGTGTATGGGAGGACTTTCTTTCTTCTTGTTTGTTGTTTTAACAATAACAGGTATTTTGCTAATGTTTTATTATCGTCCAACCGTAGAATATGCATTTACTGATATTATTGATTTAGGAGAACAGGTTCCATTAGGTATAATGAGAGAAATACATAGATGGGGCGCACATGCTATGGTGCTCACTGTTTGGTTACATATGCTTAGAGTCTTTATGACAGGCTCATATAAAGCTCCCAGAGAGTTTAATTGGTCTGTTGGAGTTATCTTAATGACACTAACTCTTTTACTTAGTTTTACAGGTTACCTATTGCCTTGGGATCAGCTTGCTATATGGGCTGTAACAGTTGGGACTAACATGGCTAGGGCAACCCCATTCTTAGGACATGAAGGGCCTGGCGCTTCACTATTAGCAATTGGAGATATTAATCTAGTCCACGCTGGGTCAGATGTTAGATTTGCACTTTTAGGAGGTAGGTTTGTAGGTGAGGCTACTCTGTTAAGATTTTATGTGTTACATTGCATAGCTATACCCTTTATTGCCATGATTTTTATGGCTGTCCATTTTTGGAGGATAAGAAAGGATGGTGGGATTTCAGGTCCTATGTAAAATTATGATTGATCAATTAAAACATTTTATAGATTTTATGTCTGCCCCAACAATATCATTTACTTTTTTAACTATATTGTTTCCATTTTTATTTCCACCAACAGATTTTTTTGATAAAATAAATAAAAAACTTGGATTATGGAGAGTTTGGACAAATTCAGGTGGTTTTATTTTATTTATTTTAGTAACAGGTTTCTTTGTTATGGGTTTCAATGATAAGAATTTTAGTATAGTACTTACAAAACCTGATAATTTTCCTATCATCCTCATGATTTATACAATGTTTTTCTTTACATGGTATGGAATGAAGAAATCATATATAAATGATAGTAGATTAGAAAAAGGAGAAAAACCATTAGAGTATCATGATCCTGAAGATAAAGTTTTAGTTTGGCCTGATCTTGTTTACATTGAATTTATTGCGTTGTTATTATTTATGGTTTTTTTAATTGTTTGGTCAATTTTAGTTGCAGCCCCTCTTGAGGAACCAGCTAATCCATCTGTAACTCCAAATCCTTCTAAAGCACCATGGTATTTTCTTGGCTTGCAGGAAATGCTTGTTTACTATGACCCTTGGCTTGCAGGTGTTCTTTTTCCAACTCTTATTATTTTAGGTATGTGTGCTATTCCTTATATGGATATAAATAAAAAGGGTGATGGGTACTATTCTTTTAAAGAAAGAAGAGTTGGTTATTTTATTTTTATGTATGGTTGGCTTGTTTTATGGGTTTTTCTTATAATAATAGGAACCTTTTTCAGAGGTCCTAATTGGAATTTCTTTGGACCATTTGAATGGTGGGATCCGCACAAATTAGAAGTTTTAAATAATGTCAATCTATCTGATTATTTTTGGGTTATACTGCTTGAACAGCCATTGCCTCAGAATCCACTAATACGTGAATCTGTTGGTTTTATTGTTAC
>CAYSDL010000028.1:17146-17375 GCA_964429875.1 uncultured bacterium
ATTTTATTTGTTTGCTTTACCATTAATACTTGCTAAAACTTTATGTAAAAAAATGTTAATTGCTTATGGGCCTATTAGATATGCTTTTTTAATGTTATTTGGTTTATCAATGCTTTCTTTACCTATTAAAATGTATTTACGTTGGTTCTTTAATCTAAAGTATATAGTTGCGATACCTGAATATTTCTTTAATATATAAAAATGGATTATAAAAACGACGAAAGATATT
>CAYSDL010000029.1:0-2313 GCA_964429875.1 uncultured bacterium
CTCGAATCTGCTTTTGGGCTTGTTAATAAAGAATTGTCTCATGCAAAAATAGATGTTAAGTCAATTATTAATTTATTCACAATAAATCCAAGTAAGATTATAAATATATCTCCTAATTTCATTAAAGAAGGCAACAAGGCAGAACTTAATATAATTGACCCAAATTATAAATGGATATTTAGTCAGGAACATATTCATTCTAAATCAAAAAATTCTGCTGTTATTGGTATGGATTTAATTGGAAAAATTTTATTTACAATAAATAAAGGCTACATTACTTCTTCAGAAAAATAGTGTTTCAAGTATTAATTATTATACTTGACTTATAAATACATCTCCATCTAAATTAATAGGCTTTACATTAAATAAATTTTTATAGTTTAAACAAATGAAAACTGAGTCAATAAAAAGAAATGAAATTAACAGAAATTGGTATTTAGTAGATGCAAAGGATGCTACTTTAGGTCGTCTTTCATCAAGAATAGCCCATATTTTAAGAGGGAAAAATAAAGTTAATTTTACTCCAAATATAGATATGAGTGATTTTATTGTAGTTGTTAATGCAGATAAAGTTAAACTAACTGGTAATAAAGAGAACGATAAAAAATATTGGAAGCACTCTGGTTTTCCTGGAGGTGGAAGTTTAACTTCTTATAAATTGTTAAAAGAGAAAGATGTTGAAAAAATTATTCACAAATCTGTGAAGGGTATGCTTCCTCATAATAAACTTGGAAATAAACTTGTAAATCATCTTAAAGTATATAAGGGGAAGGATCATCCACATAGTGCTCAAAATCCAGTGCTATTGGAATTTTAAATTATATGATTAAAAATAATATTGATATTACTGTTGGAAGAAGAAAATCTGCTGTAGCTAGAGTTGTCGTTTCAAAAGGAAAAGGAAAAGTTGAAATTAATAAAAGAAAACCATCTGATTATTTCAAAAGAGATTCTTTAGTAATGATGATGAATCAACCATTCAAAATTGTAGATTTTGATAATAAGTATGATTTTTCTATAAATGTTTATGGAGGAGGATTAACAGGACAGGCAGGTGCAGCTAGATTAGGAATATCACGTAGCTTAGAAATAATAAATCCAGAATTTAGATCACTGTTAAAAAAAGAAGGCATGTTAAAAAGAGATTCTAGGGTTGTCGAAAGAAAAAAATATGGTCAACCTGGAGCAAGAAAAAAGTTCCAATTCTCTAAACGTTAAAAAAATATGAAATTAGAACAATTGAAAATTAATGATTTAATAGAAGCTGGTGCTCATTTTGGTCATCCTGTTAGAAAATGGAACCCAAATTTTAAGCAATTTATTGTCACTAAGAAAAATGGCGTACATATAATTAATGTTAAATCTACCATTGAATATCTAGATAATGCTGTTAAAGAATTATCGAAAATAGTAACTTCAGGAGGATATATATTGTTTGTTGGGACTAAACCTCAAGCAAGAGATATTGTTCAATATTCAGCAGATAATTCAGGAATGTTTTATATAATAGAAAGATGGCTAGGTGGAACTCTAACAAATTTTTCAACAATAAAAAAGAGTATAAAAAGATTGAAGCTTTTAGAAAAAGAATCCAATTCAATTTATGATAATTTGACTAAAAAAGAGATTGGAAGTTTGCAAAGGGAACATTTAAAATTAGCTGATCTTCATAGAGGAATTAAAGATATGAGACATCTCCCATCTGCTATATTTGTGGTTGATGCAAATCACGAAAAAATTGCAGTTTCCGAAGCTAAATGTCTAGGTATCCCTACATTTGGTATTGTAGATACTAACACTGATCCTTTTATTCTAGATTTTCCTATTCCAGCTAATGATGATTCAATAAAAACAATAAAATTAATTGTGGAGTACATTGCTAATAACTTAATTGATGTACTAGGAAGTAATAAAGAATCACTACCAGACAGTGATAATGATAGTACTTTAGAAGATGACAAAAAAACACCCGCTGTTGAAAAAACTATTACTAAAGATTTAAAAGAATAAAAATTTATATACTTATAATTTATTTTATACTTAGGAGATAATAATGTCTATATCAGCAACTCAAGTAAAAGAATTAAGAGATAGATCTGGCGTTGGTATGATGGATTGTAAAAAAGCATTAGTAGAGTCTAAAGGTGATTTAGATAAAGCCTTTGATATATTGCGTAAATCAGGTATTGCAAAAGCTCAAAAAAAAGCAGGAAGAGATGCTAAAGAAGGTAATGTTATATCTTACATTCATCCAGGTGCTAAGCTTGGAGTAATGGTAGAGCTAAATTGTGAAACTGATTTTGTAGCAAATAC
>CAYSDL010000029.1:2413-11659 GCA_964429875.1 uncultured bacterium
CCTAATAAAACAATTTCTGACCTTATTACAGAAGCTGTTGGAAAGTTAGGTGAAAATATAGTGATATCAAGATTTACGAGATTTCAACTAGGAGATAAGCAGTAATATTTATTGCTTTCTAATTAATGTCATCAAGCTCCAATTACAAAAGAATTCTTCTTAAACTAAGCGGAGAAGTTCTTTCTGGAAAACTAAAGTATGGTATTGATCCAAATTTAATCCAAGAAATAGCCCAAAAAATTAAAAGTCTTACATCTTATAATGTCCAACTTGGCATTGTTATTGGTGGAGGAAATATTTTTAGAGGTATCTCAGCTGAAGAAAATGGTATGGATAGAGTCCCAGCTGATTATTTAGGCATGTTGGCAACAATTATGAATTCTGTTGCATTGCAATCAGCATTGGAACAAAATGGATGCGATACTCGTGTCATGTCAGCATTAAGCATTACTCAATTAGCTGAACCGTATATAAGAAGACGTGCAACACGTCATTTAGAAAAAAATAGAATAGTTATTTTTGGAGGAGGTACTGGGAATCCCTATTTTACTACTGATACAGCAGCAGTTTTAAGAGGTATTGAAATAGAAGCTGATATTATTATTAAAGCAACTAAAGTTGATGGTATATATTCATCAGATCCATTTAAAAATAAAAATGCAGTTAAATTCGATAAATTGACTTTTAAAGAAGTTATAGAAAAAGAATTAAAAGTGATGGATTTAACAGCATTTACATTGTGCAAAGAAAATAATTTACCTATTGTTGTATTAAGTATTAATAAAGAAAAATCATTAATTGATTTTATAAATAATAAAAAAGTAGGGACCATAGTGAGTTAATAAAAGGAGGTTGTTATGATTAATGAGGTTTTTGTTGAAACTAAAGATAAAATGAATAAAGTCATTTCTCATTTTAGTAATGAAATTGCAGTAATTAGAACTGGCAGAGCCTCTACAAATCTACTAGATGTAATTAAAGTAGATTATTATGGAACTTTATCTCCACTTAATAATATTGCTAATATAACTTCTCCTAATCCTGAGCTGATTGTAATTCAGCCTTTTGATCCAGCTAGTCTTGAAACAATAGAAAAAGCAATTGTTGCTTCTAATATTGGGATGACTCCAAATAATGATGGTAATCTAATAAGACTAAATGTTCCTCCACTAACAGAAGAAAGAAGGAATGAATTGATTAAAGTTGTTCATAAATATATTGAAGATGCTAAAATAGCTATTAGAAATATAAGGCGTGAGAGCAATGACCAATTAAAGCAATTTGAAAAAGAAAAAGATTTATCAGAAGATAATTTAAAGAGAGCATTAGATAATATTCAGGAATTAACTAATGAATACATTGAGAAATTAGCTGCGATTCAAGAATCTAAAGAAAAAGATATTAAGCTATAGTTATTAACTCATTTAAGGTATGATTTAAGTTCTTTTTTAGCTATAATTAAATCTTGATGTTCTACATTTAAACAGTTTGCAATCTTTTTAATAAAAAATTCTTCTAAGTAATGCAATTTTCCATCTGCGTATGCTACTTCAAATGTGCAACATATAAAATCTATTTTATCTTGATAGCTGAAAGAAGTGTTCAATTCTCTTGCAAATTCATATAAATCTGTTGAATCATTTAGAGATTTTAAACTAATCTTAATTATTTCTTCCATTTTATTACTATTAATATTGAAGAAATCTGAAATAATTTCTTTTATATTAGTTATCTCTATTTTTTCTAGATTGTTATCAGATTGTGCTATACTGAGAAGTAGGCATGTTGTTGAAATAACTTCTGAATTATATTTATTATCTTTTTTAAGCATAACTCTTTATAAATTTTATATAATAATTTATGTTATAAATAGCAATAATATCTAAGTCATAATAAATAAATTAATAATAATGAATAAACCAATTATATCAATATTAGGAAGGCCAAATGTAGGAAAATCTACTTTATTTAATAGATTAGTAGGTTCAAGGAAATCAATAGTTTCTCCTATTCGTGGTGTCACTAGAGATAGAATATATGGTGAATTTGAATGGCTAAGTCAAAAGTACAGTTTGGTTGATACTGGAGGATATATCCCCCAAACAGAAAATTTAGTTGACAAACAAGTGAATTTTCAAGCTGAAATTGCTAAAGAAAATTCTGATTTAATTTTATTTATGATTGATAGCAAAGAAGAGATAACTTCTGCTGATAGAATTCTATCAAATGAAATAAAAAAATCAGGGAAACCATTTATACTAATAGTTAATAAGGTCGATGTAAAAAAGAATGAAAATAATAGTTATGAATATTATGAATTAGGGCTGGGAGATCCATATTTTATTTCTGCTCAAGAAGGAAGACAAGTAGGGAATGTCTTAGATAGAATAACTCAATTATTACCACAAAACCAAATCATTAAAGATGACCTAGGTAAGTATATTTCATTAGCAATAATTGGAATGCCTAATGTTGGAAAATCATCTTTGATGAATAATTTATTAAAAGAAGAAAAATCTATTGTGACTGATATCGCGGGGACAACAAGAGATTCAGTAGATTCTTATATAAAATATAAAAGAAATAATTTTAGATTAATAGATACAGCAGGTTTAAGAAAAAGAACAAAAATAGATGATTCATTAGAATTTTATAGTACTGTTAGAACATATAGAGTCATTGATGAAAGTAATGTAGTTGCTATACTAATTGATGCTAATAAAGGATTCCATTCTCAAGATAAAAATATTATTAATTATGTTATAGATAAAGGGAAAGGGTTGCTTTTAGTCATCAATAAATGGGATTTGATAGAAAAAGATACATATACAATGAAAAATTTTACTGAGGATATAATTTATGACTATCCAAATTTAAGGTATTTCCCAATGATATTTATTTCAGTGAAAAATAATCTCCGGGTAACAAAAGTTCTTGAAAATTCATTAAATATATTTAATAGGATGAATAAAAAAATTAAAACTAATGAATTAAATATCCTTCTTAAAGAAATTATATCTAAATATCCACCTCCATCAATAAATGGTAAAGAAATAAAGATGAAATATATTCTGCAATTAAATATATCTCCACCATTATTTGCAATTCATACTACAAATCCAAAATTAATCCCTGAATCATATAAACGATATATTATTAATAAGATAAAAGAGAGATATGATTTTGAAGGTGTCCCAATAAAGATTACATATAAACAGAAATAGTTTATGTTTGAAATAGGTAGTGATTCATACTTAAAACTAAAAGATAATAGATCTATATATAAATGTTATTTATATAAAATCAATTCAATCAGTGAAATTAAAAAATATATTGATGATATTAGAAAGAAACATTTATCTTCAAGCCATATTTGTTATGCCTATAGATATTATGAAAAAAATACTTTATTTGAATACTCTTCTGATGCTAGAGAACCTCATGGAAGCGCTGGAAGACCAATGCTAAATGAATTAAAAAGTAAAAAAATAATTAATGCTGTTATATATGTAATTAGATATTTTGGAGGAAAAAAAATTGGGATTCCTGGTTTAATAGATATTTATAGTAAGTGTGCAATTATGTTAATAGATGGCGTTAATCTCAATAAATGGAAATCAGTTGTTAGGTTGCAATTGAAGTTAAATTATCAACAAGAAAAAAAAATAAAATATATTTTAGATAAAAAAAATATTGAAATTATTAACAAAAAATATGATAATCTTATACATTTTTTAGTTGAAGTTGAAGGTAAGAAAGTTGAAAAAATATCAAAATTATTATTAGATAGATTTAATAATAAAATTAGTATAAAAATTACTTAGGAAATTTATTCTTGTAATATATCCTTAATATATATAATTTACTTCCCCATTTTTGGTGCAGACGCGGGGTAGAGCAGTCTGGTAGCTCGTCGGGCTCATAACCCGGAGGTCGTAGGTTCAAATCCTACCCCCGCTACGTAAAAAAGAATTTTCCGTATGACTGTGCGGAAAAGGTCTGATGAGGAGATGCCTAAAAGGGGCCCAATGCGGTGGGCCCCTTTTTTTTTTAAAAAAAAAGTTGTAAATTGATAAAGATGAAAAATAATATTTTATATTACATTTTAATTTTTCTTGTTTCAATAAACTTGATGATAGCTGAGACTGGATATGTAAGACAAGTAGAAGCAAGTTTTTGTATGGATGTATGTTCAGAGTTTTATCTAGAAAATGAATCAGGAGAACATTTAATAAATATTTCATTTTCAGATATTGAACCTGAGTTATATGTAAATCGTTTTGTTGATATTGAAGGAGATGAAATATTTTGTGTAGAATGTAGTGCGATTGAAATTAGTGAAATTGTTTTATCTAATGCTTGTGAATTCCCTGTAGAATGCTTTATTGATCCCTGTTTAGTTGCTCCAGATTGCGAACTTAATACACCTGTTGAATGTAACTCTAATTATTGTGGTGGATGTTACGCAGATTTCTACGATTTAGATGGAAATATAGTCGATTGTTATAATTTAAATGAACCTCAAGAGTGTGATGACTTAGATAATTTATTTTTTGGGTGGTGTGATATGTATCTTGGCGTTGCTATTGTTAATGAATCATGTACTCATATGTCTGGTTGTAGTTGGAGCATTGATGGTGTTGATTATAGTAATGCATTTTTTACTACTATTGAAGAATGTGAAGAAAATTGCTATAACGAACCTTATTTATGTGAAGATATAGAATATGATTATGAACAACTGTTTTCTGGCGAAAACTCTCAATGTGAATACAATATTGACTGTGTTTCTGTATGGGGAGATTGTGGAGTTGGTCTTGGTGGGTGTCATTATTCAATCAATCCAGATTATTTTGATAACTCATCTATTGATAATCTTGTAGATTTGTGGTTATATAATGATTGTATGCAGTCAGTTTGTGATTGTGCATCTCTTCCTAATTCTGTGTGCAATGATGGCGTTTGTGAACTTGCTTATTGTTATGGTGATAATCCTGTTGGATGTGATGTTGCAGGCTGTTCTGATGGGAATCAATGTTTAGTTGATCCTGATGTTTGTGTCCCTTCACAATGTTTCTGTGATGAATTTTATGGTGATTGGTATTGTACTGAAGATTGTGGTGGAGGTAGTTGTTCCCCTATTTTAAATGGAGATGTTAATAATGATGGGATGCTGAATGTTGTTGATGTTATAATGATTGTTAATATGATTTTAGGAATATCTAATCCTGATTATACTTTTGCTGATATGAATGGTGATAATCTAATTGATATAATTGATGTAGTAACTATAGTAAGTATTATTTTAAATAATTAATGAACATAGGCAAACACCTCATCTTCTTAGGTTTTTTATTTATATTTTTAGGTATTTTTCTATCGTTCTTTAATAAAACACAATGGTTTGGAAATACAATTTTAGATTATAAATACAGTGGAAAAAATTTAAAATTTTATGCACCAATTGGAAGCATGTTATTAATTAGTATTTCTATTACCCTCCTTATAAATCTATATAATAAATTCTTTAAATAATACTTAATAAAACATCCATATTTTTGTATATTATAGGACAATCCAAATTATATTTGTGAGTAATAAATGACAAAATGGAATAAAGATACATTTGTATCTAAATTAAAATCAGTTTGTGATACGAATATAAGTAATATCATTGTTGATTTAATTAATTTTTCTGAGACTGATGCAGATTCTATTAATTGGGGTCGAGGTGAAGGATATGGAACTATGACCTATAAATGTAAAAGCGAAGATTATGGGACTATCCCTTTATTTCATATTACTACAAATGGGCAGATAAAATTTCCGATTAATTTTTTACGCTCAAAAATTAGAAAAAAAGAAATTATTAATGACTATCAATTAAAATTAGAATCAAATTTTATGATGTATTTTGATGAGGAATCATGTTCCTCTGATGTTTTTTATAATATTGATGATTTGTTTTTAATGAAGGTAGAAGTAGATAAATTTATATTTACTGTTCGTAATATTGCAGCAAGACTGCACCAATAAGTTTATTTTTTAAAATTTATTTTAAGGAATGATTAATAATGATAAAATGTAGTATATCATTGCATGCTTTACTTTTTTTTATCATATACTTTCAATTACAATTAACAAAAAAAATAAATATTTTAACAAATATCCTATGATTAAGGTTATTCATATATTTTTTGTTTTATTGCTTTCTATTGTTAACTCTCAGCAAATAGTATGTGTAGAAGTTGATGAGGGGGACACTAGTAATATTTCTTGTCCTAATAATTCAATAATTGAAACAGTAGATTTTGATTCTTACGGTCTTCCTGAAGGAAGCTGTGGAGATTATCAGATCACTAGTTGCCATTGTGAGCCACAAAACACCAATGATTGGATTGGCACTAACAGTCAAAGTGTATATTCAGGAAACTCTTTATGTGGAGATCCATGCGAGCATAGTGTAAAACATAGATATGTTCAAATTGGTTGTTCGGTAGATGGGTGCATAGATGATAATGCAATAAATTGGGATCCAGATGCTACTATTGATAATGGATCATGTGAGTATGCCCCTGTGTTATTAATCCCTGACCAAAGTATAAATGAAGATAGTCAATTAATAATAGATTTATCTAACTATGCAAATGATCAAGATAATGACCCTTTAGTTTTCAATCTAGAATCTGAAGAAAATGCAAATTTTAATATAGTGATTAATGAATCTATATTTACACTATCTCCTTCTCAGGATTATAATGGCCAATCTGTTATTGAAATATCTGTGAGTGATGGGAATAATCAAGATTTTGATTCATTTATTCTTCAAGTTATACCAATTAATGATTCCCCTTCTATTCAAGAGCCTCCATATCTTTTCGCTACAGATGGAGAGTTGTATACATATGTTATAAGAGGAGAAGATGTAGATGATAATAATTTTACTTTTCAATTAATTACTGATTGTAGTAATTATGCTCCTTCATGTAATGTTGCTCCTGAGGGCATGTATGTACAAGAGGATTTTGGTTTTGAAGCAAGAATTCTTTATGATGTAATTCTAGGTCTATATACTCCAGGTCAATTTTTCTCTTTTTCTGTATCTTTATCTGATGGAGAATATGAGGTTGTAGGGGATTACACTGTACAGATTGTATCTTCAAATAATAATACTCCACCTCAAATTTTATTTGAATCAAGCTATGAAACAAATGAAGACAACGCAAAAGTAATTAATTTTATAATTAATGATGATGATAGCCAAATTAATGCAAATAATGTATCAATAATTCTTGATTATCAAACTCATAATGGTAGCACGTTTATACAAAATCAATCAGTCTCTGGTAGTGAACCCTCATTTCAATTTACTTTTGATCCTTATGCTAATTGGAACGGTGAGGTTACAATGATTGTAGATGTCGATGATGGAAGTAGTTGGTCTAGTGATGATCATGATATAATAATAGCTCCAATAAATGATAACCCAATAATCAGTGACATAGGAGGTTCTTCTGATAATAGGATATTAATTGATGAATATGAATCTAGGATTGAAACTATTTATGTCCATGATATTGATACGAGGACTGACCTAAACATCATTCCAGACAATTACGATGATATGATGAGTTGTACTATTGAAAATCTATCTGATGCTAATGAAGTACAATTCAATGAACTTGATACAGGGACGACTCAAAATGATTATTATAAAAGAATACAATTTTATACTGAACCTGAAAATGAAGATTGGTTTGGAGAAAATCATTTTATAGTTACTTGTATTGATGGATATGGAGGTGAAGATTCTAAAAATTTTGTAGTTGAATATTTAAATGTAAATGATGCTCCTATTATGAATGATGAAACAAATACTAATATCTCAACTTTTGAAGATCAATCTATAATAATTGATGTTAGTGGATTTGACATTGATGATGAATTACTAAGTTTTGCTGTAGTAGGTCAAAATAATATAGTAACATCTATTCTAACTCCTACTATCACCTCCAATGATGCTGGATATTTGATTAATGGCCAGGTTGAAATTTCTCCGATGCTGAATTATAACACAAATTATAATGAACCGGAAAACTTTATGGTTTATCTAATTGATGGTCATAATGCTATAAGTAATCAAATTACATATTCATTAACAATAAATCCCGTTAATGATGCTCCTGAAACAACTTCTTTTAGTGTCCAAGTTTATGAAGATTGTAATGAGGAAAGTTCAGTTAATAATAGTTCATGTGATGATGACCCCCTTGAAATTGATCTTAATGGAACATCTAATATTTTAGTTTGTAATGAAACTTTATCAGATAATGAATCAATTTTATGTGATTGTTCTCATCCTGCACTAATAGGAGGATGTGATATTGAAAATACATTAGAAAGCTATTCAATAGTTCAGAAACCTCAAAATGGAATTATTCAGTTAGATGGAAGTATCATTAAATATTTCCCAAATTCAAATTTTGATGAAACAGACGATTTTACATATATTGTATATGACGGAGAGCTATCATCATTAGAAAGTGTAGTTACTATTACAGTTAATCCAGTAAATGATGCCCCAACTATTGCAACAGTAGAAAATATTATAGTTCAAGAAGACTTTTTTGCTCATCAGTATCAGCTTATAATTGATGATGTTGATGGAGACTTTGTCTCACATCAAATTGATTTTGATGCACTGGATCCTCCATCAGTAGGTAGTTTTTATAATGTTTTTGTAAATACTGGCCAAATATTCCAACTTAGTGCTTTTGATAATTATAATGGAGAAATATCAAATATAAATATAGAAGTAAGTGATGGTGAGCTTACAGATGATATAACTTTTAATTTTATTATTGAACCTGTAAATGATGCTCCTATCTCTAATGGTTTTAATGTTTCTGTTGGTGAAGATTGTGAAGATTTCCCAATTGAATTATATAATATAGGCAATGAAACCTCTGATGTAAATGCCTATTGTAATGATTCATTCTATAATGAATCAGTATTATGTCAATGTTCAGAAAGCATTAATGATGGTCATAATTTAGGTGAAAATCTAAATTTTGATGGGATTTGCGATATTGACAATATCTCAGATTTTAACTGTCATATTTTTGAGGCCCCTGTACATGGAACAATTGTTGCTGCAAATGCAAATCCAAATACAATCTACCATTATACTCCAGAAGAAAGTTATAATGGATCAGATAGTTTTAAATTTTATTGCTGCAATAGCGG
>CAYSDL010000029.1:11759-17232 GCA_964429875.1 uncultured bacterium
AATTCTAATACTTGGTATGATACTGATTGTGAAAATCAAAATGATATTTTATATGGCATCGCTGTGAACAGTGAGTTAGATAATCTTGGAATTGGAAATTGGGAATATAGTTTGAATAATGATGATTTAGGATTCAGAGATTTTATTTTTATAAATAATGATAATCAATGCGATTATATCTTGCTTGATGATGAAGATAAAATACGATTTGTCCCTAATTCAAATGAATATAGTGAAACAGATAATTTTGTTACTTATCCAAGTATAGTTTTTTATGCGTGGGATCAAAGCGCAGGGAACGAACCTGGAGATTGTGTTCTTACATTTAGAGATGAAGATAATGAGTGTAATAGTACAAATCCAATTAGTGCTAATGCCTTAAGAGCAATATGGGAAATAAAATCTGTGAATGACCCGTTTAATCTTATTATGAGTGATTTTACTAATGCTTTTATTTTAACGGATCCGTTTTCTGATGGTGGAGAGTCCACATATTTAAATATAAGTTCTACTAATAATCTTATTACCTTGTATGAAGATGATATTGATGAAACAGATGGAAAAGTATTAAGTCTAATATTATTTAGTCAAAATGATGAGAATCATACATTTTTTATTGCAGAAGATATTGATAGTGAACTCACCTTTAGCGTTACAAATAGTAATGAATCATTAGTATCAGTCAACATTGAAGAAAATAAACTAAATTTTAATACACTGGATAATATGAATGGGACTGCACAAGTCCAACTTAACGTTTCTGATGGTGAATTCAATGAACTAATAGAAATTAATGTTGAGGTACTTCAAGTGAATGATCCAATAGATATAAATCATTTGACTATACAAGATGGTATAGAATTTTATTATAATAGTAGTGCAGATGAATACATAAATAATCCAAGTATGTTTGTTCCAAAAAATGATAATGAATTTTTTATTAAGCTTCAATCATTTATACCAGAATATTTTCCAGACTATCCAGAAGAAGAAAAATTTCCTCATCCTGGAAATTATGGTGATGATATTTTAGATGAATTATATAACTTATCTTTATTAATTCCAGAATCACCTGAATCAATATATTTTAAATGGAACAATAATAATGATTATATGCAGGACATAGATACAAATCCAGAATATAACTCAGCAGATAATCTGTATACAATTTATTATCGGTTAGAATTTCTTGATAATAATGGAAAGGTATATATCTTAAAAGATAATATTAATTATTCTGAAGGAGAATATGCTCAGACAGATGAGTTAGCAAAAGTTAGTGTAAATCTTATGTCAGAAAGCTTGCAGACCTATCAAATAACTGATGAAAGTCAATGTGATTATGATATTGATTATAATGAAGAAATGGATCAACTTGATATTACAGGAAATAGCCTGTATAAATGGAGAATTTCTGCAAGAAATCAAATAATTAATGATACTGATGAAGAAACAATCAATGAAATAGCATGTACATCTTGGTCATCTTCAGATCAATTTTTTATTGATATGACTCATCCGCAAATAAATTATAATTTTGTGTTAAATGATATTTATATTGACTTCTTTGATGTTTATATGTCTCCATCGGAACCTCTTAATTTTTATAATGGGCAACAATTGTATATCCATTATGATAATTCTTCTGAATGGGTTAATGAAAAAGTTGATATAATTAATCTAGATATTCAAAATGAAGAGATTTATCAAGCATCAGATAATTTTAATCAATATGGTCCAGTTGGTTTTACGTTTGTACTAACTGATGCGGCTGGAAATGTAAATATAAGTCATGATCATACTAGTTTTAACTTTATTGTCTCTGGTATGTTGAATTCTTTTTCTTCTTATAATGATATCGCTTTTATTGAAATTCCTCCACAAAATAATCAGGCAAATATTCTGATATACGAAATAGAGGATAATCACTTCAAACATAATGAAAATAGTATTGTAGATATGGTTAATGTCCAGTCAAATACAAACTTTTCATATACATTGAAATTTGATCTAGATAAAATCGAGGAAGAAAAATATGATAATATTAGAGATTTGAATATTTTTACTATATCTAATAATGGAAGTATAGAAACTTTTGAAACGTTTTATGATTCTGAATTTCTTTATTCAATAATTGATAAATTTGGTAGATTTGGAGTATTAAATGCACCCTCTCAATCTGATGGGGTAGAATTGCCCTCAGAAATAGAACTATTGTCTTGTTACCCCAACCCTTTTAATCCATTTTTAACAATTACTTATTTAATTAAAGAATCCTCAAATACTTTAATTGAAATCTATGATTTAAATGGAAGGAAAATTAATACTCTAATGAATAATTATCGAGAACCAGGATTGTATTCGATAATCTGGGGAGGACTCAATGATAATGGAGATCAAGTTTCTTCTGGGGTGTACATTGTGAAATTAAATTATAATGAAAAATCTGTTAATCAGAAAGTGACTTTTATGAAATGAGAAAATATTTATTTTATATATCAATTTTCCTATTTTTTAGTTGCGATGAACTGCAGGAGAATGAAGGTAGTTATAATTATTATGACTATGTTAAATATGGATGGGTAGAATTTCTAAATAGGGACTATGGTAGAGCTATTGAATATTATCAAGATGCATTACTTGTTAATGATGTAGATGAAAATGGGGTTGTAGATAATATGCACCATTCAGCCTATGTAGGTATTTCTTGGGCAAAAACTTTTGAAGCTATTTCAAATTTATCTAATTATGATAATTCAGAAATTAATAGTTTATTTGATGATGCAATAAAGTACATGTGCTATTATAAAGATACTGTTGGGGAATGGAATACTGATGGAAATTGTGATGCTTTAAATGCTATCGAATCATCAGATGTTAACGCTTCAGAATTTTATAATGATATTACAAATTTAAGTGGAATTACTTTTTGTGAAGAAGAATATTGTTGCAGTGACTGTTTTATAAATGATAAGAAAGTTTCTTTTATATATTTTTATGCATATAAATACTATTATTACAATGCAGGTAATGACCCAGAAAATACCGATGTAAGTGCTGATTTATTTTATAATGTTGGAGTTTATTTAGCTTTAAATTTTTTATCATCAACAAACTCTACTTCTAATCTAGATAAGAATTTAACATATGATTTTAATAATGGAAAACCTGAAAATAATTCCCAATTTTCTTTAGATAGAGAAAGAATTATTGTATTACTATCACAGATGTATTTAAAAAATCATGATTATGTTAATGCTGCCACTATTCTCTTTAATGGACATATATGTGCAGAGACAATAAATGATTTAGATGACATAGATGTACAATCTATAATAGATTGTGTTGATAGTTTTGAATTATAAATACATTTTGTTACACATAAAAGATCAATTTTTATCTTATAGATTTATAAATTACAATTGTAATTAAAGGAGTTGTAATGGTTCGATTGTTGTATCTATTTATTTTATTTAATTTAGTGTTTTCAAATATTGAAGAACTTCCTAAGGGATTTTCTGAAGATGAACTTAAGAAAAAACATCTTATTGGCTTAACTAGTAGAGAAACAGATCCTCCTCCAGGTCCTATTAGAAATATTGCTGAATTTGAAAGAATGAGTGGAGTTTTAATAAGATATCCTTTTGGTATCTCAACTTCTATTATAAGAGAGATGGCTGAAGATTTAATAGTCTACTGTCTCGTCTCATCTTCATCACAAAACTCAGCATACAATTCTATGAATAATGCTGGTGTTAATATGAATAATGTTGAATTTATTACAGGATCAACTGATTCCTATTGGACTCGAGATTACGGTCCTTGGTGGGTAGTTGATGGTAATAGAGATGTTTCAATTGTTGATTTTGAGTATAATCGTCCAAGGCCAAATGATAATCAGGCCCCAACAAAAGTTTCGAATTATCTTAACACTCCTTATTTTGCTACAGATATTATCACTGCAGGAGGAAATTATATGACAGATGGTTTAGGTATTGGAGCATCAAGCACTCTGATTTATGAAGAAAATTCAATGTCTAATAATCAAATTCATCAGGATATGCTGGATTATTATGGTATTGATACATTCCATACAATAGAAGACCCTAACAATACTTATATTGATCATATAGATTGTTGGGGAAAATTTTTATCTCCACAAAAAGTATTACTTAGAGAAGTTCCTTCATCTCATGCACAATATGATGAGATTGAAGAAGTTGTTGATTATTTTGAAAGTATTGTAAATGGACATGGTGAATCTTGGGAAATATTTAGAGTTTATACGCCAAGTAATCAACCTTATACTAACTCAATTATATTAAATAATAAGGTTATGGTCCCTATTACAAATAGTTCATGGGATGATGATGCTCTTGCATCTTATGAAAATGCAATGCCTGGCTATGATGTGATTGGATTTACCGGGTCATGGGAATCTACGGATGCTCTTCATTGTAGGGCAAAAGGTATTCCTGATTTAGAAATGTTGCAAATTTTTCATAACCCAATAAATGATCAGACAGAACCGCAAAACTCATATAATGTTGAAGCAATAATAGATGATTTAAGTGAGTCTGGTTTAATAGAAGATGAACTAAAAGTATTTTGGTGGACTGATGAAATGGATGAAGCTGAAGAAATTGTTATGCAGCCTTGTGTTATTACAATCGCTGATTGTTATCAAGCTGATATTCCTTCTCAATCTAATGATGGAGAAATTAAATATAAAATTCAAGCTATTGATATATCAGGAAGATTTGAAACATATCCAATTGCAGGTTATTTTTCTTTTAATGCAGTAGGTGGTACTCCTGTTCAAAATGGTGACATAAATATGGATGAATCTATTAATGTTTTAGATATAGTATTAGCTGTAAACTATGTTTTAGGAGTAGAGGATCTTACTTCATATCAAATACAGTTAGCTGATATGAATACTGACCAGATAGTAAATATTCTTGATATTATTTTAATTGTAAATATTATTTTAGGTAATTAAATCATGAAAAAAATTATATGTTTATTAGTAGCTTTTCAGCTTTTGTTTTCTATGGAATTATATAAAGAAATAAGAATAGAAAAAAATGAATTAGAGAATTTAGCCTTCCTCCAATTAATTGGTATAGATGTTGATCATATATATCAAAATGAATATTATTTTCAATTTGTAATTAATCAGAATGATATTAAAAAGCTCATCTTAAATAATGTAGATTTTGAAATTATTCATCAAGATATTCAATCTTTTTATGAGAGTAGATTGAT
This sequence comes from uncultured bacterium, assembly GCA_964429875.1. Lineage (GTDB taxonomy): Bacteria > Fidelibacterota > Marinisomatia > SCGC-AAA003-L08 > D37C17 > CAYSDL01. The sequence continues at coordinate 17,028 of CAYSDL010000029.1, forward strand.
ACAAAATTATGAATCTAGAGATTTTGAATTTGGCTCTATGGGTGGATACTATACATTTTCAGAGATAGAAGATAATCTCGATGATTTAACTAATTTATATCCAGAAATCATTTCATCTAAAATCTCTATTGGACAAACCTTAGAAGGAAGAGATATTTGGCTTATAAAAGTTAGTGATAATCCTAATGCTGATGAAAATGAGCCT
>CAYSDL010000030.1:0-16962 GCA_964429875.1 uncultured bacterium
CACCGACACAAGGATTTTCAGTCCTCTGCTCTACCGACTGAGCTACAGAGCCAAAAAGTTGATTTATATCAAAAAATAAATAAAAAAGTATTATTATTATATATTAATATATAAATAAGGTACATAAAATTATGATTATGAAAGTAGTGATTGCAACACATAATAAAGATAAACTGAAAGAATTAAAAAAAGGATTAATAGATCTTAATGTAGAAATTATAGATTTATCTAGCTTTCCTGATATTGGTGAAATAGTAGAGGATGGTAAAACTTTAAAAGAGAATGCATTAATCAAAGCTAAATGTGTGTACCAAAAAACAGGCATTCCTACAATTGCAGATGATACAGGATTAGAAGTAGATTTTTTAGATGGAAAACCTGGTGTATATACTGCAAGATTTGCTGGAGAAAACTGTAGCTATATGGATAATGTAAATAAAATGTTAAAAGTAATGAAAAATGTTGAAGATCACAAAAGAACAGCCATATTTAAAACTGTAATAGCTTTTGTTGATTCAAAAACGGAACTTTTTTCTGAAGGAGAAGTAAAAGGATTAATAAGTAAAAAAATAAAAGGTCTTGCAGGTTTTGGGTATGATCCCATATTTTATGTACAAGAAGAGAGAAAGACTTTTGCTGAAATGACTATAGAAAAGAAAAATATTATATCTCATAGAGGACGGGCAATAAATAATTTTAAACCTGTTTTGTCGTCTTATATTAAAAAACAACAAACTGCAAAGGAGTCTGCCTAGCGTCCACTGCTAAGGTGAAGAAAATATATACATTTTTTAATAAAAAGATATTTACATATCTTTTATTTGTCTTTATATGTGCTAATGTAATATTAGCTAAAGAGGATTTTAGCATCTATTTTAGTAGAACTATTTCTTACTATAAATTTTTTCCAGAAGTGATCAACCCCCTCAGTGTAGAGGATAATAATTTTTCATTAGTGAGTGAATATAGATTTAAAAATTATTACACCTTAAATCCAATAAATCTTTTAACAAAAATTACAAAAGATACTGATATTGGAGTTGATGGATTAACATTTGTAAGCTATGAAAAGTATGAAAATAATGATATTTTAATTCCATCAACTGTTCTTATTGATTATTATACAGAAAATAAAATAAAGAACCAGCAAACAGCATTACTTAAAAATCAGATAGTAAGTAATTTTAAAGCAGATGTTAACAGCCCAATGGTAACAGGAAATAAAATAAATATCTTAAATAGAGATATAGCTGGAACAAATGTTGCAATAAATATAAAAGGAGATATTAAGATCTTTGGTGGTTTAGAATTTATTGATAAAGAGGGAGGATCTTTAACTAATCAAAATCAAAATACTTGGAATCTAGATATTGAGCAACAACAAAAGTTTGATCTTGAAGGTACTGTTGGAGATCGTCTGACTGTATCAGCTGAACAAAACTCTCAATCTGATTTTGATTGGGAAAATTCATTACTTTTAGAATATAAAGGTCATGATAATGAAATTGTAAAAAGTGTGAAAGCTGGAAATATTAGTTTATCTTTACCTCATACTCAGCTTGTAAGTGTTGGGATGGGTAAAAGAGAAGGTTTATTTGGAATTACTATGGTAAATGAGCTTGGGCCACTAAGTTTTCACACAATAATAGGTAAAGAACAAGTTCAAAAAGAATCTTTCCCATTAGGTCAACAAGATGATGGCCTAATAAAATATGATTATCAATTTTTAAGAGATAAGTACTTTTTTGTTAATGAAATATTTAAGCTCCAATTTTATCCATTAAGTGAGAACAATGAGCATTATGTTAATCAAGATTATGTGATAAAAGAGTTTAAATTGTACAAAAGAGCAAATACAAATGAGATTGAAACAGGGACTTATCCAGGAAAAGCGTATATTAATCCATTAGAACAAGATTATGGTATAGAAGAACCTGGATTTTGGATTGAGCTTGAAGATCAAAATATGGGAAATGATTATTTTATTGATAAATATTTAGGTTATGTAAGATTAAACTCTGTGTCAACATCGGATTTAATAGCTGCCCATTATACAATAGGTAAATATGAAAATGGTCAGATTGTAGAGGTTAGTGACCCCGTTTTGACAGGAACTAATATAGATGCTGCATTAAGTGGTGTCCCTCAAGATCAATGCATTAATGATAATTATTTATGTGAAGGTGAAAATCTTATTGCCTGCGAAGATATAGAAGATTATATCCCCTGTAATGGTGAAAATACAGAGGGATGTTGTGATTATATAGAAAATAATAGTGATTTAGGTTCTTCTTATGAGGGCTTTCAGCAAAATAATATACTTTTAAAAATAATAAAGACAAATGGTCAGCAAGATCCAACATCTGCAACGTGGCATTTAATGATGAAAAATGTATACAATATTGGAACTAATAATTTTACAGCAGAAAATCCTCCTGAAATAGAAATAATTCATGTTGGAGGTCAGTTGGGAACAGAAACAGCAACAGCAAATGGAAACACTTTTTTAAATATTTTTGGTTTAGATAAAATGGATACCAATGGAAATATTATTGGTGATGGAACTGAAGGAGATGGAAAAATTGACCTCTCTCCAAATCTTATAAATGAATATGGTGATATGTTTTTACCATTTCACATGCCATTTTCATACGATGAAAGTGAAAGTCCAAACTATTCTGTTAATGGAACTACAACAAGTAATCCATTTTTCTGGGGCAATAGACATGAAGATTTAAATGCAACATTTGATGGATCTTTTAGTGATTTAGAAAATAATTCAGTTATGTTTTCAACTGAAGGTGGATCCAGTTACTTCTATGAATATTATACTTATGATAATGGTCCTGCAATGTATTATTCAGATCTACAAAGTAATATTACATCTCAAAGAGAATTTGCAATAAAAATAAACAATGCAAGTCAAAGTACAACAATAAACTTAGGATTTATGATAGTTGAAGGCAGTGAAACACTTTTGGATGGATCTACAGTTTTAACAAAAGGAATTGATTATACAATAGATTATTTTTCTGGAACTTTAACATTGATTTCTGAAAGAGCTAAAAATAATTCAGCATCTTTAACTATTTCATACGATAAAAATGAGATAGTCTCATTTGATCAAAAATTAATTCTGGGAAATTATTTTAAATATGATTTTAATAAAACATCTAATTTATTTGGGGGTTTATATTACTACCAGAAAACTATCCGAGATGATAAAGTAGAAATAGGTTACGAACCTATGCAAAATTTTATGTGGCATATAGGTGGAAGCTATGAAAGAGAATTAGAAAATTTAAATAATTCTATAAATTCAATAGGTAATATTGAACTTCAAAAATCATCAAACTTTGATTTATTAGCTGAGTTTGCACAAATACAACCTAACCCTAATCCTCTTAATGTTGCTTATTTAGATGATTTTGAATCATCAAAAAGATATACATCTGTATCAATAGGTCATTCTTCATGGAAAATAGCCTCTGTTCCAGCTGATACTGATATTGATCAAAATGATTTTGATATTTACAATAGAGAAAAAATTTATTGGTATAATCCCTATGAAGATATCCCAACAAATATGATATGGCCAAATATGCAGGTTGAATCAGGTTCTACAGAACCAACACTATGGCTTGAAATCCCTGAATTAAATAATGTATCAGGAAAATGGTGGAATGGGATAATGACAAAACTATATGAATCAGATTATAATCAAACTAATAATAAATATGTAGATATTTGGCTTAACATTGATGGTGTCCAAGGATTTAATGGGTATACAGAAGGATTAAGTGGTAATGCTAGTACAAGTCCAATTATTTTCCATATTGACATTGGTGAAATCAATGAAGACTCTAATAATAATGAGAAACTAGATACAGAAGATATAAAATCTATCACTAATGAATTTGGTGAAGGAATTATGGGGGATAATTTATTAGATGAAGGTGAAGATGTAGGTATTGATGCTTGCCCTGATGAATATGAAGATGGATGGGGTGCATGTTTATGCTCTGATTTTTTACATGAACCATCAGAATACTTTGCATGTGATGATTCCAATCCTGAAACTTTTTATGAATTATACATGGAAGAATGTCCTCAAGAATGTAATTCTGACAGTGAAAAAATTAACTGCTGTGTTATTAATCCTTCAGATCCTAACGATGATTCTTTTAGTTATAATGCAGGAAGTTTAGATTTTAGTCATTACAATGGAACCTCTGGAAATAGCAGTGAGAACACATATCCTGATACAGAAGATTTAAATGGAGATCAATTTTTAGATAATACAAATGCTTATTTTACATATTCAATTAATCTAAGTGATGAATTTGAGGTTGAAAGTGAACTAACAACAAATTGGAAGTTGTATAGAATCCCTTTGGCTGATTTTTCAGAAGTGAATGAAACAGAAGGTGTTGAAGCCTCTTGGGAAAGAGTAACAAATGTTCGCTTATGGGTTGAAGGTTATTGTTATCAAAATATTAATTGTGATGATAGTGGTAAAATTGGTGTTGCCTCCATTGAAATAGTTGGTAATGAATGGGAAGAATTAGGGACTGTCCATAATAATGATATCGGATCAGTTGGGTATCTTGCAGAAGAATTTAATATCAATGACAATATATCAATTCAACTTATAAATAATGAAGAAAACTCAGAATATATTTCTCCTCCAGGAGTGTCAGGAAACTCATATAATATCAATACAACAGGTGAAAATCAAACAATAACTGAAAAAGAACAGTCACTGGTTATTGATTTTACTGATCTTGATAATAGTGCAACTGATGGCCTATATCCTGATACTACAGTATTTATTAAAAAGAATTTTGGATACTCTTCACTTGATAATGAAAAACAAAATAGTTTTTTTGCATACAAAAATATGGAAATGTTTTTTAATGCACAGGAAGTAAACTCCTGGTATGATACTGATGGTGTAGATTTATGTTTCAGGCTAGGAAAAGATGATAATTATTATGAAATCAGAAAACCATTTAAATCAGATGAAGATATTTCTATAGATCAAAATGGGTGGCAAAATTTAGATATAAGTTTGGATGATTTAACGCGATACAAATTATTTAGAGATCCTCTTGAAAACTATATAGATCATGGTATTGATGGCTGTGCTGATGCACATGAAAGTGGCTTTTTTATGACTATTGAAAATCTAATAGTTCCAGGGTGCTTGCCGCAGGAATTAATAGATTTAGGAATTACTACACAGAAGATATGTGAAATTGATGATGAATATTCAGATCAATATGATGAGTATATCAATCATACAATTTGCAGAGATCAACTCTTTGGATATTATGATGATGATGGGTCTGATGCTTCTTATGGTAGTTTTGAAGATAACGATGATAGATTACCTTTTTATTGGCAAAATAAATTAGATCCTAATGGCGATAATATGTTAGTTGAGGGTGCATGTGTAATTTATGCAGGAATTGATAACCTATCTGAAGATGAATTTTTCTGTACTAATAATGAAAATGAAGATTTAGATAATTTTTTTGGTGAAGGGGCACAATATTATTTAGGCACAGAGGACAATGAAGAATATGAATGCTATGATATAAATGCAGAGAATTGTTTTTATGAGGATGACATTGCTTTTTATGGTGAAGAAGTGAGTGATGATTGGGATGAAAATGGACTCTATTCTACTCCTGGAACTTATTTAGAAGATGATGAACTATGGGCGTGGGGGAATTATTGTTCTGAAGATATTTCTTTAGATGAAGAATTCTGTAATGATTGGAATGAAATAGATATTTCAGATATTTGTACTGATTGCACTGAGCTTAGAATAAAAGGTGAACCAGCTATTAATAGAATTGAGTATGTAATGATTGGAGTTGCAAATAATAATGATCATACTGTTTATGGAAGTGTATGGCTAAATGAATTACGAATGACAGGCGTTAAAAAGGATGCAGCCTCAGCTTTTAAAGTAAGTGCCAGTTTTAATTTAGGTGAATTACTAGATATGGATTTATCATACTCAGAACAAGAAGCTAATTTCCATAAACTTGAACAAAGACTTGGAACTGGAAACCATTCTAAAAATTATACATTCAATTTAGGGTTCTCGCCAAGTAAGCTTTTGAGAGAAGATTTCTTTGAACTTCCTCTTACATTTAAATACACAAAAAATATTTCATCACCGATGTATAAACCTGGATCAGATATTGTTCTTGGATCAATAAATAACACGCCTGAATATTTACAAACATTAACTGATAAAATAACATTTAGTACATATTTAAAAACTAATCTATCAAATTATAATGAAGATAATATTTTATATAAATATATTTTAGATAAATCAAAAATGACATATTCATATTCATGGGATAAACAATCTAATCCAACTATATCTAATAAAGAAATTGTTATAAAAAAATATATATATACATACAACTTTAATTTTTCAAAAGATAATGTGTGGTACCCATTTAAAGATATTTTAGAAACTGAAAACTGGCAGCATTCAACATCATATTATCCAATGAAATTTTTCAAGGATTTTAAAATATTTTATTCTCCTGAAGATATAAATTATAGTTCAACCTTAACAGATAATGATAACTATACAATTAAAAGAGAAATTTTTGGAGGAACTATAACAGATGAACAAACTTTAGATTTGCATCGAACATTTAAAACAAATATAAGATTAAGTGAGAATTTTTCATTTAATTATACTATAGATATGAAAAACAATTTAAATGAATTGATGGATAATAATTATATTCCTTCTGTATCAGATATTTTTGATATTACATATTCACCTGGATTAAAGAAAAATTTGACTGAAAAATTTTCCTTTACATACACACCTCCTGTATTTACAGATTGGTTGTCTCCAAGGTTCTCATATGTTCCAACATATATTTGGACTAGGGATATGCTATCAGGAACAGATGCTACAGCTGATTTAAAAAGTGATAATAAACTAACAGGTACTTTTACTTTTTCATTTCAGAAGTTTATTGAACAATTTTATCAATCAGAAAGTAAAAAAACTAGTTCTTCAGGTTATAGCAGCTCAAGAGGAAGAAGAAAATCTTCTAGTAATAATAGTAACAAAGAAGAAACTGAAAAACCATTTATAATAGATCAACCTCATTTTAAAACAATTTTTAAATTTTTACATGATATAGGTCAAAGAGTTTCAAATATCAATATTACCTATACATATAAAACACAAAATAATTATAATAATTTATCAGCAGATATTGATCCAGGCTATAACTTTAAACTGGGCTTTGAAGAACAACCAACAGATGCACTATTTTCTAATTCATCTTCAACAACAATTTTATCTACTTCAAATACATTTAGTCAGGAATTGAGATTTAATACATCAATTCAAATCACTGATAATCTAAGTTTATCTAATATGGAGTATAGAATTGCTCTTAGTGCAAATAAACAAAGTGATAGTGGCTATAATGAAAATTATTCCCAATCTTATTTTCCTATTGGAGCATCTGGTAATGATGGTGTCCCAATATTTGGCTGGTCAATAAACTTAAGGGGTTTAGAGAAGTATATGTTCTTAGATAAATGGTTTTCTAGTTTCACATTAAATCATAGCTACAATGGTGAAAAAACTAAAGTTACTCAAGAAGAAATTGTTCAAAAAATAGATTATAAGAGAAATTTCACACCATTTATTGGATTTAAAATGAAAACTAAGACAATCCCTATAGATATAAACTTAACTTATAATAATATTTTAACAATTTCAAATGAAGGTGATCAGATTAAAAGAAATATTAGCGATCAGATTAATTTAAAATTTGATTATACAAAAAAATCTGGATTTAGAATTCCTGTATTTTTCTTAAGAGATGTATATCTAGATAATCAAGTTCATTTTGAGCTTACTTTAGGTTGGGAAGAAAGTTCTGAACTGTTTTCTTATTTCCAAACAAGTGAACTAAATGATTTTGAAATGTTAGAATTTAGAAAAACTTATAACATAAAACCTGAAATAACATATAGTCTTAGTAAATTTGCTGATGCTAATTTTTGGTATGACTTTATTCATATAAATGATTCTAATACAGGTTCGGAGATAAAACATAAAATTGGCTTTAATGTTAGAGTATATTTTGAATCATTTTAATTTTATTTATTATGCATAAAACGATTATAATATTATTAATGTCTATTTGCTTATCGCAATTTTCTCCATCATTTAATGGTGATACTGCATATGATTATTTGTTAAAGCAATGTGAATTTGGACCAAGATATCCAGGAAGTAAAGCACATTTAGACTTTAAAGATTATTTAATAAAATTTTTATCTAATAAAGGCGACACCTTAATTGTTGATAAGCATACAATTAAACATCCATATGAAGATAATGAAATTAATTTGTATAATTTATTTCTCAGATTTAATCTGGAATCAGATAATAGAATGATATTAATGGCACATTGGGATACAAGAGAAATAGCAGATAAAGATGCTAACCCTGAAAATTTCAATACTCCAATTATAGGTGCAAATGATGGTGCAAGTGGTATAGCTGTTCTTATGGTGCTCTCTGAAATTTTAGAATCGTATCCATTGCAAAACATTGGAATTGATTTATTGTTTGTTGATGGGGAAGATATTGGAAGAAGTGGAGAACTGGAAAACTTCAGTTTAGGAACTAAAGCTTTTTCAAAATCAATAAATAATCCAGTTCCAAAGTTAGCTATCTGCTTAGATATGGTAGCAGATATTGATGCAGAATTTAAAATAGAATATTTTTCCTATATCCAGGCACCTGAGGTTGTAGAAGAAATTTGGTCTTTAGCAAACACTCTAGGGTATAGTGAATTTACAACTACATTCCAAAACCCAATTTATGATGATCATAGAGCTTTATTTGTAGAAACAGGTATCCCCGCTATCGATATTATTGATTTTGATTATCCTTATTGGCATACTTTAGAGGATACCCCAGATAAATGCTCAGCAAAAACTCTAAAAATTGTTGGCCATGTTGTTTCAGAATATATTTATAGGAAAGATGGAATGTAATGGATAACAAAGTATATACATTATTAAGTATAAAAGGTGAAAAAACAGATCGAGAAATTGCAGCTGCATATTTAGAAGACTATTACTCTGGTCTTTATGATACTGATATTCAAAGTCACATTTATTTTGAAAATCCAGACAAACAGGCAATAGAAAAAATTATTGCAAATTGTTCTAATATTAATGATTTAGTCTGGGACGAAGTAAAAAATAAAGATTGGAATGAAAATTGGAGACCATTTTTTAAAAATCTTAATATCAATAATAAAGTAATGATTATTCCTTCTTGGGAATCAAATGTAGAAGATAGGAATAAAATCATTTTAAAAATTGAGCCTGGGATGGCATTTGGAACTGGGCATCATGAAACAACATCTATGATGATTTCAGCACTACTTAAATATTTTTATAAAAATGCATCTGTATTAGATGTAGGAACAGGATCTGGTATTTTAGCTATTTTAGCACAAAAATTAGGTTCAAAAAAAGTTTATGCATTAGATAATGATAGTGATATAAAAAATAATTTCAATGATAATATGAAATTAAACAGCAGCTTGATTGATTTGAAAATTTTAGATTGCTTAAAATGGAATGATTTTAATTATGATATTATACTAGCCAATATAAATTTTCCTATATTAAAACAATTTCTACAAAAAATTAATTTCAAAAACAGTTTGTTGATTTTATCTGGAATATTAACTACAGATATTGTTGAAATAAATAAGAAAATTGATCATAAAGGTTTTAAGGTTATAGATACTATAAAACAAAATGAATGGGCTTGTCTGGTTGTTAAAACATGATATTCTTAATAAAAATATTATTGATATTAAATGTCTTATGTGGAATGATCCCATATAATTATTCTTTAGATCATTTAGATTATAATATTCAATCATCAAGAGATATTGTGAATGATTTAGCTGATGATAGTATCGTAGATCTTAGAGATGGATATGATGTTAATATCTATGCTGGGACCTCAGGAGGCCTCAGCATTATCGATTTGGTTTTTGGAGAAATATCTTTTTCACATTTTGTAGATGAGGATCTTCCTGATGGAGGGAATCCATCAACAGTGACCTATGATTTAGAAAATGGAGAAACGATGATAGTTGTATCAGGAGTACTATCTTATTTTAGCCAGGTTGAAGATGATTATATTCCTTATGGAACTGGAATTGCATGGAGCATTAATAGTGGAACTACGTGGAATTTTACAGAACAACCAACTGATGATATTCCTTATTGTGAAGGTTATACTAATCCAACTATTTGTTCTCCAGCTGTAACAGGCTGTTCTTGGCATCCTGTTACTGGATGTTCATATCAGGGCTCTTACATTCCTTTTGATTGGTATGGCCAAACTGTATACTCTAATCCAATTACTGTTGTAGAAAAAAATGTAACCTATGATTTATCAGTAGATATAGATAATGAATATATTTATATAGCAAGCTGGGCAGGTATGCTTAGGAGACTGCATTATGGAGAAGTTCCAAACTGGGAACTTGTTCCTTTGCCAGAAGACATTGATAGTATTGGAGATGAAGATGAACTTATATGTGGAGGGATATCTTCCCAATCATATGTGTATAATCCAGTAAATCCACCAACAGGAAATCATAATCATAAACCTTATGCAGTTCATATTGAAGAAAATGTCATTTGGGTTGGAACTGCTAATGGTATTAATAAAGGACTTATTGATGATGATGGCTGTATTGATTGGACTCATCAAACGACTCTGACAGCTAATCTTGCGGGAGACTGGATTATTGATGTTGTTCCTCAATATTTAGAAAATGATATTACACGAATTTGGCTTATATCAAGAGAACTTGTGTCTCCTCCAGAACCTCATGGTTTAACCTATAGTGATGATGGGGGTGCAACATGGACCATCGTAAATCAGTTTAATGATGTAAATGATGGAGGGACTGAATCTGCGATTGTATATAATTTATATTTTAATGATAACAATATGTATGCAGCTACTGATCAAGGCCTTTATTATAGTAGCGTAAATAGTGAACAGAGCTGGAATTCATTTGATGATATCCCAGATGATTGTTTTAATGATACCTGGAAGGTATATACCTTTATTGAAAAAAATGATATAAAATTTATTGGCACACCTAATGGACTAATTTATGAATGTGATAGTGATGGTTGTGGTGAAGGTTGGTGCAATGATGATTATATTAACTTAGAGTCTTCTAGTTTATCAATATATCCTAATCCAACACAAAAATATACAAATTTTGTATATAAAACAGATACATCTTCAGGTCATATTGATATTTTTGATTTTTCCATGAAAAATGTTTATTCAAATATTCCTTGCTATCAGGACATCGAAGATGATGGAAACAACTATTTGAAATGTGATTATGACAATATCAATTTAGATAATGGAGTTTATTTTTGCAGATTATCTGTTGGAAAACGTGAAGTCTGGGAAAAATTAATGATTATTAATAATTAATATGAAAAAACTATTTATTATATTATTTTTCTCATTATCACTTGAGGCTGAAACATCAAGCGTAGGTGCAGCTTTTAGATATGGAGCAAATGCAAAAGGAATTTCTCTTTCAGGTGCAACAGTAAGTATTTATAATGAGGGATTTAATGCTTTTAGTAATCCAGCATTTATATCACAAAGCAGAAAGCATGAGTTTGGTTTGTCATATTTTTCAATGACTTTAGACCGGTCAATACAAGCTATTACATATTCAAGAAATATTTCTTCTAACGCAGGAATTGGTTTATCTTTTTTAAGAACAGCTGTAACACATATTAAACAAACAGATACAGATAATAATATCATAGGTGATTTAGAATACTGGGAAGGTCTTATTGCAATGTCTTTTGGCGTAAAAAATAATAAATTATCTTTAGGTGGAAATTTAAAAGTGTATCAAAATCATTTGCATAATTATGCTGCTAACGGGATAGGGCTTGATTTGGGAATCAATTATTATTTAAATGATAAAATTAATTTAGCCTTATGTTCAAAAAATATTGGAGCAGAGTATAAATGGGATTTTGATGAAAATGAAAAGATCCCCCTTATTACATCTATGGGTATATCTTATAGTGATAAACATAAATATTTAAATGATTTTATTTTTACAATGCAATTGGATTACAATAATTCTATCTATGAACAATACAGATTAGGATTAGAAATAAATCCATATAAAATGATTAAATTTAGGTTTGGTTTAAGAGAAAGTAATGATAGAGATATAACTAATTTATTTTATTTTGGGTTAGGTTATGAAATTAAATCAATTCTTGGTGGAGGAATCAATATTGATTATGCTCTAGATCCAGGATTGATGGGTGAGGGTATGACTCATTTATTCAGCTTTACATTTTTAAAAAATTAACATATGAAAATTTTTATTATTATTTGCATTAGTTTTAATCTTGCTTTTAGTATTGGTCTAAAAGCATTAATTATTCCTCAGAGTGCTCTGACTTTAGCCTCTTCAAATACAGGTATTGCTCATAATAACAATATTGATATTAACCCCTCAGGGACTTCATCATTAAATTCTTATATGGGCTTTTCAAAAAACAGCTGGTTTGGTGATTTAGAAGGACAAAAGATTTCATTCTTAAAGAATGATTCATATATTTCTTTTGAATCATTAAGTATAGATGATATTGAACTAAGAGATGAGGTGGCAAGTGAATCGCCCATTGGTTTTTTTGGAGCATATTGGTACTCATTAGAATATTCTAGAGCTTTAAATTCTGATTTTTTAAAATCAAAAAATATTGAAGTTGGCTATAAAGCTAAAGTCTATTTATCAAAACTATATACTGAATCAATGCATGGTATTGCAATTGATTTAGGCTTAACAAAGAAGTTAACTGATAATCTATCTTTTGGTTTTGTTGCTAAAAATTTTGGAAAAGAGTATACTGGAGGTTTAAATGCTAAAACTTCAAGTATTCTAGGAATAGGGATAAAGTATAACTTTAATAATGTCCCCTTATTAATGCTATCTGATTTAATCTACCAAAATGATGATTTATTTAAAAAAGTATCACTTGAGACAAAGTTTCCATATCTTAATTTGATATGTGGGCTAACCTCAGGCAATAATTATAAAGACTATTCAATGGGACTGAAGATGGATATTCAAGATTGGTCAATTGTTTATGCAACTCTAAAACATGACAGTGATGTGCTTGGCTCTCCAACTTCAATAGAGCTTATAAGAAAATTTTAAATTTATTAAATCAATTTTATTTTTTATTTATTTAAATAAAATTCTTTTGAAGTATTACTTTAAATAATTAAATTATAGTGCTTTATAATATAAGATTTTAAGCCGTGTTAGGATATTTTTCGCACTCCTCCTCTAAGATCCACAATTTTCCTAGCACGGTTTTTTTTATTTCCAAAAGATAATTCTTCTACTTTATCGAATGAATAGAGATTTAATTGATCTAAATCACATATAAAACAAGAAAATAAATAATTTATTGCAATTTTATAAAATCACATTTATATTTGGTCTCGACAGATAGTGCGAAATGTCAAAGTTGTACGAAATTTTTATAAAAACACTCGGAGGAGATGATGAAAAAAACACTGTTAATGTTTTTTGTGTTTTCTTGGCTTTGTTTTGCCGATACAAATACACAAAAAGAAGTTGTTGAGTCTCAACTAGTTAAAGACCCTGCAACTACAATAATCCAAAAAGAAATTGCAACACCTTTACATAATAAAAAGGCATCAATTTCTAAAGAGGTTGCAACACCTTTATTTGATACAAATCAATCAAATACAAACATTGAAAATACAATTACAATAGAAGAAGAAGTTACTATTGAAGTAGAAGAAGCTACTCAACAAGAACTTCCTCAAAATGAGCTTCCTGGAAAAGAAGTTGCAGTTCCTGCAGGAAAAGAAATTGCTCCTCATTTAAACTCTGTTGTAGAAAGCTCAAAAAATGGTGAAAAAATTCTTTCAGTAAATTCTACTACTGAACAAAAAATTCACCCTGATCAAGAAAAATTAGATATTTTAAATCCATTGCATGAAGAACATGCAGCTAATTTCAATGGTCCAACTCTATGGACAGAAATTGAAGTTGCTCCAGAATATGATGGTAGAGATGGAACAGTATCAGCAAGTGTTTGTACTGATTACTATGCTTCTGAAACATACTGGATTCTTCTTGACACAACTAACTGGTGGGCATGGGGAGCAGATGGTTGGACAGCTCATGCTTCTGGTTCATATGGATGTGATGAAGTATCAGTATCTGTTCCAGCAGGTAACTATATGTTCATTGTAGGTGATTCATATGGTGATGGTGGTGGATATGCTGATATCTCAGTAAATGGTACATTTGTAGGTAGCGTAGCTACTTCTTCAGGTGATCCACTTAGTGAGTATTCAGGTTTATATGAAGCTTCATTAACTTTTGATGTTAATGATGAAGAGCCTGCAGGTTGTGATGCTGGTGAAGCTTATACTTTAGTAGTTGGTGGTGGTTCCTATGATGGTGAAATCTCATGGGATTTTAATGGTTCATCTGGTGGTGCAGGTACATTTGAATTTTGTCTTGTAGATGGTGACTATACTTTTAATGGCTATGACTCATGGGGTGATGGCTGGAATGGTGGTTCTGCTATATTTTATGATGCTGATGGTGGTTTTGTTGCTTCATTTGCAGTTGAAGGTAGTTCTGGTTCATGGACAGTAACTATAGGTGGTGCTCCACCAGTTGCAGGTTGTACTGATGATTCTGCTGAAAATTATGATGCGGATGCTACAGCTGATGATGGTTCATGTACATGGAATGGTGGATGTTCATCTGCTTCTTATTGGGGCTGTGGTGATGGTCAATGTATTCCTGCATCATATGTATGTGATGGTTCATCTGAATTTTGTAATGCAGGATGGGGCCCTGACTGTGATAATGGCGCAGATGAAGGCCTAGATGTTTGCAGTTATGAAGATGAATGTAGTGCTGGTTTTCAATGTACTGATGGATCTGAAGTTGATGCAGCTGAAGATTGTGCAGTATGTGCATATGACTGGTCAGCTTATGGTGCAGCCAGTTGTGATGCAGCATGGGATACATATGGTATAGATTGTGCTACATTAGAAGGAAGTTATGGCTGGGATTGTACTGGTTGTTCATGTCCTGGTGATGGCGCTGCTGATGGTGGCGATGATGGTAGTGATCCATATGCTGATTGTACAGGTAATGCTGGCTGGATTAGTGATGGATGGTGCGATGGATCTAACAATAACGAATCTTGTGGTTATGATGGTGGAGACTGTTGCCCTTCTACTTGTGTAGATGGTACATACAGTTGTGCATCATATGGTGGTGACTGTGATGATTGTGTAGACCCTTCTGCAAGTGATTCTAATGGTCAAGGTGACTGTGCTGCAGATCCTTGTGATGATGGATCATGTGATTGTGCAGGGACTCCTGGCGGTGATGCATTCACTGATTGTGCAGGTTCATGTGTAGCTGGTTCTTATTCAAGTTGGAACGGTGATGGCTACTGTGATGATGGTGCATGGGGTGTTGATTTCCATTGTCCTGATTATAATTGTGACAGTGGCGACTGTGGTACTGAGCTTCTTGCTGACGGTACTTGCGGCGTAGCTGAAACTTGTGATGAAGGTTATGACTGTGCTGGTGAATGTGGTGGCTCAGCTGTAGAAGACTGTTCAGGTTTATGCGGCGGTGATTCAATGATTGACTGTGCAGGTACATGTATTGCTGGTTCTTATTCAAGTTGGAACGGTGATGGCTATTGTGATGATGGTGCATGGGGTGTAGATTTCCATTGTGCTGATTATAATTGTGACAGTGGTGACTGTGGTACTGAACTTCTTGATGATGGTACTTGTGGTACTGCAAGTGTTGAAGGTTGTATTGATCCTGCAGCAACAAACTTTGATTCAGCTGCTACGGATCAATCATATAATGAATATGGCACTTCAACATGTACATATGCAGGGTGTGCAGATATCCCTGTTGCCCAAGGATGTCTTTTTGATGATGGAACCTCTGCCACATGGAATGACGGCTGGTGGGATTGTCTTAATTGGGGAGGTAGTGTTTGTGGTCTTGGCGAAGTAGTATTTGAACTTGATCTTCCTGATAATGTATCAGGAACCCCTCATGTACAAGGTACATATAATGGGTGGTGTGGTGATTGTTATAATGCTATGAGCGATGATGACGGTGATGGAATCTGGACTCACACACAATATTTTACTCCTGGAGACTACCATGATTATAAATATTCTATTGGTGCTTGGGCTGATCAAGAAGACCTTACTGGTCTTAGTGATTGTGCAGTAGAAACTGATGGATACTGGAATAGAAATTTTACAGCAGGTGATGCAAATACTTCTCAAACTCTAGCTTCATGCTGGGGTTCATGTGAAGAAACATGTGCTGCACCTACATGTGAAGATTTAGGTGGTTTTGTTGATTGTGCTGGTCAATGTGTAGATACATATTACCTGTCATGGCAAGGTGATGGCTACTGTGATGATGGTGCATATGGTCTATATTTAGACTGTGCTGAATATAACTGTGATGATGGTGACTGTGGTACTGAATTATCTGATGATGGTTCAGAGTGTGTTGAAGCTCAGCTTACATGTGCAGATCAAGGTTTATGGGACTGTGGTGATGGTCAATGTATTCCTACATCATATGTATGTGATGGTTCATCTGAATTCTGTAATGCAGGATGGGGTCCTGACTGTGCTAATGGCGCAGATGAAGGTCTTGATGCTTGTGGCTATGAAGATGAATGTGTAGATGAATGTGATACCTATGATTGTGCTGGTGTATGTGATGGTGGTGCATGGGTTGATTGTGC
>CAYSDL010000031.1:0-353 GCA_964429875.1 uncultured bacterium
ATTATGGCATACTTGATATAACTCATCAATTTGGACTTAATTTTGCGTTTTAAAAATGTTAGATAAAATAAAAAACATATTAATTTTATTTGTATCACTTTCAAGTATGTTAATTGCTTGTATTAATTGTGATATTCCAGTATCTGATGCAGGTGAAGATCAAACTTATTATTTAGGCTCAACCGTAACATTAGATGGATCAAATTCATATGATTCTGAAGGATCAGAATTAACTTACCTTTGGCAATCTCTTGAGGGTGTTGAGATTGTTGGAGAAACAACTGCAAACCCTTCATTTACATTTTCAGATCCCTTTTGTAGTGACGGTGAATCCATAAATGAAGAGGACTGCT
>CAYSDL010000031.1:453-16680 GCA_964429875.1 uncultured bacterium
GTTTGAATAATTATGTGGGCTGTAGTGATGAAGAATCATTGACAGCTGAGGATTGCTGTTTGAATAATTATGTGGGCTGTAGTGATGAAGAATCATTGACAGCTGAGGATTGTTGTTTGAATAATTATGTAGGCTGCAGTGATGAAATATCAGTAACAGGTGAGGATTGCTGTTTGAATAATTACATAGGTTGTAGCGATGGTATATCTACAACAGAACAAAATTGCTGTTTGAATGAGGGAGAGGGTGAATGGTTTGATTTTATTGGCTGTATTGATGGCATTTCTCAAACTCATGAGGCTTGTTGTAATAACAATGGTGGTGACTGGGAAGATGGCGGTTGTACAACCTCAGGTGAAGTAGAGATTTGGAATTTTTATGATGATAATTGTTCGGACTGGGGCAATGCAACATGGTCGCAGTCATCTTGGGATGGAGAAGAATGTCAAAATGGTACTGCAACTTGGGGAGGAATATCTTCGTGGAATGCTGATACTATGGAGTGTGATCAAGGGATTGAAACATGGATACAGTCATCTTGGGATGGCTCAACTTGTTCTAATTCAACAGAAACATGGGTGCAGTCATCTTGGGATGGTTCAACTTGTTCTAATTCAACAGAAACATGGATGCAATCTTCTTGGAATGGCGCAGAGTGTTTAAATTCAAATGCTTTTTGGAATGAAGCTCCTTTAAGTTTAAGATTTAATCTTGTAGTTAATGATGGTAGTTATGATTCTGATCCAGATCAAGTTATGATAACAATATCAGATGTCAATACTCCACCTGTAATAGATGTTCAAACATCTTTTGAAGTAAATAAAAATAGTGAATTTACTATTGATGCAAGCGGAACTTATGATGAAACGCTTCATGCTTCTGGATTACAATACAGCTGGACATACCCTTCATTTGTTCTTGTAGATGGGGCAAGTGATAACATTTCATCTATTTCATTAATTTCTCCATCTGTAACAGAAGATCAGCAATTCCCAATAGAGTTATCAGTAACTGATGGAGTAGATACGGTAAATGAAGCAATACTTGTGGATGTGATAGCTAACATCAGACCCTATGCTTCTCCTGGAGAAGATATTAATATTGGTGAAGGTGCAATTTTTACTTTAAATGGAACATCTTCTTATGACTCTGATGGAACAATCAATACTTATCTTTGGAGTTTGCCAAGTGGTATAACAGAATCTGATATTGCAAGTGGTAGTGTTAATGATGCTTCATTAGATATTGTTGCTCCATTCGAGCAAGATGATTATATCTTTTCTCTTATAGTTACTGATGATGCTGGAGAACAATCGCTGTCTTATAATAGTACTAATTTATTTATATCAGAATATGCCCATGCATCAGCTTCTGCAAATAGATACCTGGAAATCTATAATGGAACAGAAAATTCTATAGATCTATCTGAATATCAGATTATTATTTATAGAGATAATGGCAATGAATACACATTAGATTTAAATAATAATGGTGCACAGTCTAACAATTCTTCTGGCATGCTTAATCCAGGAGAAGTGCTTATAATCATTAAATCAGACTCAGGCGACCTTGTTAATGATAACGATCCATATATTGGAAGTAATGCTCAATTTATTGAATGGAGTAGTTTGTCAAATTTAGGTGGAAATGATGCAATTGAACTTTTGCATAATGGACAAAGGATTGATGTTGTAGGAGACCCAGAAAATTATGAACATGGTGAATGGGGAATAGGGGGGACAGATTTTACTACTGATGATGTTACTTTAGTAAGAAAAGATGGGATTGTTAATGGTGCGACTGTTTGGAGTAACTATATATCAAATTCAAATATTGAAAATGGTGTTTGTATTTTTGAAGAAGGTGATGTTGTAGGATGCAATCAGTGGGTAGCATATGATAGAAATACCTTTGATTATGGAGGCTCGCACTATTGTTCGATTTGTGATAACTTGGTTACTGTAACTGTATCAAATAATTCATCTCCAACTGCAGTAATCTCAGAAAGTGATTTTTCTGCGTATGTTGGTTCTACCATATCACTTGATGGCTCTGCTTCAACTGATCCTGAAAATACAAGTTTAACTTATAATTGGACATCAAATTATGACGGATTAATTATAATTGATGCAAACACTCATAGCCCATCTTTTGTAGTTCCCTCTGCTGCAGATGAGACACCAATAGTTTTCTCATTGGAGGTTAGTGATGGCGTGAATTCTAATACATCTAATGTTACGATTACTGTAGTAACAGTGAATCAGCCTCCTATAGTTATTGCTGAAATAGAAAAAATGAATTTTGATGGTAATGATATTGCATATATAAATGAAGTTTATGAGGATTACACAATTTATTTTGATGGTTCGCTGACTCAAGATAATGGAAGTAGTACGGGTATTTTAACTTATACTTGGAGTGCTCCTGCTCTTGATTATAATAATGATGGCGAAAATGATATTATTTTTTCTGATCCTTCTTCTGCAAATACGACAATTGAGATTGGTGAGTATTACGGATCTGATAGATCCTATCAAATTACATTAGAAGTTAGTGATGGTGACCAGACTGCTAGTGAAGTTATTAATATGGAATTAGTGGCTCGAATGCCAATGATTAGTGTAGATACCCCTACACTCACTGGCTATGAGAATCAATATATGAGAATGGAAGTATTATCTACCCAGGATCCTAATGGGGATATTAATGATTTAGAGTTCGATTGGAGCGGATCTAATAGTCAGACTTTAGGCGTTTGTGTATCAGGCGATGAAATCATTGATAGCAATGGAAATCAAATTGGATCAGAAAATTATAATGATACAGATTGGTGCAACTCTACAAGTGATTGTAATGGTCATGGGACATGTAGTAGAAAAAAAGCAGTCGCTTTTAGGCTCCTTCCAACAAGTATTGGTGAAAATACAGATTATACAATTACTGTGAGTGCTGAAGATGATGATGATTATGAATCTGAGTCAGCTTCTATTACTATTACATCAGTAGCTAGATATCCCGTTGCAAATGCAGGGGTAGATATATCGTATGTTATGGGAGAAAAAATGTATTTGTATGGGCATATGTCACATGACCCGCAAGAAGAATTAGTTTCATTTTCATATTGGAATGATAGTGATGCATGGCAAACAGATGAATCTGTTGGAGTCACTTCATTTTATAATGATACATTTGTTTGTGAAAAAGATATGCTTACGTCTTGTTTAACTGATGATGATTGTGATGATTCTGATTGTATTGTTAAACTGACTGCTAAAGATGGATATACATTTACGTGGATTCCAGGTTCAGGTGGGCCTGATGGTGGTGTCCCAGAAGAACTCTTTGATCTTATTAAAAATGATGTAAACCCATGTTTTTCATGTATAGCTAGTTATGAAGATCACCCGGAATTATATCCAGATGATTTATTTGATGAGTGCTTTTTAAATCAATTTACTGGTGATTATGTTCCAAATACTTGGGAGCAAGAATATGAGCTTGTTATCACTGACAATACTGAATGCAGTGTTAATTGTGACAATGATTCTGGCCCAAATGATGCAGGAGTATCATTGGAATCAACAAATTCTAGCGAGGTAACTTTTACCTTAGTGCAAAATTGTCCTCCTGTTGCAGATGCGGGAAAAAATATTGTGTATAATAGAGGAAAAGCTCAAGAAATTGAAGAGTATACATCGGACTTTAGAGCACATACAGGCTATGAGTATACATTGGATGGCTCAAGATCAAGTGATTCTACCCCAATTGGTGAATTGAATTATCTTTGGACCTCGAGAGGTTATTGTCCTGAAGGTTATTCGGATTTTTCAGAGTGTGCTTCTTCAGATGTAGTATTGTCAGATGAAACTGCTGTTGACCCAAGTTTTACTGTCCCCTCAGATCTTTGTGTTGAAGGGGAATATATTACTGAAAAATCATGTTGTGAAAATAATGGAGGTGTATGGCTAAATGAAGGAAATTGTAGTTTGCCAGATTTATGGAATAATGATGGAAAAACATTAACATTTACATTACAGGTTAATGATGGCTATTTAACCTCTGAAGAAGATATCATTACTGTTACTTATAATGCTTATAGTATTCCTGCTCAGCCGCTATTATATGCAACAGGAACACATTTTGATGGAGATGAAAGTGGGACTATTAATTTATTTTGGGAAAATTCTGCTGAAAATAGTATTGACGACCTAACCCAATATGCTGATTTTCAAGGATATAAAATATTTAGAAGTGAAAATTATGGCCAAACATGGGGAACTCCTACGGCAATTTTAGATGGAGAAATTTTAGGATGGGAACCATATGCACAGTTTGATATGAGCCAAGAACAGGACAGTACATACTGTCTATATAAAAATGATAATAAAGATTGTGGATTTGATTCATATGGCAATGAAATTAGTGCAGCAGAGTTAAATAGATATAATGAAATTTCAGGTATTGTTGATTGGGTTGATGGGTTTGCCTGGCAAAATCTAGGTTCAAATGAAGGGTTATCACAGACATTGATAGATGAGGATGTTATTGATGGAGTAGATTATACTTATACTATAACTGCATATGATAGGGGTGTAAGGCCAGACACCCTACTTTATGGTCATTATGGTAAGTTAAATGGAACAACATGGGATGATGATGAATGGGTCGTCAATTCTCAGCTTTATACATTCCACGATACAATGGCAGCAGATACTTTTTTCTTATACAAACTTAACCATAAAATAATAGAATCAATAATTATTGGTCCAAATACTGACCTTAACCCCTCAGATAATGAAGAGGATCCTGATGTTGAGGTAAATGGCAAGGAAGTTTTACAAAACACACATTACTTTGTTCTTGAACCTCCAGATGAATGGAATGTAGGGGAAGAAAATGAATATGTATCGATGAGCGATATTGAGCAGGGTGTTGCAATGGGCTGGGAAACTACTAGAGGTGCTCCTGTAACAAATCCATATGGATATCCTGGTAAGGAAAGTTTAGAATCCAGTCTTGGAACATCAGTTGAAGATAAGAATTTTGTTACTATCAGTTCAGATTACTATGCAACGAATGTTTCTTTTCCTACTGATGAAAATTTAGATGATTTTATTTCAGCTAATTGTAAAGCAGTCGGAAATGGAGATCAATTTTATGAGATTGTTAATGAAGAAGAGCTTGATACATCTCTAGTTAGATTTGAAATTCAAGCAGATTTAAATAATTATACAAACCAAGAACCGTTTGAGGGTTACGCAATGGAAAATGCATGTCTATATGCTTACAGAGTCAATGAAATAACATATGACAATGCTCCTACAGAATATCTTCCACTTGCTCTAGCTGGTGAAAATATAATACACTCTCTTGAAGGGTGCTCTCTGTCTGATTGCTCAGATTGTTATTTAGAAGAGGAAGGAGATCTTGAAAATTATAGTGGCCTTCCAGGAGTCTCTGTTAATTGTGATGATCAAGAAATTACTATTCCTAATTATCTACTTGACTGCCATGATTTAGCATCAATAGATGATGCAAATTATCAAGGGAATTGGTCTCCATTTTTTAATGGAGTCAGAATGAGGTTTGATAACGCTATAAGAAATCTACCAGGTGACTTTGTAGTTCCTATTGATGAACTGTATTCAGAGCCCGATACAAACCTAGTCTATTATCTTAATAGAGATGATGACTTATATGGATCAATAGATTTATTATATTTAGCAACTAATTTTGCTAATAAACCCGCATATGATTATCAAATAGAATTATCTACAACTCCTGTAGATACTGCTTTTAAAAGTACTACTGATTTAAATGCTGGTCCTGAAGCTGCATGTGGACGATCTTTTAGTACACTTCTTCCCTTCAAAATTAAAAACTTAACTACAGGAGAGTATGTTAAGGTTCTTCACTCAGATGATGGAATTTGGAATGGGATTTCTACTGAAATTCCTGGTTGGTTTGATGATACTCAACCGCACCCTGGTGATGGAGATTGTGTTTGGTCCCCAGGAGAATGGCTTACATTTGAATTAGACCCAGTAAAAATGGGTGATTCTGATGAGATTATTGAACAAAAGACATTTAAGCTTCAAATGTCTTTTAATGCTTTTGCTCTTTATGGAACAAAGATAAGTGAATGTCTTGGATATATGATAATGGATTATGACCAGGCTATCACTTATCCTGCAAATGTATGTGTTCAATCTGAGGGTCTTGTTTGGAGAGCAACAGAATTAATTAGTCCTCAGGATGGTTTTATCCCTAATCAATGGTATGATGACGATGATGAAACAACAGAATTGAATGATAATCCCTGGCTTCCAATTTATCCATGGAATGATGGTGATAAAATTATACTTAAACCAAAACGATGGTTTGTGGATGGAGACTATTGGATTGCTAATATGTCATTACTTGGTAAAGCAGAGGAGATTATCCAGGAAAACCTTGATGAAATAACTGTTGTCCCAAATCCCTATATCACAAGTTCTTTATATAATGAAACTGCTACTTCGAAACAAATCAATTTCATGCATCTTCCTGATGAATGTACAATCACAATTTATACAATATCTGGAGAACTTGTAGATGTTATTAATCATGGTCCAGGAAGCATTAAAAGCTCAACGACTTGGAATCTTAGAAATACATATGGAAAACTTGTTTCACCAGGATTGTATGTCTATAGAGTTGAAACACCTAATGGTTTAACAAAAGTTAATAAATTCGCCATAGTACGATGATAAGATTAAAGACATATATTATTGCTGTTATTTTTTCTTTGGGACTATCTCAAGAAGAAAATCCTGATGTTGTATCAAGGGTAGCAACCTCTGCTGCAAATTGGCTTAAAATTGAAACAGGAACAAGAGCTATTGGTATGGGTGGCGCTTATACATCTATTGGAGGCGGTATAGTGGGCGTCCCTTATAATCCGGCCAGCCTTACTTTTGTTAAGGGACAAGAGGGATTTCTATCAACTACAGAATATTTTGCTGGGATTACTCATAATGTTCTTGGTTATGCACAGAACATGTCAGGTGTGGATTTTGCTTCACTGCATGTTTTCTTTTTAGACTCAGGTTCTATGCCTGTTACAACAGAGACTTACAATACTTCTGAAGGAACAGGAGAAACATTTAGTTTTACTGCCTTATGTGCAAGAGCAACTTATGGAAGGATTGTCACCAATCGTTTAAGAATAGGATTTACAGGAAAATTTATAAGAGAACAGATATATACAACATATATGCAGTCTTTTGCATTTGATATAGGTTCTCATTTTGATACAGGCTTATGGGGATTTAAGCTGGGAATGTCTATTAGCAATCTAGGTCCTGAAGTAAAATATGAAGGAGAAGGGTTGGAATTTGAATGCGATGATACTCCAAGCGGGGTTTGCGTTCAAACAACAGAATCATTTAGATTACCAATGACATTTAGATTAGGCTTTTCAAATCAAGTGATGGGCCCTGAGAGTGATCTTATGAAGGTAAAAAATCATGCGATCTTAGTTTCATTTGATGCTATCAATCCAATAGATTATACATTGTATGGATCAGTTGGGATGGAATATACTTTTATGGATATGTTCTATTTAAGGGCAGGAACCCATCTTGAGCATGATACAGCTGACATAAGTGTTGGAGCTGGACTTGCATTAAATATAAGGAATTATAAATTTGGTCTTGATTATGCCTATGTTGATTATGGCATACTTGATATAACTCATCAATTTGGACTTAATTTTGCGTTTTAAAACTTTGTTACATATTTATACTGCATTTTAGGTAAAAAAAATTGTATTATATGACGCGGAAAAACTTTTATAAAGAAAATCTTAGAAATAAAGAGAGGATATTAAGATGAAAAAAATAAAATATATTCTACCTATTCTTGTTTTTTCATTTTGCTTATTTGCAAAAGAAAGCAATAATAGAATAGCTCCTCAGATTCAATCTACTTCTAATGTTGTAGTTGATCCTGCGGACGTAGAACATTCAAATACTCAAACAACTCAAACAAGAGAAGAAATTGACTTGTGGACTGATGATTTTGAAGGTGACCTTCAATGGACTAGTCCTGGTGGTTGGAATCTAATAGATACTGATTCTAATAGTCCAACTCATTGCATAAATTCTCCTAATGATGAGACTACTACAAATGGTTCGTGGGCACTTTATTCTCCTGTAGTTACTTTGCCTGCATTGGGTGATGGAGAGGTTATGAATTTTGGATTTTTCTTAAATGTAGATATGCCTGATTCTGATGGTGATGGCGATAATTACTTAGAGGATTATTATTCAGTGTCTCTAATGGATGTTGATGCTTTAGCTTGGCATGCAACAGATGCAGGTGATTATTGGTGTGCTGATGAAGAAATTGGTGGCTATTTAGATAGTTGGATTCAATTTTTGGATACTCCATCTTTTACAGTTCCTTCTGGTGGATCTTTAAGCGCAGATATGTCATGGACAATTGAAAGTCCTGCTGGTGCTGTTGTTGCTGGAACTTGTACTGATGGATGGGACGCTGCTAATGTAAGAATTTCAGCAGATGGTGGCTCTACATGGGATCTTCTAACTGGTTCTGATCCATATGATTTTGATTGTGGCTATGGCTGGCTTTGGAATTCTGATGAATATGATACCGGTGGTGAGTTGAATCATTTAGCTGCAGGTTGGGGTGGAAATGCTGATTTACACACAGTAAGCTTTGATTTAGCTTCTTATGTTGGTCAGGATGTTATCGTTAGATTTGCATTTGGATCTGATCCTGCTTACTGCACCTTAGATGATGGTTCTATTACTGGTTTACATGTAGATAATATTGCTGTTTCTGGAGTATTGGATTGTTCTCCTGAAACAGAATGTGATGTAACAGCAACTGGTGAGGTTTGGATAGATCAATTTTATGATTACTGGGATGATGGCTCAGCATATGATCCAAGACCTGGTAGTAATGGTTGGGAAGAATATCTTCCTGGATACCCATTTAATGGTAATGTGTTTTTAGATATATCTGACTTTGCAGAAGCAAATGTTCAGTTTAGAATTCAGTCACGTTATGATGAAAATAATGATGGTGGCACAGGAGCTGGTTTATCTATAGATGATTTTAGAATTTATAAAATATCAGGTGGTAATTATCCTGCCCCAACTGGTTTGACCGCTGAAGCTGGTGATATGTCTGCTGATTTAGCGTGGAATGATATGAATGCTTCAGGATCAAATGTAGAATTTAATTATACAAATGATTCATTTGAAAACGGTATTCAGATGTCTACAGCTGGTAGTACTGCCTGGGCAGGAGAAAGAATTGATCTTGCCGGCGCATCTACTGTTCATAGTATATCTGTTCACTTAGGCATTAATCCTGCTGGTTCAGCAACTAGAATAGCAATATTTGATCAGCTTGGCTCATTGTATAACAATGAACCAATGTGGACACAAGACGTTACTTTAAGTGATGATGGATGGAATGAATTTGTTGTTGATGTGGATTTAAATAATAGCTATATCTTGGCAACAGAGTTTACTAATGTAGACGATACACCTGGCGGCGTATATGCTTCACTTGATGAATCTGTTTCTCCATCAACAAACAGCATGGTTCTGTTTAGTGGTGGTGCTTGGGATTTATGGAGTGTTGCTGGCGCATCTGTTGGTGATGGTGAGTGGGGAATTAAAGCAAATATTAGTTTCTCAGGTGCTGATGTGACATATAATGTTTATCAAGATGGAGTTCAAGTACAAAGTGGCCTTACTGCTCCAAATACAACTGTTGATGGACTTGAAAATAATACTGATTATATGTTTGCAGCAAGTGCAACATATTCTGATGGTGAAGAAAGCGGTCTCTCTTCATCTGTTACAGTAACTCCATTTGCTCAAACTGTTCATGAAGAATATCATGATGATGGTTCAGCTGAAGGTTATTATACGGCTGGTTCTGGAAACTTTACTGCCGTTAAATTTAACGCAAGCTCTAATGAAGATGTTGTGAGATTTAAATGGTATCAAGAAGGCGATGGTGGTGCTTTCTATGTAAAAGTATATGAAGATGATGGTGGAATGCCAGGTGCTGAAGTTTATAGTCAAGTTGTTGCAGGCGGCTTATTTGCTGGTTGGAACGATAAGGACTTATTAAGTAACGGCTGGGTTGTTTCTGGTGATTTTTGGATTGGAACTAAATCATTTAGTTCTACAGCTCCATTTGGACTAGATGATAGTGGTGCTGGCAATTCATATGGAAGAACTGGTGCAACAGGCGCTTGGGAAGCAATTGATGGAAACTTAATGGTTAGAGTCTTCCTTGATTGCGGAGCTGATTGTGGTTCTGAACCAGAATGTACAGCAGGTGATGTTAATAATGATGGCATTATTAATGTTCTAGATATTGTAGCTGCTGTTAATTTTGTTTTAGGTGCTAGTAGTCCAAATGATTCTGAAGCATGTGCTTCTGATTACAATGGCGATGGTATAATTAATGTCCTTGATATTGTTGCTATTGTTAATGTTGTTCTTGGTGGCTAATACCAATGTTTAAAGATCTTAATATCCGCTTAGTGATAAAACCCCTGATTTTTATATTGG
Source organism: uncultured bacterium (assembly GCA_964429875.1). Lineage (GTDB taxonomy): Bacteria > Fidelibacterota > Marinisomatia > SCGC-AAA003-L08 > D37C17 > CAYSDL01. Next base: position 11,055 of record CAYSDL010000031.1, read on the forward strand.
GGGTTTTATCGCTTTTATTATCTTCAGATCCAACTCCTAGACAGGATGTTTTCCTTTTTTGTCTTAAAGGCGAAATCCAGCCTTTAGCTATAACTAAGTCAAAAGGTCAATTTTTTGTTGATAATAATCAATTAAATAACTTTTTTGTAGAAAAAGGAATTAATGATATTGAGAAGTGGCTTCCTGGCTCTAATGAAATGGATAGAGATGGTGATGTTTATCTTAATAGAATATATAGAGCTTATGTTTCTGAGCAAGAAAGAAGTAGTATTCTTTCAATTATTAATGATATCCAAAATTTGTCTTCTATTTTATATGCTGAGCATGAATATCTAAGAAAACCTTTATATACTCCAAACGACCCTCTTGCTGAGCTTCAATGTACTTTAGCTTCAATTAGAGCTGATAAAGCGTGGGATTTTTGGGACATTACAAATGGGGATATCCCCCAGGGAAATCATGTGTTGCTTGCTTCTGTAGATACAGGAGTAGATTATACTCATCCTGATTTGCAAGATAATAGTTGGATTAATCAAGGAGAAATACCTTCCTGGATGTTTGAGGATGGTTTAGATTTAAATTCTGATAATTATATTGATGCTGCTGAAGTAGTGGCTTATCTAGAGCAAAGCTTTGGAGATATTAATTTAGATGGAGAAGTTAATTTAAGAGATGCAGTCTCTGATGGTTCCCCATTTGAAGATACTATTGATGATGATGGCAATGGGTATGCTGATGACCTTCTAGGTTGGGACTGTTCAGGATATTATGGAACAGATGATAATGACCCATATCCAAAAGAAGATGTTGTGCCTAATGGAACATGGGCACATGGTACTCATGTAGCAGGAATTTTAGCTGCTACAACGGACAATGAACTTGGAATGGCTTCACCATCTTATAATGCAAAATATATTTCTGTAAAAACTTCTAGAGAGAATCAAACAGGAGAGCCAGGAATCAGTGATGGCTATCCTGGAATTTTATATGCAGCCAAAGCAGGTATGTATGCAGGGTCATTTGCAATTATAAATAATAGTTGGGGTGGCGGTGGATATTCTGGCTCTGAAAATTCAACTATAAATGTTGCTCAAGATACATATGGTGCAGTGATAGTTGGTTCTGCTGGGAATGGATATGATTCTGGTGGTGAAGAATATGGGGCTCATTATCCCTCTAGTTATGAGAATTGTATTTCTGTTTGCGCAATTGGATGTTCTGGCCAATGGGGAAATTGGGCTACGTATCATCCTGATGTTGACTTAGCTTCTCCAGGGGAAAGTATTTATAGCACTATAATTGGAGCAGGGTATGAATCCTGGGATGGTTCTTCAATGGCTGGTCCTAATGCTGCTAGCGCTATTGGTCTTTTAAGTGCTTATCATCCTGATTGGAATAATTTAGAATTGAGAGCAAGGATTGAAGAGTCTGCTGATAGAAGAATTTATGATTTAAATCCTGAATATGAAACATGCAATGGATATTCTGGAGTTGATTGTTTAGGTAAAGGTATGGTTGATATTTATAAAGCTATAGGTATGGATTTTTCACCTAATGTTACTATTGAAAGTTTTGTAATTAATCCAAATGGTGATGACTTGGTCTTAAATCCTGGGGAATCTGCAACTATAGATCTCTCATTGCAAAATGAAGAGGGCTGGGTAGATGCTATTTCTTTAGAGGCTGTTTTATCTACAGATAATAATTATGTTTCAATAACAGCTGAAAATGCTTCATACGGTTATTTGCAAGATGGAGACACTTCTCAGGGTTCATATAGTTTTAATCTAAGTGAAGATATCCCTCTTGGTGATATTGCTTTTAATCTTTTAGTTTCTGCTCTTGGCCAAGATGGATATGAATATGAAAGTCTATTGTCGTTTGAAGTTGAAGTTTCTTTGTTTCAAGAAGGTTTTCCATATGATACTGATAGTCAGTATAGGTCAAGTCCACTTGTTGCTGATTTAGATGGTGATGGTGATAATGAGCTTGTTACAGCTGATGGATTTGGTGCTATAAGAGTGTATAGTGATGGATCAGAAATTATTAATGATCATTTTCCTTTCCAAATTGAAGGAGGCCTAGATCCTAGTGGAAATATAATAAGCGGTGTTTGGGGAGCTATATCGAGTGCAGATATTGATTTAGATGGGACCTTAGACTTTGTAGTTTCCACAATGAGTGACCTTTCTAATGATATAGGGCATATATATATATTTGATATTAATGGTTTGAAAGTTGATTTTAATGCAGAAAAGTGGTTGCTAGGCACGCCTGTTATTGGAAATTTGGATGATGATGAAGAACTTGAAATTGTAGTAGGCGGTTATGGTACCCCAACAAGTGAAAGTTCATTGTATGCTATTAATCATGATGGGTCTCTTGTCAATGGATTCCCTTATGTTGTTGGTGAAAAAACAAAAGCAGGGGTTGCTCTTGCAGATATGAATGGTAATGGAAAAGATGAAATAGTTTTTGGTACTGATAGCGATTTTCTGTATGTACTTTTAGATGATTTAACAATTGCTCCAGGTTTTCCTATTGATTTAGGTAGAGATATAAGGTGTGAACCAGCTATATTAAATTTAGATGGCGAGTTTATCATTCTTTCAGGATCAAGAGATGATGATTTGTATGCAGTTAATTATTCAGATGCAACGATTCGATTTGTTGTTCCTACTGGTGCAGATATATATACTTCTCCTTCATTTTATGAAGGATCTAATGGCGTTAATATCTTTTTTGGTTCAGATGATGACAATGTATATGGTATTGATACTGATGGGAATATATTAGATGGTTTTCCTGTGAACATAGGGGATAAAGTGGTAGGCTCTATTGTTTTTTCTGATTTAAATAATGACGGTGAAGTTGAACTTGTTGCTGCAAATCAAGGAGGTCAAATCTATGCTTTTAGTATTAATGGAGAAAGTTTAGATAATTTCCCTATAAATTATGATTTTCCATTTATGAGTTCTCCTATGGTGGTTGATTATGATAATGACAATGACTTAGAAATTATATGTGGTTCATCAGGTTCAATGGTAATGATTGATATAAAGGATTTAAATGGAAATGATCAATTTTGGTCAGTATATAAAGGGAATAATCAAAGAACTGGATATTATGAATCTAGTGGAAGTAGTTGGGATTGTCCAGTTGCTGAAGTGGGTGATTTAAACTGTGATGATATATTTGATATTCTAGATATTGTTACATTAATTAATATTATTTTTAATATTGGTGGTACGCCAAGTGATTATCAGCTTTGGGCGGCAGATATGAACTCTGATACTATTATAGATATTCTTGATGTTGTTTTATTGGTGAACGCAGTTTTAAGTCAGTAAAATTGTAATGTTTTTTTACAATTTTTTTGTAGTATATTTAGCTATACTTATTTTATAATTATGTAAGTTTATTTTTAACCTTAAAAAAGGAGAGAGGAAATGAAACGTTCTATTTCAACAATGTTGGTTGGGATTTTAAGCATAGGGGTTGTTTTTAGTGCATATAAAAAGGTTCCAAAAAACGAAAAAATGCAATATAGATTTGAACCTGGAATGACTGAAGAGGCTTTACAGACTCATGGTTCAACTCCAATTGCCTTCCCAAATACAAGAAATAGCGGTGAATTTGCTTTGATTGATTCATCTGGTAATGGCTATGGTATGGTCGCTGCTAATACTCATCCACTGTTTGTGGATTTAGACAATGAGAACTGGTTTACTTGTTATAGACAGTATGCTGGTATTGGTACTACTCATGGTCAGCTAGGTGGTGCAGTATCTGAGGATGGCGAAGATTGGCAAGTTTACTCTAATTTAAATTATAATGGCAACCCTCCATGGGGCGGTGGTTCTGGTACAGGTAATGGTGGTACTGGCACATCTCAAGGAAGATACCCAAGTGCTATAGGTACTGAAGATCAACCTATTGCAATATGGAATGAATATGCAGCTAATGCGCAAAATTCTAACGGCTCATTATATGACGGACGTCCATACTATGCATATGATCAAGGTGGTTGGGGTGGTGGACTATTCTCATATCCAGAAGAGCTTGATCCTCTATGGGCATCTGATACAAAAGATTTCTGGGTAGGTTCTCCAGCTATATCTTATAATGATGATGAGGGTTCGTATGTAGTAAACGTTGCTTTTAATGATTGGACTAGAAATGATAGATGGTTGTTTCATTCTGAAGCAATGGAAGATGGTTATATCGTTTTTGGTACTGAATATAAAATTATTGATGAAGTAAATGATCTTGTTGGTGGTGATAGTGATGGTAGTTTTAACACTTCTCCATATGTAAGTTGTACTCAAGATGGTATTTGTATGGCTGGCCTTATTGGCTTGTTTTTAGGAGCAGACACTGATGCAAGTGATGTTTCAAATTACCATACAGGTATTTTCAGAATGTCTGAAGATCATGGTGCTAGTTGGGGCGGATGTAATGGTAGTGTAGAGGATGGTTGCGCAGATTCTTTTAATGGTGATGGGTACTATTTTATTCCAGATTCAATTTGGGATGATATAGTGGCTAATTTTTCTGAATCAGAAATTACTGATGAATGTGAAGGAACAACTCACATATTAGATAGTTTTTGGACATATTATGAAGATGATATGAAAGTTGATGCAGATGGTAATGTCCATTTTGTTATCCAGGTGCTTCCATGTGAATCTACTGAAGAAGGATTTTGCTGGTATACAGCAGATGCTGGATTATATCATATTAAAGGTATGAATAATGGTCCTGGTGAAGCGATGGATTGGTCTTGGAGCTATGTTATGACAGGTGAAGCTACATGGTCATTCTCTGACTTAACAGGAGATACTTATATTTGGAATAATTTAAGTTCATTATCATTTAGTATTGAAGATACAGACGTTATTTATGTTGTAACTGGGATGGCAACTCCTGGTTCATTTGATGGTGATGAAGCAAATTTAGAAGATCCTTGCTATATCACTACAATGTCAGACTATCCTGAATGGAGTGAAGATATCTATGTTGTTAAGTCAACTGATGGTGGTGCAACTTGGTGGAACCCTCTGAATGTTACAAATACTCCTGATGATACTGGTGGTATTTGTCCAAATGGATTGCCTAAGTGTGCTCCTGAGGAAACATATCCTCACTCAGCTCAATGGGCTACTGATGATCAAGTACATATTATGTATCAAATGCCTAACTTTGCATTCAATGAAATTGGTGATCTCCTTAGTCCCGATTTCATGAACAGAGTTTATGCAGGTACTGCAACAGTTGATGATTCAAACATTGATGAATATCCTGGTGACTGGGAAGCTGGTGGTTGCTATGGTGATCCTGGTGATGTTACAGGTGATGGTATCTTGAATGTTCTTGATATCGTTGGTCTAGTAAATCATATTTTAGGTATTTCTGCACTTGATGATACTTGTGCTGCTGATTATACAGGTGATGGCATTGTTAATGTCTTAGATATTGTTGGTTTAGTTAATAATATTCTAGGAATTGGCAGATTTGTTCCTCAAGATAATGCAACTGAAGCTACTATATCTTTAGATGACAACTCTATAACTATTGAATCTGATGGTTATATTGGTGGTCTTGATATGGTTGTTGAATTTAGCGG
>CAYSDL010000032.1:0-16566 GCA_964429875.1 uncultured bacterium
ATGAACCTGATTTTGGATTTGATTGTTATGTAAATAATGAATTTTGTGAAGATTTCAATGGAGATGGTGTAACAGATGCCTGGCTTGGTGATGGATGGTGTGATGATGGTGCTTGGGGTGTTGATTTCCAATGTGAAGAATATAGTTTTGATTGTGGTGATTGTGGAGATGAATTTTCTAATACATTTGGATATTGTGATGGGATCCCAGAAAGTTATAGCTTCGTTCACGATGGTCTTGTAAGACAATATTACCTATATGAACCTGCCCTCCTAGAAGAAGGTGCTCCTTTAGTCTTTGTTATGCATGGTTATGGTGGTTCAGCAAATGGAATAATAAGTTATTCTGGAATGAATGCTATTGCTGATCAATATGGTTTTGCTGTTTGCTATCCAAATGGTACGATTGATCAGTCTGGTGCTAGGTTTTGGAATGTTGGTTATAGTATGCATCAAAATGAAATAGTAAATGATGTTGATTTTTTATCATCATTAGCACAATATCTTCAAGAAGAATATAATCTTAGTAGTCAAAATACTTTTTCTACAGGGATGTCAAATGGAGGAGATATATCCTATATGCTGGCTTGTCAAGCTCCTAATATTTTCAGTGCTATTGCTCCTGTTGCAGGTTGTATGATGACTTGGATTTTTGAATCATGTGATCCATCCCTATCTATTCCTGTTCTTGAAATACATGGCACAAATGATAATGTTACATGGTGGGAAGGAGATCCTAATGACTTGGGGGGATGGGGTCCTTATGTTGGAACTGAAGAAGGCATAGAGTTATGGGTTGATATTAATTCCTGTACAAGTAATGAAAATAATTTTCTCCTTGGCATGAATACAATTAAGCATAGATATTTTGACTGTATAGATAATAAAGAAGTTTGGCTTTATGAAGTTGTAAATGGAGGTCATGATTGGCCAAACTATTCGAGTCAAGAAATTTGGAATTTTTTCTTACAGTTTATAACATCTTCTGGAGATTTGAATGGAGATGGAAATATAAATGTTCTAGATGTTATTGCCACAATTAATATTATCTTACAATCAGAAGGATATAATAGTTTAGCTGATATTAACAATGATGGAGTTATTAATATCTTGGATATCGTTGCATTGGTTGGAATAATATTAGGAAATTAACTTAACTTGAGATGGTTGAAAAAAATCTGCTTATCTAAATAACCATTTTCAAATTTTTATCCATAAAATTAACATAGCATTAACTGTTGAAATAGAATTTATTTAGTTCTTTAATCTTAAGTATTTTTAGAAAAAGTTTTTTTTGATATTTATTGCTATCTGACCCTCATATCTATATTTATCAAATTCTAAATATTTACTAATAACTATTTTTAATTTTATAAAATTCATTCAATTGTATTATGAAATATTTTTAATAATAAACCTTTTTATAAAGGCAGCATTATGTACGTAATTTAATAGTATGATTAATAATAAATTTAGAAATATTGCAATTATTGCTCATGTTGATCATGGGAAAACAACTCTTGTTGATGGTCTCTTGCATCAAAGTGGCACATTTAAAACTCATGAAACTATTGCTGATAGAGTTATGGATTCTATGGATTTAGAAAAAGAACGTGGAATAACAATTACTGCAAAAAATACAGCTGTCTTCTACAAGGATATAAAAATAAATATTCTTGATACTCCAGGGCATGCTGATTTTGGAGGAGAGGTAGAAAGAAGTCTTAATTTAGTTAATGGGGTTCTACTTTTGGTTGATGCTAGTGAGGGTCCTCTTCCTCAAACTAGATTTGTTCTTCAAAAAGCATTATTGATGAATCTTCCTATAATAGTGATTATCAATAAAATTGATAGACCTGATTCTAGAATTAAAGAAGTTTTAAATGAAATTTATGATCTTTTTATAGATTTAGATGCAAATGATGATCAGATTGATTTCCCAATTGTTTATACTAATGCTAAAGATGGGGTCGCTCATATTGATCTAGAAGATAATTCTACTGATTTATCCTCATTGTTTGATTTAATAATAGAAAAATTTTCTGGACCAGATGTAGATGATAAATATAAAACACAATTTTTGATAACAAACATTGATTATGATCCATATGTTGGACAAGTGGCAGTTGGTATACTTAGCAATGGTACGATTCAGTTAAATAATAGATATAGTTTATGTACTGAGAATGGTATTAATAGTGATCAAAAATTATCTGCATGTTACACATTTAAAGGATTAGAAAAAGTTAAAGTTGAAAAATTAGAAGCGGGTGATATCATTGCAATTGCTGGTATAGAAAATATTAATATAGGTGATACAGTATCATCTAATGAAGATCCTGAGCCTTTACCACGAATTAAAATTGATGCTCCTACAGTTTCAATGTTTTTTCATGTTAACAATGGACCATTCTCTGGAAAAGAAGGCAAATTTTTAACATCAAGACATTTAAGTGATAGATTGCAAAAAGAGATACTTGGGAATGTTTCTTTGAAAGTAAAAAATACAGAACATACAGATGTTTTTGAAGTATGTGGTAGAGGCGAATTACAAATGGCTATTCTTATTGAAACAATGAGGAGAGAGGGATATGAATTCATGGTTTCAAAACCTCAAGTTATTACAAAGGAAAAGAACGGTAAGATTTTAGAGCCTGTTGAAAATATTTATTTAGATATACAAGAGGAACATGTTGGGGTTATAACAGAAAAATTGTCTAAACGTAAAGGACGTATGACCCATCTTCATAATAATGGATATGGAAGATCAACTCTTGAATTTAAAATACCATCTAGAGGATTAATTGGATTTAGAAGTGAATTTTTAACAGATACAAAAGGTTCTGGGATTATGAATACTCTTTTTGATTCTTATATGCCATGGTTTGGACAAATTATACAAAGGAATACAGGTGTCCTTGTTGCAGATAGACCTGGGAAAGTCACTTCTTATGCCTGCCACGCAATGGTTGATAGAGGGGAACTATTTATCAATGTTAATTCTGAGGTATATAAAGGAATGGTAATTGGTGAGAGAAATCGAGAAGGAGATTTAGATGTTAATATTATTAGAGAAAAAAAATTAACAAATGTTAGATCTTCTACATCTGATGCAACCGTTGTTTTGCGTCCTCCAAAAAATTTATCTTTAGATCAGTGTATTGAATTCATTTCAGAAGATGAATTATTAGAAATCACTCCAACAAATATTCGTATGAGAAAAATGGAGTTAGACATAAATAAAAGATTAGCATTAAAGAAAAAAAATAAAAAATCTTCAGATTAAATAAATCATAAAAACCTTATTATTTTGTATATTTATTATATTAGATGTTGTTTTAATTGTAAATATTATTTTAAAGAACTAGAAATTTATGAATAGCATATTAAAAATATCACTTTTTGCAATAATATTAAATTTTAGCTTAAAAGCAGACTATGAAGTTGTTGATGCATTCCCAAATTTAACTTTTAATGATCCCGTTGGAATTTACCATGCAGGTGATAACTCAGATAGAGTTTTTGTTATAGAGCAAGAAGGAAGAATAAAAGTTTTTAATAATGATGAAAATGCAGGTAGTGCTGATATTTTTTTAAATATTACATCTATTGTAGATCAAGATGGAGGATATACTGAAGAAGGACTTTTAGGGTTAGCATTTCATCCTAATTATAGTGAAAATGGTTATTTTTATGTTAACTATACTTCTCATGGTCCTAGAAGAAATGTCATTGCAAGGTATAGTGTGCATGAAAACAATCCTAATCAAGCAGACCCTGACTCAGAATTTGTAATTTTAGAAGTAAATCAACCATATACAAATCATAATGGAGGGCAATTAGGGTTTGGCCCAGATGGTTATTTATACATCATCTTCGGTGATGGTGGCTCAGCAGGAGACCCTCTTGGACATGGCCAAAATTTATCAACCCTTTTAGGTTCTTTAATTAGAATTGATATTGATAATCCATCTAATGGATTAAACTATGGTATTCCTACTGATAATCCTTTTATAGCTCATTCATCAGCTAGAGATGAAATTTATGCGTATGGTTTACGAAATATGTGGAGGTTTAATTGGGACTCAGAAACAGGGTTTTTATGGGGAGCTGATGTAGGCCAAAATGCATATGAAGAGATTGATATTATTTATAGTGGATTAAATTATGGTTGGAATGTAATGGAAGGAAATCATTGTTATCCAACAGGATCTAATTGTAATGCTGAAGGTTTTGAGCCTCCAGTATGGGAATATGAACTTTATGTGAATGGTGTTTGTTCTATAACGGGAGGTTTTGTATATAGAGGGAACACTGTATTGAGTTTAATAGGAAAGTATGTTTATGGAGATTGGTGTACAGGTGATATGTGGGCGCTTACATATTCAGAGGATGGAAACCATATTAATGAACATTTGTTAGTATCTGGAATTAATATCACTTCATTTGGTTTAGATGAGCATAATGAATTGTTATTTTGTGGAAACGAAAGTATATATAAGTTGATATCTAATGATGGAGATTTGAATAATGATGGAGAAATTAATGTCCTTGATGTTGTTTCTATTATAAATCTTATTTTAGATAATAGTTTTCAATCTAATGCAGATTTAAATAATGATAATAGCATTGATGTTCTTGATGTCGTTTTGCTTATAAATATCATTTTAAGAATTAATTAAATGAGTGTTTATGTAAAATTATTATTTTTTGCTATTCCTTCATTTGCTTTTTTAATAGCTGTAGAAATGTTTTTTGCTAAAATAAAAGGGATGAAAATAAATCATTCAGCAGATATGATTTCAAGCCTGAGTTCAGGTCTTAGTAATACAATTAAAGATGCAGTGAAATTTGGTTTTGCTATTATTAGTTATTCATGGTTTGTTGATCATTTAACTATTTATAAGTTAGAACCCCTATGGCTTGCTGTTACATTTGCATTTATAGTAGAGGATTTTGGGGGGTACTGGATTCATAGATTTAATCACAGAATTAATATTCTTTGGAATACCCATGTTATACATCATAGTAGTGAAGAATTTAATTTATCATGTGCATTAAGACAATCAATCTCACAGACATTTAAATTTTTTACTTTTTTATGGCTCCCCGCAGCTTTTATGGGTATCCCCGTAGAAATTTTTGCTATTCTTGCACCCCTACATCTTTTTCTTCAATTTTGGTATCATACAAGGTTAATTGATAAGATGGGTATACTAGAATATATACTTGTTACACCTTCTCATCATAGAGTTCACCATGCTATAAATCCTGAATATCTCGATAAAAATTATAGTCAAGTTTTTATTATATGGGATAAGATTTTTGGAACTTTTCAAGTTGAATTAGATGAAGTTAAACCAGTATATGGAATTTTAAGACCTGCCTCTACATGGAATCCAATAATTATTAATTTTAAACATTTACTGCAATTAATTAAAGATGCCTGGAACACAGAAAAAATAGTAGACAAGTTTAAAATTTGGTTTATGCCAACAGGGTGGAGACCTTCTGATGTTGATGCGAAATTTCCTTTAAAACATATAGAAGATCCTTATTCTCTAGTTAAATACAAGACAAATAATTCTTCTTTTCTTCTAACTTGGACATGGTTCCAATATATGATTACAGTATTGTTAATGTTTCATTTATTTATAATTATACCAGATTATAGTATGCTGATGTATTACTTATATGCTATTTTTTTAATAACTCAAATTTTTTCATTTACCTCAACTCTAGATTATAAGTTTTATGCTGTTACAGCTGATATATTAAAATTGGTTTTAGGATTGATGATTATTTATTATCAAAATTATTCTTGGTTTGGTTTAAATGAATTTTTTGTAATAGGATTTGTTACATATATAATTTTTTCAGTAATAATAACTTGCTATTTTTATAGTACAAATAAGAGGAATGAATTAATTATTTCATAAATAATAGGAGATTGAGATGAGTGAACAAATTGTGCAGAAGAAAAATTCTATATCAATCGAAGAACTATATAAAAGTTCTTTTAAAATATTAATTGATAATATAGTTGTGTGTATTGCAAATACATTTATACTTGTAATTGTTTGTTTTCTTTTTGCTATAACTATTATTGGGCTATTGGCTCTTCCCGCAATTGTTGGGGGTTATGTGGGCTCAATGATCAGACTTATTACAGGAGAAAAAGTTGATATAGGAGATTTTATTAAGATTGGTCTTGATAGTTTTGGTTCCTTATTGGGAGCTAAAATAATATATCAATTAGGTGTATTTGTTGGATGTTGTTTTTTTATTTTACCAGGAATATATCTGATGATGAAATGGTCTTTTGTTAATCATATAATAATTAATGAGAAAAAATCTATTAGTGATGCATTTAATGGCTCAAGTCAAATGACAACTAATTTATTATGGAATATTTTTGTGATTTGGATATTGAATGCTATTCTTTCTGCTATTTGTGGTCCATTCTTTTTTGTATCTACTCCATTTGTCACTATTGTTTTTGCAAAATATTATCTTAGTCTTTTAGATAACTAAATATGCTTATTTTCATATGTATATTTTTTTCACTTTCATTCTGCCAATGGTTTGATATTAATCATCAAAATATGTTACGTTCATATTATGTTTCTTACCCCGAAAATGTTGATTCTCAAAGTGAGGAATTAATACCGTTGATAATAAATATGCATGGCTATGGAGGTAATGCATCTGGACAGATTTATTATAGCCAGATGGATGATTTTGCTCACGAGCAAAATATAGCGGTAGTATATCCTCAAGGGCTTAATAACTCATGGAATGTATTTACATACTGGGATAACAATCCATATGATGATGTTGGGTTTATAAGTTTAATGATTAATGCTATAGCTGAAGATTATAATATAGATTTAGATCAAGTTTATGCATGTGGTATGTCCAATGGTGGTTACATGGCATATAGACTTGCCTGTGATTTATCTAATAAAATTGCAGCTTTTGGATCAGTGACAGGAAACTTAATGTTAAATAGTCAATTTGGAGATTGTCAAGATCAGGAAAGAGATATCCCTATTATTCATTTTCATGGAACATTTGATTCTGTTGTAAATTATTTTCCACCTTCTTTTGATGGAGCCTTGACTATTGAAGAATCAATTGATTTTTGGAGCGAACATAATGATCTTTCAGATGAGTTGATAGAACAAATTAGTATTAATGTTGAAAAATATACTTATTCTAGTGAATATTCCTCTGCAAAATTTATTCACTATAAAGTTTATGGTGGTGGCCATGAATGGTTTAATTATAATTGGGGCTTTCACTCAAGTGAAGAATTAATTAATTTTTTTTTAAATTATAGATTATCAGATTTTATAGATAATGATGTACTTTTAGGTGATTTAAATCAAGATGAAATAGTAAATATTCAAGATGTAATTCTTATAATAAATTTAATATTAAACTCGAATTTCAATAGTTTAGCTGATTTAACTCAAGATGGCCAGGTTGATGTTTTAGATATTGTTTATATTTTAAACATTATTTTAAATGTTAATGATTAGCCGTAAATTTTTATTATGAAAAAAATATTTAAAAAATATGATATGCCTATATTATTTTCATTAATAATCCTCCCTTTATTAAGTATAATATGGACTCCTATTTATATTTATTATAATGGAATATTCTGGCAAGAACCTGTAATGCTATTTTTAGGTTGGTTTATATCAGGGACAGGGATTACGGTAGGCTATCATAGACTGTTTTCTCATAAAGCATTTAAGACTTATCCTCTAATTGAATGGTTGTATATGTTTATGGGTTCTATGGCATTACAAAATACAATTATTCATTGGTGCTCAGATCACAGAAGACATCATAAAAAACTTGATACAGAAGATGACCCTTATAGCATTAAAAAAGGCTTTCTCCATGCACATGTAGGCTGGATAGTTAAGAAAAATGTTCAATGTATTGAAAATGTTTCTGATTTGGAAGAAAAGTCATCAATAAAATTCCAAAATAAATATTATTGGTTGATAGCACTTTCATTATCCTTTGTAGTACCTTTATTAATTGGCTCTTTATACGGAAGGCCTATTGGAGGATTACTTTGGGGTGGAATTATTAGGGTGACATTGGTACATCACTTTACTTTTTTTATTAATTCTTTCTGCCACTTTATAGGTAAAAGAAATTATGATATAAATACTACAGCAAGAGATTCTTGGTTAATGGCATTTTTTACATTTGGTGAAGGGTACCATAATTTCCATCATAAATTCCAGTGGGATTATAGAAATGGTATTAAATGGTATAGTTTTGATCCAAGCAAATGGATAATTAAAACTCTTTCATATTTCAATATTACTTATAGCTTAAGAAAAGCCCCTACTTATAGCATTATATCTGCAAAAATTGATACTTTAAATAATAAAATAAAACAAATTTCAGTAAATAATAATTATAGTAATAGGGTTTTATCTATTACAAATGATACAACTAAGAATTTAAAATTATTAAAAGCATTAGAAACAAAGTATGAGTTAAAGAAAAAAATATATATATCTAAATTTGAAAAACTAAGATATGAGCATAGTATAAAAAATTATGAGAAAGAGTTAGAAAAATCAATAAGCTCTCTAATGATAATATTATATAATTTGAAAAATCATATATCACCAACACATTTAAGTTGAAACTATGAAGAAAATATTTTTATTTGTTGCATTGTTTATAAATAATGAAGTTTTTTGCGAAAAAATTGAATTTTTAAGTTCTAATCCATTTTCATTTAATGATATTATAGAAAGGTTGCCAGATCAAGAACAGCAACTTGTGTTTGGTGATTTAAAGTTTCCAGAAGAAATAGATGGAAAGGATAAAAAATATCCTCTGATAATTGGAGTTGCTGGAAGTCTAGGATGGAAAGAACATCATTTTGACCAATTGAAAATATATAGAAATTTGGGTATTGCAACCTTTGAATTGCAAAGTTTCTCAAGCAGAGGGATAGAATCAACTGTCGGGACTCAGACTGAAGTAACTACTGCAATGCTTATTCTTGATAGTTACAGAGCACTAGATGAAATTAGTAAAAACCCTAACATTGATATTAATAAAACTGCAATAACTGGGTGGAGTTTAGGTGGTGCAACAACTTTATTTTCTGGTTGGATGCCGTTAATTAATGCAATTAATCCTAGTAATAGATTTAGTGCCCACTTATCTTATTATCCTCCCTGTACAGTCTCTTTTGATGATAAAAGTTTTACTGAGTCTCCTATCCATATATTAATAGGTGAAATTGATGATTGGACTCCTGCCTTTGCATGTGAAGAATTAGTATCTTCTTTAAGGAAAGAGGGTGTAAATATTGATATTACAGTTTATCCAGATTCACATCATTCTTTTGATAGTAAATTGCCCTTAATTTATGTTGATAATGGATACAGTTTAACTGATTGCAATTTTCGTCTAAGGAATGATGGTGCAGTCTTAATGAACTATTTAGGAATTCCTATGACTTCTCCAATTCTACAAAAAATAGGCCTTTCTTTTTGCGCTAGCAGAGGGACTACTATAGGGGGAAATTCTAATGCAAGAAAATCAGTTCATCAATTTTCAAAATTATTTATGCAAACACACTTATTAAAGAAATAATTATGCTTATAAATTATTCTAATAAGCTCATTATTTTACTTTTTCTGTTTTTATTATTTGGGTGTTCAAACAAACACTTCATTATATATAAAATGAATGGACAAATTGAACAAGATAGATCTTCAAGTTGGAGTTCGAGTTCTGGTGTAGAATTATATTTTAGTAAGGAAGATATTAATTATGATTATGAAGAAGTTAATCTTATTGCAACAAATAATTTTTACTATGGACAGTTTTTTTTTGATGATATTTTTATGGATATTTTAAAAGATAAAGCTAAATCAATAAATGCAGATGCTCTTATATATGAAAAACACAGAAAAGATTATCCATACTACAATGAAAAATATTTATATTTCACTGCAATTAGATATAAAAATAAAGGTGGGCATTCTGTTATAATTGATTGATTGATTATGAATAAAAAAATTAGAATTAACATTAAAAAAAATGTAAAATATAGTATATGCAGTTGTGGATTTAGTAAAAAATTACCATATTGTGATAATCAACATAGACTATATAACCAAAAAAACAATACTGATTATAAATCAGTTAAAATCTACCCAGTTGAAGATGCCTGTATTGAATTAAACTGTAGTAAATGGATTGATGAAAATAATGAATAATTTAAAGATTATAACAAAAAGTAAATTTCTTCCAGAGTATTCAAGTGATACAAAAGCACAATTTTTATTTTCATACAATATTAAAATTAAAAATACAGGCGTTGAAAATGTTCAATTAATAAGCAGACATTGGGATATAGAAGATTCTTTTGGTAGAAAAAAAGTAGTAGATGGAGAAGGCGTTGTTGGGAAAAAGCCTATTATTAAGCCAGGGGAATGCTTTGAGTATAAAAGTTTTTGTCCTTTAAACACTAACTTTGGTTATATGCAAGGATTCTATACTTTAAGGGATGAAAAAGGAGATTTGTTTAAAGTGTCCATACCCAAATTTGGCTTGGTTTCTCCAGATTATATAAATTAGGATTCAATAGCAGTATGGCAAAAAAATATTATTCTATGAATGAAGTTCCTATTGGAACAAAAATGGTAGTAAAAGAGTCAGGTAAAGAGGTTTCTTTGATAGAAATTCAACATTTCCCTACTTCATTTAAAACTAAAGATAATAAGGGTAATGTTAGAAGTTATTTAACCTACGAAGTAGACATTGAAGATTGGCCTCCTGAAGAATAGCTGTTTTCAATTGTTTTTTAAATTCTAGAATAATTAAATTTTATAATACTTGTAGTATTATGGTGGCTGTAGTTCAGCTGGTTAGAGCACCTGATTGTGGTTCAGGATGTCGTGGGTTCGAGTCCCATCAGCCACCCCAAAATTGCCTCCGTAGCTCAATTGGATAGAGCACTGGATTTCGGTTCCAGGTGTTGGGGGTTCGAGTCCTCCCGGGGGCACAATATAAAGGACAATTATGAGTAAAAACATATCATTTAAAAATCTAAAAAAATATAAAAAAGACTTTGAGTCTTGTAACCATTGTGAGATTTCTATGAATGCTGTTTCACGTTCAAAACTTGAAGATGTAGCAATGGATTGGGAAAGTTATAGAAAAATAGACCATACATTTTCAAATGTTGTTAAAGATGAAATGAAAATGGTAACCAATCAAAAAGCAAGTGGTAGATGTTGGGGCTTTGCAGCTCTTAATCTTATGCGTATGGAACTTGCTAAGAAATATGATTTAACAAATGTTGAGCTATCTCAAAGCTATTTTATGTTTTATGATAAACTTGAAAAGTCAAATTATTTTTTAGAAAATATTTTATCTACTCTTGATGAAGACTATGATAGTAGAATTATAATGTGGCTTGTTAATAATCCCATTCAGGATGGTGGACAGTGGGACATGTTTGTTAACCTAATGGAAAAATATGGAATCGTCCCCCAAAGTGTTATGCCAGAAAGCGTGCATAGCAGCAGTTCAAGAGCTATGAATCAAATTATAACGAGAAAATTAAGAGAATTTGCTAGTATACTTAGAAATGAACATGCTGCAGGAAAAAACACAGCAGATCTTAGAAAAATCAAAATATCAATGATGAAAGCTATTTATAATATGCTGTGTATTTTTATTGGAAAGCCTCCAGAAAAATTTGATTGGCAAATCAAAACTAAAAAGAAAAAATTTAAACGTTTTGAAAATTTAACTCCACTCAAATTCATGAAAGACCATGTGTCCATCAATTTAAAAGATAAGCTTTGTTTGATCCATTGTCCTATGTCTAATAAAAAATTCAACCAAACCTATACTATTAAATATCTTGGAAATGTCATTGAAGGGCAGGAAATAAAATACTTAAATGTATCAATTGAAGAAATGAAAAAAATGGCGATTAAGTCTATAAAGAATGAAGAAGCTGTTTGGTTTGGATGCGATGTGGGCAAGATGTTTCATAGAGACTTGGGAGTGATGTATAATGGGTTATATAAATATGATTTATTATTTGGCATAGACTTTAACATGGATAAAGCAACTAAGTTAGAATATGGTGATAGCCAAATGACTCATGCTATGGTTTTTACTGGTGTTGACCTTAATAAAAATAAACCTACTAAATGGAGAGTTGAAAACAGCTGGGGAAATAAAGGTGGCGATAAAGGATACTATCTGATGACTGATGATTGGTTTGATGAATATAATTATGAAGTTGTCATTGATAAAAAATATATGTCTAAAAAAATGTTAGAATTGTTTGATAAAAAACCTATTGTTCTTTCTCCTTGGGATCCTATGGGAGCTTTAGCGAAATAGTAATTAATTAAACCAACTTTTTATTTCAGCTTCATTAGGGAAGTCTCCACTCTCAAATTTTGAAAACATTAATTTTTCATTAATAGAAACTTCAAATGCTCCTGATCTTGGAGTGACTTTGTTCCCAGTGATTGCATTCCCAGGAAAAAAATCATTTATTATTTTTGACACACGGTCAAACTCAGGGCCGTAATTTCACTTTATGCAGAATTCTATATGTATATTCATTTTATTATTTTAAGTGATTCAAGTATTATCCATATTGCTGGTACAAGTAATATGACTCCAGCGATTTTTAAGAATAAATCAATATCATGATTACCACTTTTGTGAGTTAATAATTTGATGCTGACCATTGCAAATATAACGGCTAATATAAACAAAAAAAATTCAACCATATATCTAAATATAATTAGAATAAATCATTTTATTAAGGAACTTATTTGCTTTTTATATTGTTTATACATATAAATAAAAAACAAAAAAAAGGAGCAAAAAAATGAAAGAAAAAACAACAGCTTTTATTACTTTGGGGTGTATCTTTTCACTATTCTTTTATTATAAAATATATTCTCCCGACAATGGGACTATTGCAAATGTTGAATCTGAGAAATCAACACAACAAGTTGTCCAAGAGTTAGTTGATAAAATAAATAATACTAGTGAAAGTACATTAGTTTCAGATTCCCCCGAAGCCGAGATTTTAAAGGATGTTGAATGTGCATTAGAACAATTAGAAATAGATAAAATGACATTTTCTAAATCATTCAAATATCATAGGGAATGTAATGGTCAAGGCTCCATGTTTACATGGAAGGGTAATGAGTATTCTACGCTTTTAGCTTCTGAAGTAGTTCCTTCTCAAAACAAAGTAGCTGACAAAACTAAGAAAACTGTTGATAAGCATCAACTTGCATTACAACAAGGAATATTAGGCGTCACTATAGGAAATAAGTAAAAACATCAGACTATAATACATAATAAGGCTAAAGGGCCCAGCTTTATTATGTATTAAAATGCTATTTATATAGTCAAATTTATAATTAAATTACAGTATGCCAGAAAAAATAAAATTTGGAAATATAGAAATAGATATTAATAATAATCCACTAAAGAATTTTACTAAATATATAGGTTTCTTTATTGTTGGATTGCTAATGATAACATCTATTTATACTGTTGATGCTAATGAAAATGCCGTTGTTTTAAGACTTGGGAAGTATCATGCGACAACAGGTCCAGGCCTTCAATTTAAATTACCCCTAATAGATTCAATTTATAAAGTTAAAGTTGATTATCAGTACAAGGAAGAATTTGGTTTTAGAACTGTTCGTCCTGGAGTGAAATCTGCATTTTCAACTAGAGGCTATGAAGAGGAAGCCTGGATGCTTACTGGTGATCTCAAAATTGCAGATGTTAGATGGGTGGTGCAATATAAAATAAAAGATGCTCGAGATTATTTATTTAATGTTAAAAACATAGATGAAACTATTAAAGATGTTTCTGAATCTTCGATGAGGCTTATGATTGGAGATAGATCTTTTATAGAAGTTATACAAACTGAAAGAATTGCGATAGCTGACCAAGCTAAAAGCTATATGCAAGAGATACTAGACAGGTATGAAACAGGAGTAGCTGTACAACTTGTGCAGTTGCAGGGAGTTGTTCCTCCAGAACCTGTAGCTGATTCTTTTAATGAAGTTAACAGAGCAAAGCAGGATCAAGAGACTTTAATTAATGAAGCTAAGCAGGGTTACAATAAACAGATTTATAGAATAGAAGGGGAAGCACAAAAAATCATTACTGAAGCAGAAGGTTATGCTATAGAAAGAGTAAATAATGCTAAAGGTGATGTTGCTTTATTTGAATCTGTATTAAAAGAATATTTAAAAGCACCTCAGATCACAAAAGATAGACTTTATATTGAAACTATGGAATATGTCCTATCAAGAAACAAAAATAAAATAATTGTTGATAAAGATATAGAAAATCTTGTTCCCTTTTTAGATCAAAATAAAATGAGGAACAAATGAGCAATACTATAAAAATATTATTATTGTTTATTCTTATTGTTATTTCAAACTCTGTTTTTATTATAAATGAAAAAGAACAAGCAATTATAACTCAATTTGGAAAACCTATTGGAGGGTCTCTAATACAGGCAGGCTTAAAGTTTAAACTTCCACTAGTTCACACTGTTATTAAATTTGATAATCGTTATCTTGAATGGGATGGTGCTGTTAATGAAATCCCAACGAAAGATAACAAATACATATTAGTTGATACATTTGCTAGATGGAAAATATCTGATCCTTTAGAATTTTATAAATCTGCAAAAAATGAATTATTAGCTCAATCAAGACTTGATGATATTATCGATGGTGCTGTTAGAGATGAAATTGCAAATAGAGTAATGGGTGAAATAGTGCGTTCTACAGATAGACAAATGGTAACCTATGACTCTGAATCTGGTGAAAGTGGGCATCGCGATGAAGAGCTTGTTGACCGTGGAGCGAGACTTGAGATAATTGGATCAATACTAAAAAAAGTCCAAGAAAAATTAGAAGAATTAAATATGGGTATTGAAGTCGCTGATGTGCAAATAAAAAGAGTTACTTATAATAAGCAGGTTCAAACAAAATTATTTAACAGAATGATTTCTGAGCAAAATATGATTGCTGAAAAATATAGAGCCCAGGGGCAAGGAAGTAAACAAGAAATTCTTGGTAAACAAATTCAAAAAGAAAAAGAGATAATGTCTGATGCATACCTTAATTCTCAGAATATAAAAGGTAAAGCAGATGCAGAGGCTACAGAAATCTATGCAAATACATATAGCAAATCTCCAGATTTCTATAATTATCTAAGAACTTTAGAAACCTACAAAAACACGCTTGACTCAACAACTTTATTTATATTATCTACTGATAATAAATATTTAAAGTTTATCGAACAGTAAAAAAAATATCCAAATCGCATTGAAAAATATTAATTTATCGTTATATTCGTAATGGTAAAATAGGCTTTATATGTTTAGACGTATTATTATATTATTATTTATTAGCGTTTTATTATCACAGGCTCCTGATTGGGATTGTGATGGGGATGAACTATTAGATAATTTAAGTTCATATGCTAATAGTGGATCATTTACAGCTGGGGTACTCCTTGATAATATTAACGAAGTAAATGAAGGTGATATGTTTGCAGCGTTTGTTAGTAATGAGCTTAGAGGGATTGGATCAATTTCTTCAGTTCCTGATGTCCCCCCAGTTTTTGGTCAATGGGCAGGTCAAAATCAATTCACGATCCTTATTTATTCCAATGAAGCTTCTGGAGAAACTTTAACATTTAAGTATTATGATAGTGAAACAGATGCTGTTTATGATATTTCTGATACATATGAATTTATATCAGATATGTATGAAGGAGATGCAGTGGAACCAGTTGTTTTCAATTTTGAATCTGCTAATATTACCGAAGATTCTTATGAATCATGTGTTGAATGTGAGGATGAAGATGAAGATGATATTTGTGATGATGTAGATGATTGTGTGGGAGCTTATGATGAATGCGGTGACTGTAATGGTGATGGTATCGATGAAGGCGCATGTGATTGTGATGGCAACGTTCTAGATGAATGTGGCGAATGTGGTGGTGATGGTATTGATGAAGGCGCATGTGATTGTGATGGTAATGTTGTAGATGACTGTGGTGACTGTGGTGGTGATGGTTCTTCATGTCAAGTAGCTACATTATCACTTGGTGCATTTGATGCTTCAGGTTCACTAGAAGTATTATATGATTTTGGTAGTGCAGTTGCAGGTTTCCAATTTGAAGTTTCTGGTTTAGATCTTGCTGGAGGTTCAGGTGGTGCAGCTGGTGATGCTGGATTTGATGTTTCAACTGGCGGTGATACTGTTCTTGGTTTCTCATTTACAGGTAGTACAATCCCAGCAGGTAGTGGTGTGCTTACTGTATTATCATTTACAGATGTAACTGCAGGTTCAACTGAAATTTCTTTAGGTTTTGGTAGTGCGGTAACATCATCTGATGGTTCTACTTTTGATACAACTGCAAGTGGTTCTGTAGATCACGGTGATCCTGATTGTTCAGGTGATTACTATGGTGATTTAGTAGTAGATGA
>CAYSDL010000033.1:0-16545 GCA_964429875.1 uncultured bacterium
GTTCAAGAGCAATTCTGCCTGCAATAGCTCCCATTTTATCAACATCTATATCAGATACTCTTCTTTCTTTAACACCAGTTCTCGATATGATCCAATTTTCTGTTTTATTTATTTTTGGAGCAAGATCTTTTGATGTTTCTATTGTATCAGGGAGGTAGTGTCCAATGCCTGTAATTTTAATATTCATATTTTAAAAATAATATTGTAATTGTATTCTATTGTGAGAAAAATTCTCCATTAAATTAAATGTATAACCTGGATCAAATAAACTTTCCGCCTGAACATTGTTGTCACCATATATTTTGGTTGAGCCAAATAATATATTAAGATTATCAGTAATATTATATTCACTTTCAAATGAAATTAATTTTCCATTTCCTTTATCTAAATCAAAGAAAGAGGTTAATGTTAATTTGAGATTGTTATCTAGAAGTAATTTATCTATACTTAGTAAGATTGATTCTGAAGTAAGATTAGCCATTGATGATCCTATGCCTGGATTAAAAAAATCACCTTCTTCATTTAATACCTCATTTAGATCAATTGTTGCAAGAGGTAACTCTACTGATACATTTGAAAATGTGTAATTGTTAATTTCATAGTCTAAAAGTTCATATTTAAAATACTGTAAATTTATCTGATAATCATTCGGTAAGGGTAACTCAAATTGAAAAGTAAATTGTAAATATTTGGCATCTTCTTGAAGAGCAGCATTGAAATCATCATTTTGACCATCTCCATCAATGTCCATTTGGTCATATAGCTCATCATAAAAATTGGAATTATTATTCAATATATCAATTGGACTTTTTAAAGATAAGTAATCATCTCTATTATATTTATCAAATGAATGAAAATATGCAAAGTCAGTTCTAATAGTAAAATCATCAAATAATAGAACGGTCCCGATATTTATTGATTCAGTAAGGCGGTGAGAAAACCATTTAGCTAAAGTATTTGCTGCAAAAGTATTGTTCCCCATAAATTCATACATGGTGAATCCTGAAAGAGAGAAGACTCTATCAAATGCTCTTAAATATGTTAATGTAATATCAGTATTATAATTTGGAGAAAATTGTAATGAGAAAAATGATTCATGTTCACTTCCTTTATTATCTAAAAATTCATATGTTTCAGGAAAATATGGAAGTGATAATGAATATTCAGGATCATTTTGTGGATAAAAATTTTGATTGTGCTTAGGAGAAAAAGCACCACTAATTTTTATTAAATCTAAATATAGTTCAAATGATAGTGCTTCAATAGGAACCTTTTTATCTGAACCTCCAATTAATAAATAATAGTAGTTATATGGATTAAAATGATCAATTGGTGAATTCTCATCAACACTTCCAAGAGTAAAGAGCTGTTTTCCAAAGCTGATTTCAGCAATATCAAAATAATAGGTTCCATACAATTCTCTTATTTCATCACTAAAATTATTTGAATTGAAATTAATTGGCCAAATATCATCTATTTTTTTATATTCAACCGAATATAAATGATGCAACTCAAAATTATTAATATAAATGGTTGAATTTATATTTAATAAACGAAAGGGTATATTTAATACTTTATTATCAATTGTTTTGATAGCATAAAAATTTGAAAATTCACCATTTATTGAAAAATTTATTTTTGCAACTAATGTAGATATTGTAATTATTAAAAAGAATAAAATATTTCTTATCATTTAGAATTTAATCTCCTTTTTAAACTTGTCATTATTTCATTTCCTTGTCTAATCCATGCTCTTTTTAATATCCACATTGGAGCGCTTCCTTTAAGTTCTCCATTCCAAGTATATGTGACTAAAATTTTACCATTATTCATATCCCTTAATCGCCATTCTCCTGCTGCATTATTTAGTCTGATATAGTTTTCATTTTCAGGAACAATAAAAGGAGTAGCAGAATGAAATCTGTAAATAATTTCATAAGGTTCTAAAATTTTATCAAATTTAACAACATAATCTCTATCACTTAATGGCATAGGATAGTCAACCATAATATGAACAATATCATTTTCATCTCTTGTTGATTGACGTATTGAATCAAATGTTTTATAATAATTATCAACATCTTCAATAATATCTAATAAATCATCCATTTTTGTATTAAAAGTGCTCATGCTAAAACACCAAGTAAAATCTTTTTCTGTATATGCTATTGATACATCACCTTCACCTGGGTATCCAGGAGAAATCCAATTTTGTAATGGAATCCATTCATTATAATCAATTGTTGGGATTGATGATAGTGCAATAGATATAAATAATAAATTAATTAATAAATGTTTCATAATATTTTTTGCAATCTTCTTTTATTTTCTCTTCACTTAGGCCAAATTTTTCTAAGTCATATTTGTGTTTACTTTTAAATGATTTTTGTTTATCAGAAGTAATCAATATTTCATTTAAAAGAGTTTCAGAAGACTTTTGATCAGTAAATTTAATAATATCATCCATTAATTCATCAAAGTGATTCATCATTCTATCAAAATGAACAATGAGTACTTTTGATCTATCTATGTTCCCATTTGTCCAATCTTGTTCATATCTTAATAGAAGTTCAACTAAAGCTTTGTATAATCTAGAAATAAAAAGTGTTCTTTTAGACTTAGATAATGACCAAAATCCAAACATTTTATCAAGTACGCCTGTTACTAGGCTGAGTCCTGAAGGGATTACACTTAAAGGATCTCTCACCATATATAAAATTTTAGCATCAGGAAAATCATTAATGAATTGTGGTGATGTTGAACTTAAAGAAAAAAGTTTTGCAATTGTTCTTTCCCCCCCTGATGAAATTAATACACGTTTCCACATGGACCTAAACCATTTAAAATCTCTTTTTGTATTATTTCTTATGTTAGGGTCAACCCAATCAAAAAGTTCTTTTTCTGACCATGATAGAATGAACCCATACAAGAAAAAACCGTCAAAGAATCTAAATAACATTGAAGCATCATCAGTTTCAATAGAGGTTAGACTTGTTTTATGAGCATCAGTAGAATGATGCTTAGCAGGACTTAAATATTCAAGCAATGGTAATACAGGTTTAAGCAATTTTTGTAGGATTATTGAGGAGTAAATCATTTGCCATAACTGTGTTCCTGTGCCAAAGCCATTTTTAACTAAAAAACGATGAAGAAATGTTGTTCCAGATCTAGGATTCCCTACAATAATAATGGGCGAATCTATTTTTTTAAACCATATACTTGGAATTAAAATTCTATCAAGTATCATAAATAAAAAAACAACAATTCTAAAAATCAAAACAACAATACCAAGAAGTATAGGGGAGATCCAGGTTCCAAAAGTTTTACCTATTATTAAATAGGAAGTAAATAATCTCTTAAAAATGTTTATTTTCATTAATAATTATTGTGATAAAATAAAATTCACAATAGTGACTATATCAACTACATTTATTGTACCATCAGCATTTGCATCAGCAGCACAGAGCTGATAATCTGTTGGATCTATAGTATTGAAAATAATATTTACTGTATTGACAATATCAATAACGTTAACTAGACCATCTTCATTTATATCCATAATACTGCACTCTTCATCGCATTCTTGTTCTACTGTTATTTCAAAAGAATAATAAAGAGGATCAATAGAGCTATTTAAATTTGAACTAGATTCAACGCAGCTAGGAACACCATTGCACAATTGATTTCCTCCTGCTCCAAAATAAGGCAAGAATCCATAATCATCTGAATTCCAATTAATTGATAAATTACAAATTGAATCAGGTAAGTAAGTTAAATTGTTATTAAAAATCCATAAATACCATAAATTTTCAAGATTTCCAATACTATCAGGCAGATATTCTATTTCATTATAACCTACATCAATCCATACTAAATTTGTTAGATCACCTAGGCTATCTGGTAATGAGGTTAAATTATTAAAAGATAGAACAAGATATATTAATTGAGATAATTCTGTAATGCTATCAGGTAGTTGAGTTAACTGATTATAATTAAAATATAAAACTCCTAGATTTTCCATATTGCTTATAGAACTTGGAATGGTTGTAAGAGTATGATTTCCTCCTTGAAAATAGTTGCCTACTTCTAATCTAGTTATCCTTCCCTCACTCCAATTTTGTGTACCTAAATGAATAGGAGATTCGACAGTTAAAGAATTAGAGTTAATTAAATCAATAAGGGAGTTTATATCTATTTGATTGAAACATGTATTGCCATCAAATACAATAGTAGAATTTGGAATTTGTTCTTCAGAAAAGTAAGCATATCCTTCAGGACAACTGCATGATGATCCATCTCCATTACATTCTCCGCATTCATCAATCTCAGCTCCACCTCCACATTCACCAGAACAATCTTCGCTTGCATTTCCTCCACATTCACCGAGACAATCATTTACATTATCAAAACAATCACAGCTTTCACTAGGAATATCAAAACAACCGCATTCAAATATTGCTCCATCACCATTACATACGCCGCATTCATCAATTATTCCTTCACATTGTTCAACCTCAGGACAAACTTCACCTTCACATAAATATAAATTTATTGTTTTTGTTAATTCTCCTCTATGTTTGGGGGTTACTGTAATAGATAATTCATCTGAAGATTGAATTGGTACCGAATATGATATAACCTCATTAGAATTCATATTAAATGAATTGTTATAGATTCCATTCAAATAAATTAAATATTCTTCATTTGAGGTTCCTTCATTATGTAAAACTAATTCAATACTTTCATTATTTGTGATATCTATAAATGAGTATCCATCTTCTAAATACATTTGAGGAATAATTGCACTAAAAGCAACTGGGTAAAGTCCTGAAACTCTTGTTGCTCGATATACTGCGCCACTTGGGAGTTGTAAATTGAATTTTCCTTCCCAAACATGTTCATTCTCAGGTGTAACCTCAAGTGCAGTACCACCATCTCCTACAGTAACAATAAGATAGTTGCCATTATTTAATTTTTGAACGTTTCCTGATGCAAATCCAAAATATTGTTCAGGTAGAGAATACTCCCATACTATAGATGCTTCCCCTACAAATTGACCAAATTCATCTATTTCATTTTCGGGGACATAGATCTCTAAGCCTCTTGTTGTAGGATAATCGGTTCCTAATATTACTTGACTTAAGTTTCCATTATCTAATGTTACTATATTTCCATTTTCAAGTACAGTCAGACTATGTTGAAAAGAAAATAATAAGTTTTGTCCAAAATCTACATCTCCAGAGGGCATTTCAAGTCCCATATTCCAATCTATCTCACCAGAATCAGCACTAATTTTTGTAATTCTAGATAAATGTCTACTTGATAAGTATATGCTTTCTAAATTTCCATCATCATCAAAAGTTGGCCAAAATGCATTTGCGTGGGTCCAGTCATATCTTCCATTAGAAAATCCTTGGAACCATGTATCACTTAAATCATCATAATCTTGCATGCTGAAATGATCGAATGAATTCCATTCCCATATTACATCTTTCGTCTCTTCATCCCATATTACAATCTTATCTCCAATCCAGGGGAATTCATTAGTTATGCCATCAGCTTCATAACCTAAAATTTGATACAATGAAGTCCAAGGACCAATTGGTATCGGTCCATCTACAGCTACTTCAACAAGCCCCATATAATTTCCATCAGGAAGTTGTAATAATTCATGATGAAGGAACTCATCATTAGGTTCTTCCCATATATGATCACTGTCTAATGAAAATTCGATTCCTGGAAGATAATTTTCAATATCATTATTAACATAACAACCAAAAAGTTGACCATATAAATCTGTATTATAATATACAATATCCTGATCTCCAGTATTCCATATTTCATTTCCATTTTTATCAATTGCTGCACTGAAATAATTAAAAAATGAACTAAAAATTGTTACGCCATCTGAATAACTATCTATGTTATGTTCAATTGCATATGCTCCAGATCGTATTTGTTCAATTGAAAAATTAAATGTATCAGTCCAATTCCCATAAGAACCATCAGTATAAATAGGCCTTATCCTCCAATAATATGTTGATTCCCAATTGAGATTTTCAGTATCAATATAAATCAAAGATTCATCTGTAATATCTACTATATTTGAGTTAAAAATTTCTGATGAGGATAGTTGGAAATTATATGAAACTGCCTCTTGTTCTTGTTCCCATTCAAATAGTACATGAGTATAATTAATTGATGTTCCATTCTCAGGTTGAATAAGGCTAGAAAATGATATGCTGAATAAAAATAAAAATGGCAATAATATTTTTGTTAATCTATTCATAATGTACTAAAAACTCAGGGTTTAAAAGGTTCTCTTTGTTATATGTCAATTCTTTATCAGTATTTAAATTCAAAATGTTTCCTCCAGCAAATTTAACTACTGCATGTGCAGCTGCCGTATCCCATTCCATTGTTGGCCCAAATCTTGGATAAAAATGAGCACTTCCATCGGCAACTAAGCAAATTTTAATTGAGCTTCCCATTTTAACTAATTCATATTTTTTTATAGTACTTAAAAAATTTTCTAATTTTGGATTATTAGAATGGGATCTACTTGAAACAACTTTTACTGAAGAATTTTCTTTAGGAGCAGTAGCATTAATTGACTTTTTATTATTATTTTCAACTATAAATGAACCATCGTCTATAGATCCATGCCAAGTTGTATTAAGAACAGGAGCATGAACTATTCCTAAAATAGGGCATCCATTTTCAATTAAAGCAATATTTACAGTAAACTCGCCATTTTTTTTAATAAATTCTTTTGTTCCATCAAGTGGATCTATTAGCCAAAATCTATTCCACTCTTTTCTTTCAGAATATTCGATATTTTGTCCTTCTTCTGATAAAATTGGAATAGTTGGAGTTATTTTTTTTAATTCATTACAAATTATTTCATTAGATTTTTTATCAGCTTGTGTTAATGGAGAATTATCCTTTTTATAATCAATCTCAAAGTTCTCATCTTTAGAATTATAAATTGCAAGAATAGCATCTCCTGCCATTTTGGAAATTATTGTTAAATCATCTATTAAACTTTTACACTTTAACATTATTTGATTAACCCTTGTTTTTCAAGATAAAGAATAACTTCTTGTACTGCTTCATCTGGAGAAATATTGGTTGTATCGATTATTAATTCAGAATTAACTGGCTCTTCATATGGATCATCTATCCCCGTAAATCCTTTTAACTCTCCAGCTCTTGCTTTTGCGTACAATCCTTTCACATCTCTTCTTTCACACTCAGATAGTGGAGTTGCAACAAATATTTCTATATAATTCCCATACTGTTTTATTAATGATCTATTGATATCTCTAGATTCTTTAAATGGAGCTATAGGTGCACAAATTGCAATCCCTCCATTTTTTGTAATTTCACTTGCTACGTATCCTATCCTTTTCACATTTATTTCTCTATGTTCTTTTGAAAAGCCAAGCTCACTAGAAAGATGAGTCCTAACAATATCACCATCAAGTAAAGTGACCTTCCTGCTTCCTGATTCTAGTAATTTTATTAATACCCCATTTGCTATAGTTGATTTTCCAGATCCTGATAATCCAGTAAAAAACAATGTAAATCCTTGTTTCTCTTTTATAGGATAAGCATTTTGTAATTCTTGTACAACATCTGGATATGAAAACCATTCAGGGATATTATCCCCATTCTCTAGTTTTTTTCTAAATTCTGTTCCTGATATATTTAAAGATTTAGAATCACTTGGAACTTTATCTATTTCCATATATTTATCTTTATCTTGAACATAAACCATCATTTTAAAAGGAACCATTTTCATATTTAATTCTTTTTCATGTTTTTTAATTAACTCTTGGGCATCATATGGACCATAAAAAGGTTTCCCCGATCTATCATTCCCTGGCCCTGCATGATCTCTTCCAATTATGATATGAGTACATCCATAATTTTTTCTGATTATAGTGTGCCATAAAGCTTCTCTCGGACCAGCCATTCTCATAGCAAGAGGCAAAAGGCTAAGTGCTGTTGTTCCTTCAGGAAAATAATTTAAAATTTTCTGATAACACCTCACTCTTGTAAAATGATCAACATCCCCTGGTTTAGTCTCTCCAATAACTGGATGTATTAAAAGGTTTGCCCCATGATCAATAGCCGCTCTATAAGAAATTTCTTTATGAGCTCTATGCATAGGGTTTCTTGTTTGGAATGCTATAATTTTTTTCCATCCAAGTTTTTTAAATTGTGATTTTAATTCTGAAGGAGAGTGACGTAGCAACTGATAATCATAGTGATGCGGTAATTGGACCTCTTGTATTTTTCCTCCCAAATAGTACTCTTTAATATTGTTAAATAAATATTTTACGCCTGGATGAGAGGTGTCACTACTTCCATATATAGATTTTGCTTCTCTTTTTTTGTTGATTTTCCATATGTCATTAATTGTCATAATTGCAATTAAAAATCCTTCTTTATCTCTAAGAGCAATTTTAGAATTAGACTTTAAATTATTTGAGTTTATGAAATCTTCATCCGCATCTAAAGTAATAGGTATTGGCCACAATTCCCCATTTGTTAATCTCATTGAATCTAATACAGAGTCATAATCATTTTTTGACATAAATTCATTTAAGGGATGAAATGCACCATTTAATAAAAGTTCTAAATCACAAAACTGTCTATTAGACAAAACATAATTTGTTATACTAATAGCTTCTTCTTGAAATTCTTTTATAAGATTATTATAAGATATTTCCTTTTTATTGTTTTTAATCATTTTTATTGCCTCAAATTAAGATGATAAATAATTTTGTTTAAATTAGTTTATAATTTAGTGATAATGGAGTATATATATATATCAATATGTAACATATATTTATATTAAATTATCTATCATTTCTACTGATGTAAAACTAAATTTATTGATCAAAAAATAATTATTAAAACAAAATGATAAATAAAACAAAAATAATTGCAACAATTGGTCCATCAACAAATCATCCCCAACTAATCTCAGATTTAATTAATAATGGAGTAAATATATTAAGATTAAATATGGCCCATGAAACAAGCGTAGAGAAAACTATAAAAATAGTCAAAATAATTAGGTCTGAAGCGAAAAAAAAAGATAGACATATTGCTATTCTCATGGATATTGCAGGTCCTAAAATAAGAGTTGACTTTTCAAATATAGACAATGAAGATATCAAAATTACTAAAGGGAGCATATATTCCCTTGGATATTCTAAAATGAATGATATTCCTATAAATATGAATATTGAATTTGAAAATATTAAAAGTAAAAATGCACTTGTAAAAATTGATGATGGAAACATTAATTTTAAGATATTAAATATTAAAAATAATATATTAAAATTGAAAGCAGTCACTGATGGAAATATTAATTCAAATAAAGGAGTTAATTTTCCAGGACTATCATTAAAAACTCCTTCAGTCACTCCAAAAGATAAAAAAGATATTAAACTTGGAATTGAATTAGGAATAGATTGGTTTGCATTGTCTTTTGTCAGATCTGAAGATGATATCAAGTTCTTCTTGAATTGTTATAAAAATAGTAAAAATTTCATTCCTGTAATTGCAAAAATTGAAAAACCTGAAGCGATAGAAAATTTGGATAAAATTATTGAAAAATTTAATGGTATCCTTGTTGCTAGAGGGGATTTAGGAGTAGAAATGCCATTGTCTATGCTCCCTGTACTACAGAAAAAAATTGTAAAAAAATGCAGGGTAAAGAAAAAACCTATTATTATTGCTACTCAAATGTTAGAGTCTATGACAAAAAATTTATCGCCAACAAGAGCAGAGGTAAATGATGTTGCTAATTCTGTTTATCAAGGAGTAGATGCTGTTATGTTATCTGGGGAAACTGCTGTTGGAGAATACCCTATTGAAACTGTTAAAATGATGAGTGAAATCATAACTAATGTTGAAGATGAAATGTTGACTAAAATAATAAATAAAATTGATATAATAACTGATAAAGACTATAGATCTGCTATTGGAGAAGCTGTTAAATCAATATCGAAACATTTAGCAATAGATTCTATAGTTGTTATGACTGAATCTGGATCTACAGCAAGAATTGTTTCTCATTTTAGAACCCAAGTTAAAATTTTTGCTCTAAGTCCAAGTGTTGATATTTGTAATAGAATGGCAATGTATTGGGGTGTTGTGCCAATTAAAACTAAAAACTATTTATCAACAGATGAAATGTTATTAAATGCTGAAAAGATTTTACTTGAAAAAAAATATATGAAAAAAGGACAAACCTTTCTTATGACAGCAGGAGTCCCTGTAGGAGTGACAGGATCAACCAATATGCTTAAAATTCAATATATTAGAGATTGATAAATGCAACATAGATACATATTACTAATTTTATTATTATTTTCATTTTCACTTGCGAATGAAATTTCTATAGAAATGTTTACAATTAATAATTTATGGATATTAATATCAACATTTTTAGTATTTATAATGCATTTAGGATTTGCAACTCTTGAATCTGGCCTTACAAGATCAAAAAACACTGTTAATATTTTATTCAAAAATGTATCAATAATTTCTATAGGATTATTAACATATGCTTTTTGTGGTTTTAACTTGATGTACCCTGGTGAATTTAATGGTTTTATTGGATTTTCAGGATTTGGCCTATCAATGCCAAATATTGATATAATTGATTATGCTAATGGTAACTATACTTATTACACTGATTTTATTTTTCAAGCAATGTTTGCAGCAACAGCAGCAACAATTGTTTCAGGAGCAGTTGCTGAAAGAATAAAATTACCTAGTTTTTTAATGTTCTCTCTTTTTTATGTTGCAATTATATATCCTATCCTTGGTTCATGGAAATGGGGTGGTGGATGGCTTGATCAATTGGGTTTTTATGATTTTGCAGGGTCAACTTTAGTACATAGTGTAGGAGGGTGGGCGGCTCTTATTGGAGCAATAATGCTTGGTCCTCGTATAGGAAAATATACTAAATCAGGTGTTAGACCAATTATGGGGCATAATATGCCCTTAGCTACTATAGGTGTCTTTTTGTTATGGTTTGGCTGGTACGGATTTAATGGTGGCTCTGTCTTATCAGCAGATCCTTATCTTGTCTCATATGTATTTGTAACAACAACTCTTGCAGCTGCTTCAGGTATATTGGGAGCAATGATTATTTCATGGATTATTTCTAAAAAACCTGACCTCTCGATGGTCTTAAATGGATCCCTTGCAGGACTTGTTGGTATAACTGCAGGAGCAGATATAATTAGTCCTCAAAACTCAATTATTGTTGGTTTTATATCTGGATTACTTGTCTTTTGTTTTGTCCTATTCTTTGATAGATTAAAGATTGATGATCCTGTAGGAGCAATTTCTGTACATCTTGTATGTGGTATATGGGGTACACTTGCTGTTGGAATATTTTCAAATGAATATTCTTTCTTTATCCAATTAATAGGAGTTTTTTCCTATGGTATTGCAAGCTTATTATCTTCATTTATATTATTTTTTATAATAAGTAAAATATATGGTTTAAGAGTTCCTCATGAAGAAGAGATGAGAGGTCTTGATATTGGTGAACATGAAATGGAATCATATTCAGGTTTTCAAATTTTCACTGTAGAATAAAGGAGGTTATTTATGAAACTAATTATAGCTGTTATCCAACCAGAAGAATTAACTGAAATAAAAGAAGAATTAGTTAGTAGAAATATCAATAAGTTTACAGTATCAAATGTTCTTGGACAGGGGCAGGAAATTCCTATTCATGAAGTTTATAGAGGAATTGCCCATGATGTTACATTGTTGAAAAAAGTAAGGCTTGAAATAGCTGTTAATGA
Organism: uncultured bacterium; assembly: GCA_964429875.1. Taxonomy (GTDB): domain Bacteria; phylum Fidelibacterota; class Marinisomatia; order SCGC-AAA003-L08; family D37C17; genus CAYSDL01. The sequence continues at coordinate 11,844 of CAYSDL010000033.1, forward strand.
TGATTATGTAGATTCAGCTGTAGAAGCTATTTGTAAAGTTGCAAATAAGTATGAAGATAAAGGTCGAGGTAAAATTTTTATAATGCCAATAGAAGAATGTGTTAGAATCAGAACAGGTGAAAAGGGAAAAAAAGCAATTGGTTAATTTACAAAAGTTAGCCAATGATGATATTGCTCATGCTCTCCTCGTACAATCTCATAATACATTTTTTGTAGTTTTAGGGTTAGATTCCCTGCTTGTCCACTCCCTACAATATGATCATCAATTTCTCTTATAGGAGTAACTTCAGATGCGCTACCACAATAAAAAACCTCATCAGCCTTAAATAGGTCATCTTTTGTTATTTTATCAATTTTGTATTCGAATCCCATTTCTTTTAAAATTGTAAAAATAGTATCTCTTGTTATACCCATTAAAATATTTGATTTATAATCATTAGTATGAAATATTCCATCTTTAATTAAAAAAATATTTTGACCAGAGCCTTCAGCTATTGTATCATCAATATTTAATAATAGAGCCTCATCAAATCCTCTTGATTTTGCATCCTGTACAGCTAAAAGAGAATTTAAGTATTGTCCTGAAGCTTTTGTGCTAGCAGGGAAAGAGCTCGTTTCAAATTTTTTCCATGGACTAATTGTAATCCTAGCTCCTTTTTCAAGAGCTTCTTTACTTACATACGCTCCCCAATCAAGTGTTGCAATTGAAGCTTGGATAGGGCAATTCTTAGGATGGACTCCAAGAGTATCAAATCCATAAAAAGCTACAGGTCTTAAATAACAATCTTTCACTTCATTTGATTTAATTAAATCTATACTTGCTTGACATAATTCTTCAACGCTGAATGGTATATTAATTTTAAATGCATTTGCAGAGGCATGTAATCTATCCATATGCTCTTTTAATCGAAAAACTGCAGGTCCTTTTGATGTGTTATAACATTTTATTCCTTCAAAAACACCACTTCCATAATGTATGCAGTGTGACATAACATGTATTTGAGCTTTATCAAAGGGGATAAGCTTACCATCAAACCATATATTTCGGGAATAGTTAGACATAAATTGAATTGAAATTTATTAACAAAAATATAATTAAAAAAATATTATAACTTTCTTCCTCTAGAATAATTAATTTATTTCACTAATAATTAATTAATTTATATTTAATAGGAGTTATTTATATGTCTTACACAGAAGAATTAAAACAAACTGCAAAAAGTATGGTTGTAAAAGGAAAAGGGATTCTTGCTGCTGATGAAAGTAATCCTACATGTACAAAAAGATTGGCTTCAGTAGGAGTAGAATCAAGTTTTGAAAATAGGAATGAATATAGAGATATGCTATTTGGTACTATGGGTTTAGAAAAATATATTAGTGGTGTGATTTTGTTTGATGAAACATTCAGGCAATCAACTACATGTAATGATCATATACCATTTGTAAAATATTTAAACTCCATGGGTATAATTGCAGGAATAAAAGTAGATACTGGAGCAAAAGTGTTTGCTGGGTTTTCAAATGAAAAAATTACAGAAGGACTTGATGGTTTAAGAGACAGATTACAAGAATATTATAAACTAGGCGCTAGATTTGCTAAATGGAGAGCAGTTATTACCATTGGATCAGATATTCCTTCTGATGCTTGTATCTTAGCTAATGCACATGCTCTTGCACGATATGCTGCTTTATGTCAAGAATCAGGGCTAGTACCAATTGTAGAGCCTGAAGTCTTGATGGATGGAACTCATACAATTGAAACTTGCTATGAAATAACACAAAGAACTCTAAATGTAGTATTTGAACAATTATGCTTAAACCATGTAATGCTTGAAGGTATAGTTTTAAAACCAAATATGATTATATCAGGGCTTGATTGCGAGGATCAAGCAGATGTAGATAAAGTAGCTGACATGACATTTAAATGTTTAAAAGATAATGTGCCAAGTGAAGTCCCAGGCATTGCTTTCTTATCTGGAGGACAAAGTAGTGATTTAGCTACAGCACATTTATGTAGTATGAATGAAAAATATTCTGACCAGATGCCATGGAACTTAACATTTTCATATGGAAGAGCACTTCAACATGATGCTCTAAATGCATGGGGCGGATCAGATAGAGGAGCAGGACAAAAAGCGCTAATATTTAGATCTGAGAGCAATAGCCTTGCAACTCATGGCAAAGCTCTAACTCATTCATAGAGATAGATAATGAACAGTATTTCACTACGAGCTCCAGCAACAGTAGCTAATCTATCTTGTGGTTTTGATATTCTGGGTGTTTGTATTAATAAACCATATGATGAAATCACTATAAAAAACATTTCTGATAAGAAAGTTGTAATCAATGTTCTTGACTCCCCCTTTTCAAATATCCCTTCAAGACCCGAAGAAAATACTGGTGGTATTCCTGCTCAGTTAATAATGAATGATTATAATCTTAATCATGGATTTGAAATTAATATAAAAAAGGGAATTCCATTATGTGGAGGTCTTGGATCAAGTGCTGCTACTGCAGCTGGTGTAGTATTTGGAATAAATGAATTACTAAATAAAAAAATGTCATTAAATACAATGATACAGTATGCACTTGAAGGAGAAAAAATATCTTCAGAAACTCCACATGCAGATAACATAGGGCCTTGTCTAATGGGGGGACTTGTTATAATTAGAGATACAAACACATCTGACTTAATAAAGGTCCCTACAAATGATTTTGTATTTGCAATTATTCATCCTGATGTAAAAGTTGATACTAAAACTTCACGAAAAATATTACCTAAAAATATAGAGTTGCAACAAGCAGTTAAACAGTGGGGAAATATTGCATCTCTTACATATGGTTTTTCTTCAAATAATATAGATCTTATAAAAAGATCAATGGAAGATTTTGTTATTGAGCCAGTAAGGTCAAAATTGATTCCTGAATATGACAATATTAAAAAAGCAGCGCTGTTATCTGGAGCAATAGGTTGTTCTATATCTGGCTCTGGTCCATCAATATTTGCTCTTTGTGAAAATGAAACTATAGCAAGTGATGTAATTACTAAAATGGAAGCTGTATTAGATATTAAATCAATTAATTATCATAGTTATATTTCTTCAATAAATAATCAAGGCATTGAAGTTTTATAGTACAAATGATAAGAAAATAGCTGTTTCTTTTAGAGAAGCTCTTATAAAAGGTATGCCAAATGATAAGGGCCTCTATATGCCTAAGGAAATTCCCAATCATCAAAAGTTAATACAAGGAATTAATAATTTAACCTTTCAAGATATATCCTATGTTATCGCAGAAAGTATCTTATCTGAGGAATTTAAAAAATCTGTAATTGAAGATATTATTGATCAATCAATAACTTTTGACTCTCCAATAGTAAATCTATATAATCAGGTAAATATATTAGAACTATTCCATGGTCCAACACTTGCATTTAAAGATTATGGTGCAAGATTTATGGCTAGAACAATGGAATATATTGTATCTGAAAATGATAAAGAATTAAATATTCTTGTTGCAACCTCAGGGGATACAGGAAGTGCGGTTGCACATGGATTTTATGGCATGGAAGGGATTAATGTTATTATTCTATATCCAAGTGGTAAAGTCAGTGATATTCAGGAGAAACAGTTAACAACTCTTGATAAAAACATTTATGCATTAGAAATACAAGGCACTTTTGATGATTGTCAAAGTTTAGTAAAGCAAGCCTTTTTAGATAACGAATTGAAACGTTATATTGATTTATCATCAGCTAATTCAATAAATATTGCAAGATTGATTCCTCAATCATTTTATTATTTTAATGCCTATGCAAAATTAAATACTGATAAAAAAATTGCAGTTTCAGTTCCAAGTGGAAATTTTGGAAATATAACAGCAGGTATTCTTGCAAAACATATGGGGCTGCCTATTACTCATTTTATAGCATCAACAAATGCAAATAAAACAGTCCCTGAATTTCTATCTAGTAATAATTACGTTTCTTCAAAATCTATAGAAACAATTTCTAATGCAATGGATGTAGGCAACCCTAGCAATATGAAACGGATTATGGATATTTATAGAAATGTTGAAAATTTAAAAAAAGAGTTAAGTAGTTGGAGTTTTTCAGATAAAGAAACTAAGAAATGCATATTAAATACTATCCAAAAAGATAATTATTTACTTGATCCACATAGTGCAGTGGGTTTACTTGGCTTAGAAGAATTTTTAAAAGATAATTCAGATTTTGTAGGATTATTTCTTGGAACAGCTCATCCTGCAAAATTTGCTGATATTATAGAACCTATCATTAACAAAACTGTTGAAATTCCAAGTGATTTGCAAAATATAATTGATAAAGAAAAACAATCTATTTTATTAAATAATGATTATAGAGATTTTTCTGATTATTTATTATCAAATTTTAGATAAATTACATCTCAAGATTTTAAAAAAAATGTTAAGAAAGGATTTTTAAATTGAAATTTGACACAAAAGTAGTAAGAGCATCATCAAAGCCAGATAAGACAACTGGAGCAGTAGTTCCTCCGATATATCAAACAGCAACATACGTTTTAGATGAAGTTGGTAAAGATAAAGGCTTTGATTATACAAGAGCTTCAAACCCTACAAGACAATTATTAGAAGAACATCTAGCTGCTATAGAAGGAGCAAAATATGGTGTTTGTTTTTCAAGTGGCATGTCAGCTGTTGATGC
>CAYSDL010000034.1:0-15330 GCA_964429875.1 uncultured bacterium
GGTCTATTATACCAATCAAACCAATGCCAATCTGTCATTTGCAATTTATCTCCAGGGTAAAGATCAGCATAGCCATCACCATTTAAATCAACTTCTTCAGTTGCAAAAGGAGAGTCTAACAACTGGGTTGCTACAATCCCAATATCCTCGGGCGGGCCAAAACTATAATCATAAATCATTGCAACACTAACTCTTAAAGTATCATCATTAATTACATCACATCCATCTGGATCTAAATCAGGATTTTTACAATCATAGTATTCCATAAAATCATCATCATTAGAGTGGACTCCAAAGCTTCCAAATTTGTTTGCAGTAGCAACATCAGCATCCATATAAAAACCCATAGAAGTTCCTCTATATGTAAATCCTCTTCCTCTATTTAACTTTGTTCCATCAGGCATAATCATTGCATCGCCACAAATCAAATCACCATTATCATCTACAACATATACTTTGTTTCCATAGCGATCTTTTTCATATGCGCACCAATTATCTCCACTTTCATTCCTAACTTTGACAGTAACAAACATTATATCTTCAGCAAATGAAACTCCATATGAATGTGCTTCAGCCATAACTTTCAGACCCATCGGATAACCTGTTTGCTCATAGGTATTATTTGTTACCATGTTACCTTTATGTGCCCATCTATCATCAAACTCCATATATATATCTGTATCAGATATAAACCTATCTGTCACCATCCAGCAATCATCATTCCATCTTTTTGCAGGGAAGCATCCTGTATCTTCAGGAGCATATGTGTCGGCCCACCATCCCGGCCATGTTGGAACAAGATCTCCTTCAGTATTATAGGAAGTCGGCCATGTATATGCATTATCACTATGAGCTAATAAAGGGAACGTTCCAGTATCTAAATAATTTATATCTCCAAAAACATCTCCTTCATCCACTAAAGTATTATGTGTGTTCTCTCGTGATTTATTAGCTGCATGCCAATCAGTATTTGAACTTGGACTCCATCTTGTAAACCATGATTCTGCTGTATTTGCACCAAAATAAACGTATTCATCATCATCAGTCCACTCTTCATTGTCTGGGCCATATTTATACATATCAAAATCTTCAAGCCTCTGATCTAGGTCAGGTCTTTTTGCCCAAGGATAGACCAAGCCTACGCTTTTTTTAGATAAATTATCCCCATATACATTAGCATTATTTGGATCAACAGTAAATTGCTCACTCGCTGGCAAACTAATTATAAGTTTATTATTCTCATCATCCAGGCAGAATTGATTTATACCAGTAAAATCACAATAAACCTCGAACTCTCCTGCATCACCTGGTGAGACAAGCTGAGTCCCGAGGGTCCCTCTATCATCAAATGCTTCGAAAACTATACTTACAAAATTTGTATCACCATATTCTATCCATGAGAAATTTGGATTTATAGCATTTGGATCTGAGTACGCATCATTAGAACACCATATAACATAATTCCCATTAGATTCAGGGCATGTTCCTCCACTATCTTCGAAATTTGTCCATGCATAATTATATGAATAACTTTGCCCAGGTATGCCAGCAACAAAACCAACTGCAGGAAGGTATGTATAATTTCCCCATAATCCAGCAGGGTGATAATCCCAATCAATAAATCTTCCATAATTAGTAATTGCAGCCTGAGCTTTTCCTTTTAATAGATACCCTTTAGCCCTGTCATTCATAGGATTTGATGGGAAGCCATAATCACCTATTTTACCAAATGAGTTTGAGTTTGGATTTTCAGACCATTGATAATTAAGAGCATTATTAGGTTCTATTGGCTCTGCAGCGCTTAAGACCCCTAATAAAAATAATACAAACATATATTTTTCTACTTTATTAATCAAAATCAATCCTTATAAAAAAGTTAATTTCTCTATTACTTGAATACATCCATGGCCTATCATAATAAGCACCTGAACGACCATCTAGCTTTCCTACATTTCTTGTATAATATAAACCAGGGTCATCAGCCTGCCCTGTTAAAGGATAAATATCTATAGGGTAAGGCTCATCAAATAAGTTGAATATATTAGTACCTAACATCAAGGTATGTTTTCGAATCTTAATTTCCTTAGATAATGATAAATTCATCGTAATTAAACTAGGGGAACGCTTACTATATTTATTTCTTAAATCTTCTTTTGGATCACTTCCTCCACCTTCAAAGAAAAATGGTGTATATGGAGATCCAGATTGGAAAAAAGCTGTTATTCCACCATTAATACCCCATGGTAATTTTGTTGTGTATACAGAAAGAGTAAGGTCATGTGTTCGATCATATGGCATTAAGAATTCTTGTTGCGGAGCATCAACTTGTAGCGCGCCAAATGCTGCTGCGTCATATTCACTGCTCGCTTTTGCTGTTGAGTAAGTATATTGCATAGTTGTATTAAATAAACTCCCCCTATTTTCAATAGTAAAATCAAACCCTACGGCTGTCCCAAAATCACCATTTTTGGATACTTTATATTCATAAATTCCTGAACTATATTGATTAGCAGTAGTTAGCTGGTCCATATCTTTCACCCAGATGCCTGCAGAAAATGCCCATTTTCTAGAAAACTGAACATTAAATGCTAATTCATAAGACTGTGTTCTGCCAGCTGTCATTGTTGCATTTCCAATACTCGAACCTTCAGCACCCGCATCTTCAAATGCCTGACTTGGGTCTTCAAGTTTATTAACATTTCTATATATAAATTCATAAATAGGAGTTTGATAATATAATCCATAATTAAATGTGAAAGTTGCACCATCAGAAATAACATGGCTAATACCAAGTCTTGGACTTACTTTATACAACCAATCAGAATTCTTGAAAATTACATTTGAAAAATTATTTGTTTCAGTGATATTTGAAGTTGTTGGTTCCCCAGAATCCCAACTGGAGTTATTTGTCATATCTTCAGAGATATTATCTATATTATAATGAGGATCACCTGAATTTGGATCCCAACTTGAATAATCATATAATGGATTACTTAAGCTTTCCTCTTGATTTGGATCATAACTTGAATTATAAAAAGGAAGTTGATTATCTTGTATAATTACAGAAATATCATTCCCATATTCATCATTTAAATTAGTATCAATAATATAATAATCTCCAGGACACATAGGCTCGCCAAGTGGATTTAAATCAGCGCCACAATCAAAGTAAAAATGAGGACTATATGGAGAATATTCTCCATTTGGATCGGACCAAATTTTGGTATTGTACTGTACAGCGTCCAACCTTACTCCTGCATTTATAACCATCCAAGGCACTTCAAATGTATTTTGAAAATAGGCTGAGAATTCTTCTGGTTCTACATAATCATTCCACTTATTATCCCCGTTAAAATCATCATAGCTTTCACCTTGAAACCATTGCATTTGTCCTGTGCAAGGATTTTCATAATTCCCAGGGCCATCCCATGTACCATTCCCTTCACCAAAATCAGGCTGGCCACAGGATGCAGTAAGCCATTCTTGATTATCAACGCCAAAATCATCAAATTGTTCTGAGAATCTTTGTCTAAATGCTGTTTCATCATCCCAAGGATTTTTTACTTCAAAGTAATTCAATTTATGTGTTTTGTAGTCAACACCTATTCTTGTTCTCCATTTATCAGTAATTTGGCTGGTATAATCAAATCTAACTTCCTGTGTCTCTGCTTTTGAAACACTATATAGATAATCATTTCCACCATAAACTTTTTCTTCTACCCAATCATAAAAATAAAGAGGTTGCCATAGATTGTAATTCTCTGAACTGTCAGGACCAGCAGTATAATAATATAACTCATCAATATAACCAGACATCGTCATCCAAGGACTCAAGCCTTCATATAATAGATATGCTCCTTTTGCATCCCAGAATTCTTCATAATCGGCATACATTTCTGGAGTTAGCCAATATGAGCCATCTCTAAATTCAGCTGCTTGGACAAGAACTGGGCCATCCCATTGTCCATTACCATTAACATCATCTTCGCCTCCAAAAACATCACTTGATCCTGGGCCATCATATAAGCCATTCTGATTGGTATCTGTAAACGGCTCTGCTACAACCCAATTATAATTTCCTGGCATTGATGCTCCTTCATACCACCCACTTGTCCATTCATCTGGACCATTTCCATCTCTTAAATCATAATATGTTATTTCGCCACCACTACTAAGATGGAATGGAATAATATCACTATTGTATGGGTCTGAATAATCAGATGCTCCTGCTGCGTTATTATACTCATACCAATCTGGAAGCCCATCACTATCATTATCCATCCATCTCACACCGGTAAAATGCTCCTGAATAAAATCAGAAATTCGGATAGTGTAAAATGATCTTTCATTAATTGTATGATTGAACTCAAAAGCTAATCTTTCAGTATCTCTGAAAATTTCGTTTTGACCATCATCCCAATAAAGAAAATTTGTCTTTAAATTTTTTCTGTGAGCATCAACATTCCAGTAAGATAAAATTACTTTATGCTGACTCGTAATATCATAGGTTAATTTTGCAAAATAATCTGTAGTATAATCAAACCCAAACCCTCTATAACCTTCTAAGTTATCCCAGGGCCAAGTAATATTATATTTATCATTATTCCAATTTGGATTATTTTGTCTCTCATCAAATAAATCATTCATAGTAAAATATTTGTACTCATCATGATTATAAGTTTTTTTATCAAACTTATATACTTCATATGCCCCTTGCTCTGTTTTTTGTGCAGAAACCCAGAGTTTTATTTTTTTAAAAAATGGCATAGGCATACCCATCCCAAAATTATAATCATTATAATCTCTAAGTTCATCATATCTGCTACCTAAAGCCTCTCCTAAAAGACTTGTTTCATACTGAAATTTATACTTAAAAGAATTAGTCCCTGACATTGTATGAAAATTTGAGACTGCTGACATCGCATCCCCATATTCAGCATTAAATCCTCCTGGCTGCCAATCAAATTCTCTTATTGCAAATTTATTTAATCGTGTCCCATTTCCTATGCCTCCATATATAGGATTCCTGATATACATTCCATCTATCATATATGCAATTTCGCCAGAACGACCGCCCCTAACATGGACTTCTTCAAGCCCCCTGTCTGCGTGATCAGGAATGCCTTGAGTTCTACTTTCAATTTTAACAACGCCTGATTGCAAATCATATAATTGAGAAACATCTTTTATTGGAAGAGTTTCAATTGCCTCTTTTCCAATAGTTATTTTTTTAGAAGTTGATCCTTTTTCAACTAAAGCTTTTTCAGCAGAAACATAAACTACTTCTCCTTCAATAGATGCCTCAGGAAGCGATACATTAAGCCATTGCGTTTGATCCATTGTAATTGAAACATTATCTAAAATTTTAGTCTGATACCCAATCATTTGAACCTTAACTTCATAGGTCCCAACTGGAAAGTTTAATATAATAAAGTTACCATCTAAATCTGCGGTTGTTCCTTTCCCTAGTTCAGCAACATAAATTTGAGCTCCTATCAAAGCAGTACCATCTATATCTGTAATTTTTCCTCTCAATGTCCCATCTGTTCCTGAGAAAAGAACACCGCAACAGAAGAACAAAATAAGATAATTATATTTTATTATATTATTCATTTTGAGGGATCTCCAGTCTTTGCAAGCCCATAGTATGGGTCATTCTAAATGGAAAATAATTAAAATCTTGTTGATTTTGAAAATCTGAGGCATCTAAAACATTATTGTTGAAGATATTATTATTAGAGCTAACTACCAGTTCTTCACTAGGAGTTTTATATTCAAGAATTGAAAAATCAATCGATGAAGATGAGACCCAAGGCATGCTTTCCCAAAGAACTGAAATATCCTGTTTGACTATCCTGTAGCCTGGTTTTAAATATGTTTTACTTATCAAATGCGTTGTAAGGCCAGTCCCAATAGATGTCGTTGTTACGGTTCGTGTAGCAAGAAGACAATCAGAAACATTGGTTATATCATCACTTAAACAACTAGAACTCAAATTATCCCAGTAACACCAATACATCACTTCATCATTGCAAGAGTCTTCATTAATAAAATTGCTGCAATTTGGATCTTTAACAGAGTTTTTTAATGTAGCTGAAGCTCTCTCAATAATATATTCTTTTTGAATATTATAATTTGCAGTATCAGACTCTACTGTAGACCAGGAATAAAATGATTGTCCTTCAATTATATTATTATTATACGAGTATAAAAGCGTATCTGCTACCAATTGAACAGATTGCCAGTAAGTATCCTCAGGCATAAGGTTTTCATCAAGAGGAGGGTTGACTCCACCAACACCTGCTACAAATTGATAATAAGGATGTATCATTTTCACTACATATTCATCTGAATCTTTAAATAATAAATAATCATAATCTGGATCACCATCAATATTTGTAAATTCAGTTTTAATAATATAAAATTCATTCAATAAGTTGCTGAAGAAACTAATATCATCAATGTAATCAGAAAGCTCAACACCATCATCCAAATTAATTTGGTCAATTACTTTAGATGATTTTACTTTATTTTTAGAATCAATGATTGGAGATGAGTCAATAACAGTAATAATCCTTAAGGAATCACTTATAATAGGGAGCACATCTCCGCCATATATATTGCCTGCATAATTCAGTTCCTTTGTGACAATATAATCTGCCTGTTTAATGTATGGAGTATACGCAGAAAATGTTTCTAAATTTGAAAAATATGTTTGATAGGAAATAAGTTCATTTGTTGATAAATCAATATATTGGTTTGTTATTTCACCTACTTCATAAGATCCGTTTCCATCTGTCTGACCATTTGATCCTGTTGAAAAGTTGTCATTATTAGGGTCTAAATTTTCTGACCACTTTACTACAGCACAATCGCCATCTTCGCAATCAGAGGCATCCAAGCATGACTGCATAATATTATCACTGCAATATGTAGTTAAATCAGAGCAACTCTCAGCATTCCAATCACATGCAGACGAATCATTATCCCAATCACATAAAAAATGCTCGCAGCAATCTTGTTTGCTCCCTGAAAAACCATTAGAGCATGAACCATAATCAAATGGAGATCTAATAGATGCAGCTACATCTAATTCTGTTATAAGTTCATCTCCATCTAAATCTTCGAAGTTTACTTCACCAGGGGACAATGAAAAATTAGTGCACAATGGAATGTCATATGGCATAGTTCCATCAAGATTGTCGTCACCGTCAGTATCAAAAAATTCACATAAGCAACCCCCATTCCCATCTTCCAACTCATCAACGCAACCATCTGTGCCTGTATCAAAGAAATCTCCAGATGGAAAAGCAGACTCTACTGCTATGGGAGAGCCTGTTTCATGAGTAACAATCAAAACATCTGGAGCATCTGCTTTTGAGTAAAGCTGAGCATATCCACAATCACTCGCAGATGAATTATAACATTTTTCAACATTATCCCAAATTCTATTTCCTTCATCGCAAAATTGTTCCCCAAGAAAAACATCTGTAGATAAGTTTTGGCACCCTGAGTCTGTTTCTCCTTCATCAGGAATTCCATTGCAATTTCTATCTTCAAAAGGTTCATAATTTTGACCTATTAAACTCCACATACCATCATTATCCAAGTCTAAAAAGTATTCATCATTTTGATTATATAGATTATTACCTCTATCACAGAATGTCATAGGATATAGCATATCATCATCATCTCCAGGATCACCAAAGTAGGTAATCTGATCAACTTGATTTGTAACTGTATAACAAGAGCCTGTTGCTCTATCATCACTACTATAATAGTCCCAGCAATAGTCTTCCATTGTTGTTTCATTTTCTCCTATGGTACAAGATGTGCTACACAAAGTTGCGGAATCAACATTAAATATTCCTCCTTGATTATCGCACCATAATTCAAACGAATCTGCATCATTCCCTATGTCATCAATATCATAACCTGAAAAAATGACTATTTCTTCTTCATCTTTTCTGTAATTATCATTGCAATCAGTACTGGATCTAAACATTAAGCCATCAGTAGGCACATATGCATCTTTAATTTTATAATCTAATCTTCTTTTTGATCTTATTGGAGTGCCATTAGTCAATGAATCATATTTAGTATATTCTCTAAAAACATCTTCACTACTATCTATCAATATAACATCACCATAGATTTCAGTTAAAACAGTATCAACTAAGGTTTGATAATTCAATGAATCAAAGTCCTGGCTGTAAATATACTTTGTTGTATCTCTTTTTGCAGTTGTTGTTAAAAAATTGTAGCGTCCTTGATCAGCGTTCCAAATAACATAATCTATAATATTAAAATTACTTGATACGAGGGTAAGGTCTGATTGCAGCTCTAATTCATCTAATGAAGTCTGAGTAAGTTCAACTACGGATTGAGTATCGAAAGAATAATTACCTGAGTCATCCATAATTATAACATCATCTTCTAATTCTCCAGAAAAAATAGAAGAAGTAGGAACAGCTACAAAATAGGTACTATTAAACGAATTAAGCGATAGAGTATTTTCAGGATCATCTGTGTAGCTCGCCGTGACAATATCTATCAAATTATACTTATAGTAATCTTGAGATATTGCATTAGAACTACTAAATTCATAATATAAATCTTCTAGGGGGTAGCAAAGAGTTGACGGGGAACAGCCATCTCCAGATAAATTATTATTATATTCTTCTTCTTCTTCAGTCTGACCAGTAAATATTGTGCCATCATCATCACAAGAAGTAATAAAAAAACAACATAAAATAATTAAATAATAATTTATTCTCATCAAATCAAATCTTTCCACAAATAAAATGTGAAAAGAAGCTTCTTTTTTTATAAGGAAATAAGTCTTTAAAGGTAGTGAAAAATAGTTGTTTAGAACAAGCTAAAATAACAAGAATTTATTTCAATAAAATCATTTTATTTGTCTGAGTAAAACTTTCAGCTCTCATTTGAAGAAGATAAATACCAGAAGGTGCATTTTTTGGAGACCAAAACATGCCATGAGATCCAGCAGAAATGAATCCATTATATAAATTTTCTACTTTTTGACCAAGTATATTATATACATCAACCCTTAACATAGTGTTATAAGGAATATCTACGTTGAAATATGCAGTAGGGTTAAATGGATTTGGATATATATCATTTAATTTAAAATCAGAGGGGATTAAATCTTCTGCTTCTAAAATTTCTTCAATAGTCAAATAAAAAGTATCTTCAATAGTTTGCCCTGATATATCTGTAGCTGTTAAAGTAATTAATGCACTGCCTACACTAACAAAATTAAGGTTAAGATTATTTGAAATAACTTCAAGATTAACAATGTCACTAGAAGTTTCTACAGTATAAAATAAATTTTCCTCATTCATTAATAATTGATCAACATCAACTATATATGATGAAACATCTATTACATAAGGACAGTAGAATCCTAATGAGGAGTCACAAAAATCAGCTATAGGAAATACTAAGTCTTCAAAATAATTAAGTCTAACTGGCGGGTCATTGATACTTTCAACTATTAATGTAAAATTGAGTTGATCATAATACGTATTTGATTCATATCCAGGATCAATGTCATCAAATGCATAAACTGCAATATCAAAACTTCCAAAATAATCAGGGGCAGGAATAACTTGAAGATTATTCCCATCAACAAAACAAGCAATTGGATCTGATGAATTGATTGGCTGTGCAAAATAAGTGATCACATCGCCATCAATATCATTTGCAATTAATTCTACATTAAACACGTTATCTTCCTGAATAGTTGTATTGTTAATATTAGATAGATATTCTTCTATAGATAAATCAAATTCAGGCGGGTTTCCAGGGTATGCATCAGTATTAACTTGATCACCTTCAGAAAGATTAGAGTCAGTTTCAAATTCAAGATTATTGTATGCTGAAGCCCTATAATAATAATCAAGAGATCCTTCAAGTTCAGAATCATTATATTCTGATTCTACTAAATCCTGTACCAAAAGATTTCCATTTCTATATAATTTATATTTATCATCCTGAATATTAATAGATGTGTATTCAAGACCTAACTGAGAAAAAGTAAGAGGAGGGTTTTCATATGCAGTTAAAATATTACCTGATGTAGAATTCCAAACTCTAAAATAAATTTCATTACCACCTGAGAATCCATTACCAGAACCATCATTTGCACTAACAGATAGCTGCCCAAAAGGAAGCGGAGTAATCCCTTTACCAACACATAATTCTCCATCAAAAACCGCAACAATTGAACCGTCAGGTATACTTTCACCATTATACATTAATTCATTTACTATAATTGACATTGGCGAGTATGGATTTCCTTCAAATGACAAATAAAATAAATCATCTGCTTCTTCATTGGTAAAGGTAGCTGGATCCCAATTAAGTTCAGAAAAATCAGGTATATCTGTTGAAGAAGTACGTGGTTCAAGATTATCATTTAGATTTTCTAAATTTATTGGAATAGTAGCTGCCAGTCTTGATGTTTGCCCTGCAATAAAAACACTTTCTTCATTTGATGGAAGAGATATGCCCAATTCATTTCTTGCTGTTATAAAATAAAAATATGTAACACCTCTACCTAAATCATTATCAGAGAAGTCAGTATTAGAAGTTTCCCCCAAGTACTGTGAGTATAAAATGTCCCCCTGAATATTTTTTTCTTGTTTATAAATCTGATAAGTTATGGGGGAAGAACCACTAACCTGTTCCCATGATAAGTAAACATCTCTATTATTGACTTCAAGATTTAAAACCGGCACTGCAACTGGCAATTGATTTTGAGTTGTATTACAAACTACTGAAGATTTTTCGCCTTCTAATCCTTCACTATTAACACCACTTACAGCATAACAAAAATTCATATTATCTTCTAAATTAAAATCTGTGTATAAACTAATATCAGATTCATCGATATGAACAACATTGTCTAAATTGTCTAAATTAAAATTTTCTAAATCAAATCTATAAATTCTATATATGTTTGCTTCTCCTCCAATAGGAGGACCATAGCCCGTAACATGCTCCCAATCAAGATTCATTGAATTTTGATTAGAGTTTACGACAAGGTTTAAGGGCGCAGCGGGAGAAACTTCTGGCAGGGTTGTCAACTCAAGAATAGATGAAGCTTGAGATTCTCCATTTGAATCAATTGAAGTAATAGAATATTGATGCAATGTTGAATTTTCAAGACCATCGTGTACAAATTCAGAAGTGCTAACCTCTCCTTCACTAAGCAATAAATTTCTATCATAAACCCTATAACTTTCAGCATTATTTACATCAACCCAATCTAGAACAATTTCATTATCAGGGAATATTATATTTTGAGTAACAGTAGAAATGATATCCCCCATATTTATAGCAGTCAGGGAATTATTATATGGTAAAGTAGTTATTATAATTTCTTCTGACCATCCAGAATATCCTGAATTATTATGTGCTCTGACCTTGTAGCCAAATGCAGAATTGTTAAGCAAACCTTGGTCGGAATAATTTTGGTCAAATATGTTATTAATAATAATATCATAGTTTTCATCAACAACAGTCCATTCTCTTTCTAATAAATAATCAATTTGACTATCACTACCTGAACCTGGAGAATCAAACCAATTTAAATTTATAGAATTAACATTAGAACTGTAAGACATAGTAGGAATTCCAGGACGAGTCAATGCATCATATTCACTACTTAAAGCTACATCAAAATCAATTAGAGATACAGAAGAAATTTGATATATATATTCTGTATTATAATTTGTAGTCTCATCAACATAACTATTATTAATTAAATTCACTTGAATAGGAGAACCATCTCTTGAAATCTCAAAATTAATTGCATTATATGTAGTATTATCATCTTCATAAATCATGTAATCACCGTACTCTGGTCTAGACCATTGCAAATACAAACCTTCTGTTAATGTACTTATGCTTACCTGAGATGATGCAGAGGGAGGATAAACATTTAACTCAATAGATGGAGCACTTAAATCTTTGAATACTGGATCAATTAAATTACCTGATTCATCAGTAAATTCTACAATCGTTGCATCTACATCTTTTTCAATAGAATTTCTCCAAATTCTAATTTTTATTTCATTTCCATTTATAAATCCATTTATACCATCACTAATATCATCCATTGAAGTTACTATCTGAGCTCCAGAATTATTAACAAAGCCCTCATCAGGAACAATATAAGCACCTACACATAAATCGCCATCAAAAACTCCTATTTCATCTCCTTCAGAAAGCTCTATTAAATTCCATGATGCAACATCAACAATTATTGTCATAGGAGTAAATGGATTACCACTCCATATTGGTGTAAAATGAGCATCTCTATTCTGAGTAATAATATTATTTTCTACAATAATTTCTTCATTTTCAGGCAAATATATTGATAACTCTGAATCATCAGAAACTTTAAGGTAGTATGCATTCCCAGAGGTCATACTTATAATAGAATTTTGTGCATTTCCACCTGTAATGTAATCTGGGATATATACATTCCCTGCTTCATCAAACATTAATTCAACAAATTCATTTTCTAATAAACTTTCAAGAACATTTTCGACTAGATTAGACATAGGAGAACCATCTGAATGGCTATCAGGAATTGGGTAGGATATCACATTCCAACCCTTTGATAAACCAATAGTAAATGGAAGAGAAATATTTTGATTAGAAGTTATATCTAATATAGCAGAATTTTGCATTTTCATAAGATATCCCTCGGTGCTTAACCATAAACCAATATTATCATACCAGTTTACTCCAGCTTGATCTTGGAAAATTGCTGCACCTGTTTCATCTAGAACCAATAACATATCGCTGTGTATTGGAGAGAGGATATCAAAAAGCGAGGCTTCAGAGGGCAAAAGATTAAGTGAAAACATGTTCCAACCCTGATCAAAAGATAAAGATTGAGTAAAAGTACATGAGCCATCATCAATGACTGCATCTGGATCAAAATTATCAGCATAATTATTTGTACACCCAATCTCTGCGTAAGAATTAATTGCTGAATCATAAACATAAAAATCCTGGGACCATTGATTTATTCCTGGTGAGACATCAAGTAAATAAGTTTCTTGATCAGAAGAATCGAAAATTAAAAATATAGGAGTATCAGATTCAGTACAATAACCTTGAGTTTGTTGTGAAGAAGTAGCATTAGAATTATCATACCCCATTACAGGGACTGTAGTTTCGCCACCACTATCTGCATATACCCAGCCAACACAAACTCCATTTAAAAATGCTCCTACAACATCGCATGAATAAGGATTATTCACGCACTCTGATTCATTAGCATTACTACTTGGAGCCCAACCGTCACCTATTGCATACGAGCCTTCTATGAGGACTTCTTGGAAACCATAGAAACCTATTTGAGATGATTGATAAAAATTCCAACCTGACTCCTGATTTAGGTGCCCATCTAAAAGCCCGCAAGAAGATCCATTTCCATTACACTCACCGCAGATATCATAAGTCGCATTTCCACCGCAAACACCCGCGCAATCTTCAAATACTGTCCCACCCCAAGTTCCTTCGCAATCCTGTATACAATCATTTTCAATAATATCATCACATGTACCACATTGGTCTTCAACTAAATCAGTATAATAATCACCAACACAATCAGGATCGCCATGATCAATACTGCCAGATACAGTTAAATTAAATGATGAACCATTAGAAGATGTTACAGCTCCAAAATTACCTAAACTAAGCTCTGTTGATCCTGATGTTATATCAGCAAATGATAATATTGTAAGTACACCAGTGCCAGCTGGGATAGTACCACCTGTTAATGAGAAACCAAGAACAGTACCACTTCCTGTTTGAACATCAAAACCAGCATCTCCAGCTGCGCCACCTGAACCGCCTGTTAAAGCAAGACCGGAAACATCAAACTGGAAGCCAGCTACTGAGCTACCAAAATCATATAAAACTTCGAGTGTTCCTAAAGAATCAAATGCTCCAAGAGAAAGAGTTGCAACTTGACATGCTGAAACATCTTGCTCATCTTCATTTGTAATAGTATAATCAGTGTTATCATAACATGATGGATATGGAGGACAAAAGGCATTTCCTCCTAATTCCACCCAATCTGCACCAGTTACAATATTGCAAATAGATTGTGGAATAACTCCTGATAACTCATTTTCATCAAGCTCAACTGCAAATGGACCATTATAATCTAATGAATTTTCATGTTCATGCTGATCAAACATTTCATCAGTTAACTCACCGCTAAACTGATTATCACTTAAAGCTAAATATCCAGAACAATTAAAAACTGATGGAGGGATTGGTCCTGTTAGATTATTCGCCGTTAAATCTAAATCTCTTAAATTATTCAACTCCCCAATTTGTGATGGGATTTCTCCTGTCAATTGATTATAACCCAAGGAAAGTTTATATAACTGACTAAAGTTTCCTATTTCAGGAGGAATTTCTCCTATGATTTGATTCCCCCATAGATGCAATGTATATAAATTTTCAATATTGCTTAACTCTAATGGAAATTCAGTAAGATGATTATCACTCAAGTAAATATTTCCAAGAGAATCTAAATCTCCAATTGTGCTTGGCAGAGCAGTAAGTTGATTTCCTCCTAAGTTTAAATTAAATAAGTAATCTAGATTCCCAACACTCTCTGGAACTGATGTAATCTGATTACTTCCTAATTCTAAATCTCTTAAATTAACTAATTCACCAATTTCTGATGGAAGATCACCTGAAATTTCATTATCAGTTAATCTAAAATACCTTAAGTTTTCCAAATTACTTATTTCAATTGGGATTGAGGTAAATTGATTATACCCCAGCTTTAATGTATCTAAGTTTGTTAGTTGACCTATCTCAGAAGGAATTGCTCCAGTAAGATAATTTCTATCTAAATTCAACATCTCCAAGTTAACTAAATTTCCAATTTCTGGAGGAATTTCTCCTGAAACCAAAGTGTAGCTTAAATTAAGTGATACCAGATTAACTAATTGACCAATTTCTGGCGGTATTGGCCCTATTGGATCATAATTGTAATACCAATATTCATCATAAAGATTCAAGTAAGTTGTTGTCTCAATATTATAACATTCACCCCACAACTCAACATTTTCATTACAAGCACCATCACAATCTAGACCAGGACCATCACATACACCACATTCATCTAGAACATTGCCCTCGCAGTCACATGCGCCTTCATTTATGCCATCACCACAACATTCGCCGCATTCATCAAGAACTTTGCCATAAAAATCACATTCCACTGAAATAAAAACATCAACATCAAAGTCACCTAATTCATATTAA
>CAYSDL010000035.1:0-14571 GCA_964429875.1 uncultured bacterium
TAGAGCAGCACCCTTTTAAGGTGATGGTCGCAGGTTCGATTCCTGCCGGGGTCACTTTGAATGCCTATCATTTATAAGCATTTTTCATTTTTATTATAATACTATAATATGTATTAAATTATTTATATGAATAAGATTTTATCACAAACTGCATTTATTTTTAAACCTTGGTTCTATGTCGATTCAAGAGCACTTGGTATTTATAGAATGTTATTAGGAATTTTATGTTTTATTGATATTTTTAGGAGATATTCATTCATAGATATATTTTATACAAATGATAGTATTATATCAATATCTACATCTAATTCATTCTATAAAACATTTACTCTATTAACAACATTTACAAAATCATGGGAAGTTCATTTATTTTTTTTAGTTGGTCTAATTTTTTCTTTATTATTAATTATTGGTTATAGAACTAAGCTTTCACAAATCATATGTGCTATTGTAATTATTAGCATTCATAATAGAGCTATAATGCTTGAAAATGCAGGAGACTTATTTTTCAATAATCTACTTGTTCTATCTTTATTTTTGCCATTGGGAATTTCATTTAGTTTAGATTCTCTTAAAAAAAGTTTAATCCATAGAGAAAATACCCCTGATGATCTAAATAATTATTCGTTAGGTATAAATAATCCCAAAGAAATATTTACAATGGGATATTTTGCAATTTTAATTCAGTTAGCATGTATATACTTTTTTACTGCAATAAATAAAAGTGGTTATGATTGGAGTAATGGTTCTGCAGTTTTTAAAATGTTCCAACTGGATACATTTTTAACTCCAGTAGGATATTTTCTAAGAGAATATATTTCTACAGGAGTATCTCAATTTTTTACATATTCAACACTTTATTTGGAATATTCTGCTCCATTCTTACTATTAATTCCTTTTTATAGTTATTTGTTAAGAAGTGTATTTGTTTTTTCATTTTTCATTTTTCATTTTTCAATACGTTTAGCTATTAAAGTAGGACTTTTTTCATTTACGATGGTTTCAACTTATATATTATTAATTGATAAAAGAATTTTTGATAAGCTCAAAAAAATATTTAAAAATAAATTTCACAGTAGTAATTATATTATATTCTATGATACTGATTGTGGCTTTTGCCATTATACATGTAGGATTATAAAAAGACTAGATGTCTATAACCAAATTACTTTTGCTGATTCAACTTATAAGGGTGATAAACCAAAAGATTTAGATAAGCTAGCAGATAACACAATCGTTTTATATAATTCTGATAATAATATTAAATGGATTAAGCATAAAGCATTTGGAAAAATTTTATCAATTATTCCTTTAGGATTTATTCTTTCTTGGATTTTTTTCATTCCATATATTAATAAAGTATTTGAAGTTATATATGATCTGATTGCTACTAACAGAACAAAAGTAAGTAAATTTTTTGGATTGCCTGCTTGTGATATAAAAGCGAATAACCCGCAGATCAATAATAGGTTTTCTCCTAATCCAAAATATATAAAAATATATAATATCTCACTTCAAGTTATAAGCACAAGTATAGTTGTTGTCTTAATTGTCGCCTGCATCAAGTATAATCTGGTGGCTAATAAAGCAGTTAATGAATACATGGAAGATTATGGATATAAAAAATTTACATATAATAAAACGCTAAGAAGAATTTCAACATATCCTCGTATGATACAAAGATGGAATATGTTCGCCCCAACAGTTTTAGGTACAGATAAGACAGTAATAGTTGAGGCAACATTATCTAATGGTGATATAGTTGATCCTTTCACTGGGAAAGATCCTATATTTGATAATCTAGATTATCCTATCCTATGGCATGATCACAATCAATTTTGGAGAAAGTTTTTTAGTAGAGTTACTAAAAAACAAAACTCTAAATATATCACCTCTTTTGAAAAATGGATAAAGAAATATAATAATACATATTTTGATGAAATATTAAATGGGAATAAAATTAGATCAGTTAAAATTTGGTCCTTAAGTCAAAAAAATAGAAATATTAATAGCACTAAGGATAATAAAATCAATAAGAGACTATTGAATCAAAATTCTAATTCGAAAAAAAAATCTAATAAGAAAAAGACTCCTAAAAAAAAGATCTAACTTATTAATGGAATAATTCCATTAATTATAAATTGAATAGATATTACTAAGAGTATTAATCCCATTATTCTTTGAATGATTCTAATCCCTGTTGTTCCAATTCTTTTAGATATCTTTTTACCAAGCAATAAAATAATAAATGTAAATAATAAGGTGATTATTATGTTAAAGTGTAAAATTAATTTATCAGAAATATTCATCGCTTGTGAAGATAATAACATGACTGAAGTGATTGCCCCTGGACCAGCTATTAATGGGATACCAATTGGTGTGATACTAATATCTTCTTTTTCTTCAGCCTCTTCAGTCTCTTGAGGGGTAGATGAAGATCTTGGAACTTTTGCTTCAATCATATCTATGCTACTTCTGAAAAATAATATTCCTCCAGCTATCATAAATGCATTGATTGTTATTCCATAGAATTCAAATATTAAACTTCCCATTAATGAAAAAATAAATAATATCAAATAAGCTATAACAATTCCCTTTTTTACTATTTTAGTATATTCGCTATCATTTAAATCTTTAGTGATTCCTAGTAATATTGGGGTAATACCAATAGGGTTTATTAGAGTAAATAAAGAAGAAAAAGTTAAGATAAAGAAAGATATATTAATATATTCCATTTTACATTTTATCTGGGCTAGAGATTCCTAAAATTTTTAGACCATTTTTAATCACTATTTGAATAGCTTTTATTAGAACTATTCTAGCATTAGTAAGTTCCATATTATCTTGAATTATTCTATTATGTGCATAATATTTATGAAATAGTGAGGATAATTCATGAAGGTAATTAGCTAACATTTGAGGCTCATTTGATTCGAGTAGTTTTTTTATTAACTCTTTAAAATTAATAAGTTTATTAATAATTCTAATCTCTAAATCAGAATTTAAGCTGTTAAGATTTGCCTTATTATCCAATGTGATATCATCTGCTTTTTTAAGAATATTTGAAATTCTTGCATTTGCATATTGTATATAATATACTGGATTTTCTTCTGATTTTTCTGTAGCTAATTTCAAATCAAAATTTAAATGTGAGTTCATATGTCTCATAATAAAGAAATATCTTAATACATCTGATCCAACTTCCTTAATAAGTTCATCTAATGTTATAAAATTAGCTGCTCTTGTAGACATTTTAACTGGTTTCCCATCCTTAAGAATTGATATGAATTGATGTATAAGAACTTTAACTTTATTTTTATTATATCCAAGTTGATCTAGTGCTGTTACTACATCTGGATACGCGTCCATGTGATCTGCTCCAAATACATCGATGCAAATATTATACTCTCTTTCATATTTTGTAATGTGATATGCTATATCAGGGAGTCTGTATGTTGGTTCACCGGTACTCTTTATCAAAACTCTATCTGATTCTCTCCCAACTTTTGTTCCTTTGAACCAAGTTGCATTATCTTTTTTATATATTAGTCCTATTTTATCAAGAGCATCTACAGTCTTATATATTTTTTTATTTTTGTATAGAGTATGTTCATTAAAAAAAGTATCAAATTTTATTCCTATTTTATTAAGAGTGTTATTGATATTTTTAAAAATTTGATTTTCAGCTTCTTTAATGAAAATGTTTATATCCTCATTTTCAACATATTTATCTTTATGTTTATTAATAATTATTGCAGCAATATCCTTAATGTAATCACCTTGATAACCATCTTCAGGGAATTTATTTTCAACATTATTTAATTCTAAATATCTTGAATAAACTGATTCACCTAATTTTCTCATTTGCCTTCCAGCATTATTATAATAATATTCTCTATCGACTTTATATCCATTAAATGCGTAGATATTACTTATTACATCTCCAATAATAGCCCCTCGTCCATGCCCTACTGTTAAGGGCCCTGTAGGATTTGCGCTAACAAACTCAACTAATACCGTTTGATTCTTCCCAGTAGAATTTTTCCCATAACCTTCTTTTTCAGTAATAATATTTTTTAGCTCATTTACGATTATTTCTGATTTAATTTTAAAGTTTAAAAATCCTGGTTTTGCTACTTCTATATTTTCAAACAAATCAGAAGAAGATAGGTCATTTTTTATATTTTTAGCAATATCATATGGACTTTGTTTTAAATCCTTCGATAAAAGAAATGCTATATTAGATGCTAAGTCAGCATCTATATTTTCTTTTGGATTTTGTATAATAGGTTCAATATTAGGATAATTTAAACTAGCTAATGATTCCTTTAATATTTTTATTACTTTTTCTTTCACTCTTCATCCTTTACTGAAATAATTTTAGCATCTGCCCACAGTCTCTCAATATTATAAAACTTTCTATATTCTTTTTGAAAAATATTTACTGTTACATTTACATAATCCATTAATACCCATTTTAAATGCTGATATCCTTCAATATGAAAGGGTTTTATATTATGATCTAGTAATCCTTCTTCAATATGGTTTGTGATTGCTCGTGATTGAGCATCAGAGTCTGATGTGCAGATCAAAAAAATATCTGTTAAAGTTGTTATTCCATCAACATAAATAATTTTTATATCATAAGCTTTTTTTTCTAACATTAAATTAGAAATTAATTTAGATATTTTTTTTGAGTCATTAATATTAAGCATAATATTTAGAAAGGTTCATAATGCAAAGATACTTGATCATATGAATTTAAATTAGTATAATCGGAACCTATAATTAATGTTATATCATAAAACATATTACTATCATAATTATATTCTAAATATTTTGGATTAATCTCTAAAAGTTCAACAATCTCATAAATAAAATCTTTGTGATTTTCAGTATGAACTAATAATTTTGTTTTTTCATATTCAAAATGTTTAGCATTTCCATAATCAATAACATCATAACCCATATTTCTTAAAAAATTTGTATACAAATCTGCAATTCCTTTTTCACCACAACCATTCAATACAGATACTTGTACTTTATAGCCAGTTATTTCTTCACTTTGTGTTTTTTTTAAAAGTAAACTCAAATTATTTTCATTATAGGTGTTTGAAGAGGAGTATGATTTTTTTGAAAATAAAAAGATGCTAACTGCAAATAATACTAATAATAATATCGCTATTTGTTTTTTGGTGTCCATTATTTTGTTCATATAGATAAATCTTTTAATTGCTCAATAGTATTAATACCATATATTTCATTATTATTTTCTGTTAATAAAATTGAAATTTTATTTTCATCTATATAATTAAAGATATCAGTTAAATAATATTCTTTTTGCACATTTTTATTTTTAATTAAATAAATTTTTTCAAATAAAGTTTCTGAATCAAAAATATATATTCCCGAATTAATTTCACTGATTAGTTGTTCTGCTTTATTTGCATCTTTTTGTTCAACAATTTTAGAAAAGCATTTATTTTCATCTCTCACAATTCTTCCATATCCAAATGGATTTTCAAAATTTGTTGAAATAAGAGAAGCCTTTGAGTTATTTGATATATGTAAATTGATAAATGAACTAAGCGTATTTTCAGTTATTCTAGGTACATCTCCAGATAATACAAGAACATTACCAGAGAAATCCATCAGTTGATTATCACATTGTTGAACTGCATGTGCTGTCCCTTTTTGTTCTGATTGTATTGCAAAGTCAATTTCTTGAGATTGTAAAGTCGCTTTTACTAATTCTTTTTTATACCCAACAATAGCAATAATTTTTTCTGGGTTTAATTTTTTTGCTGTATTAATTACTGTTTCTATCATTGTTACTCCATTGATCTCATGCAGAACTTTTGGAAGCTCTGAATTCATCCTAGTACCTTTACCAGCAGCAAGTATAACTACAGCTAGTGGTTTATTAATCATAGACTTCAATGACACCTCCACCTAAGAGTGTTTCTTTATCGTCAAAAAAAACGATTGATTGTCCTGGAGTAATTGCCAACTGAGGTGTTTCAAAAATTGCTGTAATAGCATTATTATTATTATCAATATTGGCTTTTGCTACATTCCCATTATATCTGATTTGACAATTTACTTTTAATGGAAAAGAAGGAGACTCAACTAACCAATTGATATTGGAAATATTACAACTATTTGATAGTAACCCTCCTTTTTTTGAAACTGTTATTGTGTTCTCTTTTGCATTTATTTTTTTAACATATAAGGGCTCAGGATTTGTCACTCCAATTCCTTTTCTTTGACCAATTGTATAATTTATATATCCAGGATTTTCTCCAATAACATTATTATTTTCATCTAAAGTAGTCCCTTCCTTATTTTGATTCTGATTAGTATAATCTTTAATAAACCTTGAATAATTATTATCTGCGACAAAACATATTTCCATACTTTCAGGGGTGTCTGCAGTTTCTAATTGATGCTCTCTAGCTATATCTCGAACTTCTTTTTTTGTTAATTCTCCTAAAGGAAGAATTGTCCTAGAAAGAGTTTCTTTTGGAATTCCCCATAGAACATATGCTTGATCTTTGATTTTGTCCTTTCCTTTTTTAATTGAATATACACCTTTGTTATTATTTATTATCGCATAATGACCTGTTGCAATATATTCAGCCCCCAGTTTATCTGCTTGCTTAATAAATGTATCCCATTTTACATATGAATTACATCGTACACAGGGATTAGGAGTTCTTCCTGCAGTGTATTCACTAACAAAATTTTCTACTACTTTTTCTTTGAAGTCTTCAGTAAAGTCAATTGTATAGTGAGGAACTCCAAGTCTTTCACAAACAAGTTTCGCATTATTTATAGATTCGATAGCACAGCAATTATTATCTTGCAAGCTATTTCCACCTACTGTTTTATATTCCCATAATTTCATGGTAATTCCAATAGGTTGATGTCCCATTTCTATAATTTTTAAAAGTGTTACAGAGCTATCAACTCCGCCTGACATTGCTACTAAAACTTTAGACATATTGTTTAGTTGTTAATTGATTTGTTATTATTTCATTAATTGATTGCACAATAGAAAAAATATTTTTTTCTGTAATAAAATTTCCTATTGAAATTCGTATTGTTTCTTTAGCTGATTTTTGATCTAACCCAATTTCTAATAAGGCATTAGATGCTTTTGTCGAGCCTGAAGAACATGCAGATCCAAATGAAACACCAATTCCATTCATATCTAGATTCATTAATAATGCTTGCCCATCTATACCATGAAACGTAATATTTAAAAAGCCATTCATTCTTGATTTGCCATTTAATGTATAGGAAACATTAGTCTTATCAAGCTCAGAAATAAATAAATGTTCTAATTGGTTAATATGCTTTTTATTGCTACTTAAATTTTTGATTGCTACTTTTAGAGCTTCTGACATTCCAGCAATTAAACTAGTACTCTCTGTCCCAGGTCTATGCCCACTTTCCTGTCCTCCTCCAAAAATAATTGGATTTAAATCAATTCCCTTTTTAATATATAGTGCTCCAATACCTTTTGGTCCATAAAATTTATGTGCTCCTAAGCTAAGCATATCTATATTGCTGTCATTCAAATTGACATTTTCTTTACCAATAAATTGTACAGCATCTGTATGAAACAAAATAGATTTTTCTGTGCATAATCGTGCAATTTCTTCTACGGGATTTATGGTCCCAAGTTCATTGTTTAGAAACATTATAGAAACAAGTTTTGTATTTTTTCTGATAGCATTTTTTATTTTTTCAACTTCAATCAAGCCATCTTTATTAGGTTTTATATAAGTAGCTTCTATACCTTTTTTTTCTAAAGATTTTGCTACATTTAATATGGAAGGGTGTTCATATGTGCTTGTAATAAAATGATCATTTTTGTTTAATGCCCCTCTTAATGCTATGTTATTTGATTCAGTACCACCAGAAGTAAAAATAATTTCTGACTCTAGGCAACCTAAAATTGAGGCCATATTTTTTCTTGATTTCTCAATAAAGTTGTGAGCTCTTTGTCCTACTTGATGGACGCTAGAGGAGTTCCCAAAATAGTTTTTATTTATTTCATGCATCTTTTCTAAAACTGATGTATGAATGGGAGTTGTTGAGGCAATGTCAAAGTAAATATATTCGAAGTTATTCATTTAGAATGTAATTTTCATTCCTTGTTTTGAAGCTGTAACATTTTTAAAATTCTGTTTAGCAGCTTTCTCTATTTTTAAAACATCTTCATCGTTATAATTTGGATTATAATGAAATAAAAATAAGTGTTTTACATTTGCTTTTATTGCCACATCTATAGCTTGCTGCCATGAACTGTGTCCCCAGCCTTTATAACCCTGTAGATCTTCAACACAAAAATGAGCATCATGTATTAAAATATCAGCATCCTTTGCTATATCAATAACATTTTCGTTTAAATTTTTTGGATGTTCACAGTCTGTGGTATATACAGTTGAATGGCCATTAACATCTACTCTATAAGATGTTGCGCTATTTGGGTGAGTGTGATTAATATACTTTACAGATGTTGTCTGACTTATATCGATACTATCTCCTTCAAGGTCAAAAAAATTAATTTTTGCTTCTAACATATCCATGGAAACAGGCCAAAAAGTTGGATCTAATATTTTTTCTGAAAATATTTGGGTAGATGTATGTTTATTAAAACCATAAATATTAAATGTGAATGATTTATCATGGAATGGAGAAAAATATAAAAATCCCATTATGTGATCCCAGTGAAAGTGGCTAAGAAAAATATTTACCGTTTTAGGTGAAGTATTATCTGATAAGATTTTTTTACCTAAATTCCTTATTCCTGAACCCATATCTAATATTATAAGCTCATTATTTAAAGTTCTAACTTCAACGCAGGAAGTGTCTCCGCCAAATTCCATTTTATTTGCATCTGGAGTTGGATTTGATCCTCTAACACCCCAAAATTTTATATAATTATTTTCCAATTCAAACCTTTATAGTTAAATTTCACTAATTTCTTATGCAATTATATATTTAATAACACCCTTTAAAATTAAATGAACAGTAATACTAAAGCAAATAATCTTTATTTAATTTTAGCAGCAATTTTTATTGCTTCTTTAGTTTCATGTAACCTTATTTTTCAAAAATTTTTTCAAATTAATATTTGGATTCCTTTTGTAGGGTATTATTCATTTGAGCAATCTGTTGGACTTTTACCTTATCCGGTTACTTTCTTAGTGACAGATATTATCTCTGAAATATATGGACTAAAAAAAGCAAATAAAGTAGTTACAGCTGGACTTGTTGCCTCTGTTTTTATGTTAATTGTTGTTAGTGCTGCTGATTATGTCACAGCTACATCATGGTCCCCAGTAAATAATGAAGTTTTTAGTCAAGTCTTCGGTCTTTCTGCAGCTGCAGTTTTTTCTTCAATGATGGCGTATTTGTTCGCTCAATATATTGATGTGAGATTATTTCATTTTTGGAAAAAATTAACAAAGGGAAAACACTTATGGTTGCGAAATAATGCTTCAACTATTTGTTCTCAATTTATAGATACATTTTCTGTTTTATTCCTTTTGTGTACATTTGATGTTATAGGCTGGGATCGCTTTAGTATACTTTTAATCAATGGATTTTTATTTAAAGTTTTCTTTGCGGCTTTTGATACTCCAATTTTTTATTTCTTTTCCTGGTATCTAAAGAAAAAATTCAATCTTAAAGATAATGAAGATTTATCTGATATTAGCTAAGAACTATATTCACTAGATCGATTATATCAAGAACATTAATAGTATTATCTTTGTTTAAATCAATTTTATATAAATTAAATATAGTATGTGAAGTGACATTTGAAAGGACATAGTTGGTTTGATAAACAATATCTAAGATATTAATTGTTTCATCTAAGTTTGCATCTCCTATTGCCATAGGAATATTAAATGACCAGTTACTTTTTCTTACTCTATAAGAATTATGATATAAAAATTGCAGTTCCAAAACTATATTTTTTTCATAATCAACCTCCATTATATTTGCACCATTTAGCCCAGCTACATTTCCCCAATTAATTAAAGTATTTTGATTAGGGAGCCGTTGACAGCTTCCCATGGCTAGTGCTAAAAATTGATCAGGGTGATAAAACTCCCAAACAAGTGCTGCAGTTTTATTTATTTCATTGATTTCGTATTCGACAACCCTTGAAATTGCAGGTTGATGTTCATTGCCATTATCAAATAAAAGTAAATTTCCATTAGTCAATCTTCTTACATCGTGCTGTTTGCTGAATCCATTTAGTAGATCATTAGAAATTTCAAATTGATTTAATGGTCCTCCAAATATCCATATAATTTCACCAGAAATTCTATTAATTTTAATTATTTCACTACTTCTCCTATTTGATATGATTAGATTATTATCAAAATCAATTTCAATGCTGTTCCCATGCATCCAGGTGATTTGTGGATTAGTTAAATTTAGATTGGTATAGTCAGCTATATTTAAATGATCAAAAGCTAGCCAATCGAATAATAAATTATGATTTGAATCAAATTCTTGCAATCGAAGAATTCCTTTAACAGTTGCGCCAGGAACGCCACCCTCAACTAAATTACTCATATTCACAAATAATGAATCGTAGGATTGAATAATATAGTTTCCATTATCAATAATTCTAATATCATGATAATCTGTTAAGCCACTTGTGCATGCAACAGAATCTTCTTCCTGCATTTGATTGTTAGCTATAATCCAATGAGAGCCTTCAATTGGGTTTTTGTTAAAATAAGAGATCTTATTATTAGTCTCTTTAAAATCTGTTCCTAATTTGTTGCTATTTATCTGCCAATAAATTTCAAGATCAGGGTTTATTATCGTCATATAATTTTCAAAGCCCGTAGAATGGATAAAAATATTTTCTGAATAAGGATTATTATTAGTTATAATTTCAAAATCAGGCAAATTTGAAAAACCTAGTGCTATAATTAACAAAATATATAGATTTTTTCTATTCATAAATAAAATATACAAAGGAAAACAAATTAGAATATATTTTTTTTTGTTACAATAAGTACAAGAAATATTATTTCTAATGATCGACGATAAAATTGTATTTTAAAAGTGTAATTTCTCAAGATTTAGTTGGCATGAAACAAAAAAAAACATTTTTATTTAAAAAATATTTGTTATATTGCAAAGCCCCTAATAGTAGGGGAAGTGCGATTTTAACAGAAGAAATTTGATATTTTAATGGACGAAAAACACGATTTTTTAATCGTGATGCTCGTCACATTTATATTAATTTTAATGTTATAATTTATTTTTGAATTTTGATAGGAAAATAAGATTGAATAATAAACTTAAAATAAACACTCAAGGAGGAAATAACATGAAAACATTGACTAAAATGTTGGTGATTTGGTGTTGGTGTATGTGTACGGTTGTTCTTGGTAAAGAAGCTGTAAATCAAGAACGTGAGCCAATCCAACAAAGAATCACTCCTGAAATGAAATTACAAATAGAGACAGAAAAAAGAGTACAAGCTAAGCTTGATATGTTGTCAAATTTTTCTGAACCTAAAAGTATTGGAGATGAGTATAAAATTCAAGCAAAGCTTGATGCTCCAAAAAATCTAAAAGGTACATATATTCATAAATTGAATATGAAACCTTATTATACACAACCAACAGAAAGTGGTCGATGTACAGATTGTATAGGCCAAGACTGTACTGGTTATGAAAGCTGGGTCGGTGATGGCTACTGTGATGATGGTGCATGGGGAATGTATTTTAATTGTGCTGAATATGATTGTGACGGTGGTGACTGTGCTGGTGATCCTAATTGTGAAGATGCTGGTGACACAGGCGGCGATGACTCTGGCGCTGATGCTGGTGATGATGGCGGTGATGATGGCGGAGGCCCATTAGAAAACTGTGCAGGTAATGCTAGCAGGGATGGTGATGGATGGTGCGATTCATCAAATAATAATGCAGATTGTCTTTATGATGGCGGTGACTGTTGTGAGTCTACTTGTGTTGATGCTACATATTCATGTGATCAATATGGTGGTTGTAATGGTGATTGTCTAGATCCTGAAGGTAATGATGATGCGTGTGGTTCTTCTGATGATGGTGGTGATGATGGCAGTTCAGAAGGCTGTGCAGATTGTGAATTTGATTGGACTCCATATGGTGCTGAGTGCTGTGATGCAGCTTGGGAAACATATGGTATTGATTGTGCTACTTTAGAAGGAAGTTATGGCTGGGATTGTTCTGGTTGTAATTGTCCTGGTGATGTAGCTGATGATGGCGGTGACACAGGCGGCGATGATGGTGGCTGTGTTGACTGTATAGGCCAAGACTGTACTGGCTATGAAAGCTGGGTCGGTGATGGTTACTGTGATGATGGTGCATGGGGAATGTACTTCAACTGTGATGAATATGATTGTGATGGTGGCGACTGCGATTGTGGTGGCGATGATTCTGGCGCTGATGCTGGTGATACTGGTGGCGACGATGGCGGCAGTGAATGTGCTGGTAATACTAGCTGGATCGCTGATGGTTGGTGCGACACATCAAATAACAATGAAGCTTGCAGCTGGGATGGTGGTGATTGCTGTGAGTCAACTTGTGTTGATGCTACATATTCATGTGACCAGTATGGTGGCTGTAACGGTGAATGTCTAGATCCTAATGGTAATGATGATGCATGTGGTTCTGATGATGGTGGTGATGATGGCAGTTCAGAAGACTGTGCAGATTGCGAATTTGATTGGACTCCATATGGTGCTGAGTGCTGTGATGCAGCTTGGGAAACATATGGTATTGATTGTGCTACTTTAGAAGGAAGTTATGGCTGGGATTGTTCTGGTTGTAATTGTCCTGGTGATGTAGCTGATGATGGCGGTGACACAGGCGGCGATGATGGTGGCTGTGTTGACTGTATAGGCCAAGACTGTACTGGCTATGAAAGCTGGGTCGGTGATGGTTACTGTGATGATGGTGCATGGGGAATGTACTTCAACTGTGATGAATATGATTGTGATGGTGGCGACTGCGATTGTGGTGGCGATGACTCTGGCGCTGATGCTGGTGATACTGGCGGCGATGATGGCGGTGCTGATTGTGAAGCAAGTGGTGGTGTTGCAAACTGGCTAGCTGATGGTTGGTGCGATGCTTCTAATAATATTGAAGCTTGTGGATATGATGCTGGTGACTGCTGTCCTGGTGATTGTGTTGATGCTACATATTCATGTGATCAATATGGTGGAACATGTGCTGATTGTATAGATCCTAATTCTGCTGACCTTGCTGAAGGTGGTCAGTGTGATGGTTGGGAACCTGGTTGTGCTGAAACTGACTGTGGTTACTATATTGGCGCAGGTTACTCATGTGAAGAAATAGAATATTATGGTTATGATTGCTCAGTTTGTGAAGAAGCAGGCGAATGTCCATCTGTATGTGATGATGAAGCTGCTCTTAATTATGGTCAAGCTGGTGATTGTTACTATACTTGTGATGAAGTTGGCTTAGTTGCTGACTGTTTAGGTCTATGTCAAGATCCTGCAACTGTTGAATCATGGACAGGTGATGGTCTGTGTGATGATGGTTCATGGGGAATGTATTTAGACTGTGCAGAATTTGACTGTGATGGTGGTGACTGTGGAACTGTACAAGATGATGGTTCTTGTGGTTATGGTTCATGGGATGCTGAAATTACAGGTTTAACTGCTGAAGGTGTTGATTATTATGGTTATCCTGCTGTTCAATGGGATTGGGATGATCTTGAAGGCAGTGGTGATGGTGGCACTGATGGTGGCACTGATGGTGGTGATGATGGTACAGAAGGTTGTGCTGATGGTTCTGATCCATTAATTGACTGTGTTGGAACAGAGTTCTGTGATGAGGATTGTGCTAACGATTCTTATGATGGCTGTGTTTCAGGTGAAGCTAACTGGACAAATGATAGTTACTGTGATGATGGTTCATGGGGCTTAAACTTTGCATGTTATGAGTATGACTGCGATGGTTGTGCATGTGGTAGTTCATATGATGCAGGTGATGGCTGTAGTTCTGGATGTTCAGACCCAGGTGAAGGAACTGATTCAGCTACATGTGCTGCTTCATTTGCTGCAGCTGGTTCAACAGACCTTGATGGTGATGGCTATGTTGATGCATGCTATACTGATGGTACTGGTTACTTCTCATTTACATGGGATGGTGGCTGCTTAGCTACATCTATCACTTACAGTGGTGGAGAACTTGATCTTACTGCATATGGATTCTTAGATGGCTTTGTTTTCTATGGTTTTGATCCAGGTGCTACTGAAGAGTTCTTAATTGTATTTAATAATGATTTTGACGCTGGTCTTGGTGTTTCTGAAGCAACTTCTGATTGTGAAGCTGCTGCTGATGATGGTGGCACTGATGGCGGTGATGGCGGTGAAGGCTGTGTAGATTGCATAGGTCAAGACTGTACTGGCTATGAAAGCTGGGTCGGTGATGGCTACTGTGATGATGGTGCATGGGGAATGTACTTCAACTGTGATGAATATGATTGTGATGGTGGCGACTGCGATTGTGGTGGCGATGA
>CAYSDL010000036.1:0-14534 GCA_964429875.1 uncultured bacterium
CCATCAATACTTTGGCTATGACACAGAGCTCCATGAATATATCCACCAATAGGAACTCTCATAACAAATGGACATGACCAATTCCCATTAGATCGATATCTCATTGTAGCTACTTCATTTCTAATTTGCATCATGCTTGTCCAAATATAATCACCAAACTGTATTTCTATTATAGGTTTATAACCAAGAGTAGCCATCCCAATAGCTGTCCCAATAATTGAGGATTCTGCAAGCGGGGCATTAAAAACTCTATCTTTACCATGTTTTTTTGTTAATCCTTTAGTTGCTGTAAATACTCCGCCCTTTCCTCCTGCAATATCTTGTCCGTAAACTACAGTTTTATTATTAAATGTTAATTCTTCATCAAGAGCATGGTTTATAGCATCGACAAGGACAATTTTATCTCCTAGTGTTTCAGATTCCTTCATGAAATGCTGAGGTTCTGCATATATATTTTTCAGTGCGTCACTAGGATCTGGATCACTCTGTTCCTCTGCCCATTCTGCTGATATATTTACTTCTTTATCTACAGATTTATGAATTTTATTAAAATCTGCATCTTTAAATAAGCCCTCTTCAATACACTCGTTTTTAAAAACAATTAGGGGATCTTTTTCTGCATCATTATCTAATTCTTCCTGTGCTCTATATTTACGATGATCATCAGATGATGAATGCGGAAGAAGTCTTACTACATTTGATTCAATTATAGTTGGTCCATGACCTTTCCTAGCTCTATCAATTGATTTTTCAAAAGCTAAAATAGATTGAAAATAATCACTACCATCAAGACTAATTCTAGCTAAATTTTCATATCCTGCAGATATTTTATATACAGACTCACCAGAAATCTGATCATTGACAGGAACAGAAATTGCATACCCATTGTTTTCAATATGAAATATAACAGGAGCTTTAGTTCTACTTGCCCAGTTTAAAGCTTCATGAAAGTCTCCCTGGCTTGCTGTTCCTTCTCCTGATGATACATAAACAACCGCATTACTCTTATCCATTTTAAGCGCAAAAGCAGCTCCTAGGGCCTGCAGATATTGAGTTCCAGTTGGACTTGACTGGCTTACAATATTAAGCTCTTTATGACCATAGTGTTGAGGCATCTGTCTTCCCCCAGAATTAGGATCATCTTCTTTTGCTAAAAATGACAACATGATTTCATTAGTGCTCATCCCATATCCAAGACAAAAAGCCTGATCTCTGTAATATGGATAAGCATAATCATAAGATGGTTTTAGACATTTTGCAGCAGCAATTTCAACTGCTTCATGTCCTGATGCACCAATGTGAAAAAAACCTTTTCCCTGTTTTAAGAGAATCAATTGTTTTTCATCGAGTCTTCTAGATAGATACATCAATCTGTAGATCTCAAGTAATTGCTTTTTAGTATGTCCTTTATATTTCATCTACATTAAATATGAGTTTGAACTGCAAAGCAATTCTTTTGATTAATTCTTCTTTATTGATATTATTATTTAATTGTTCATGCATGGTCGTTACGCCATGATCAGCAATTCCGCATGGGATCATGCCATCAAAATATTTCATATCAGGATTAATATTTAGTGCAAATCCATGCATAGTAACCCATCTTGCAATCCTAACACCCATGGCGCAAATTTTATCTTCATCTACCCAGACACCTGGAAGTCCATTTTTATTTGATGATTTTATGTTATATGTTTTTAATGTATTTATAATGACATTCTCAAGAGAACGCATAAACCAGGTAATGCTTTTCTTGTAATTATTAAGATTAATAATTGGATAACCAACAAGTTGTCCTGGGCCATGATAGGTTACCTGTCCCCCTCTGTCTGTTTGTACGATATCTGCATCAGGATGAGAGCCAAGCAAGAAATCTTTATCTGCATTTTTTCCAAATGTATATACACTGTTATGTTCTAAAAAAAGAACAACATCTGGAATTTCTAAATTTTTATTTTTTTCATGAATCTTTTTTTGAAGATCCCATGATTCCATATAATTCTGCATACCAAGATAGATAAAGTTTATCTTTTCTGGAGTAAGCTGATCAAATAATGATTCAGTTTTTTCAATTGATGTGCACTTTATAATATTCACATCATAGGATGTGATTGATGGTTCATTTATCTGGTAAGATAACTGTTCCATTATATATGAATAGCCTCATTTAAAGCATCTGCTGTAGCCTCATGAATAGCCTCAGATAAGGTTGGGTGTGGATGGATTGTTTTTAGTATTTCAAAATAAGTTGTTTCCAGTTTTCTTGCAACTGAAACCTCAGTTATTAAATTAGTAGCATTTTTACCAATAATATGACATCCTAAAAGTTCCCCGTATTTATTATCATAAATAACTTTAACAAATCCTTCCCTATCTCCATCAGCCAATGCCTTACCTAAAGCACTAAATGGAAATTTTCCAACTTTAATATCAAATCCTTTTTCTTTTGCAGCATCCTCAGTTAGTCCAACTGATGCAATTTCGGGATCACAGTAAGTACAGCCAGGAATATTATCATAAGTCATCTCCTCTACTTTTTGACCAGATAAATGCTCTGCTGCAAGAGTTCCTTCAAAGGATGCAACATGAGCAAGAAGAGGAGGACCACATACATCTCCAATTGCATAAATATTGCTTACAGATGTCTGCATTAATCCATTGACACTTATGAATCCTCTGTCACATTTTATTTTTAGCTTTCCAAGCCCAATATTATCAATATTTCCTCCTACGCCAACAGCTACAAGTACTTTATCAGCATCAAGTACATCCATTCCTTCTACATGTACCTTAGCTTTTGTTTTTGTTGTTTTTATCTGTTTTACTTTTGCGCCAGAATAAACATTAATCCCTCGTTTCTTGAAAATACGTTCAAGCTCTTTTGAAATTTCTTTATCCTCATTTGGAACAATTGAAGGCAATCCTTCTAGTAATGTGACTTTTGATCCAAAAGCATTATACATATGAGCAAACTCAGCACCAATTGCTCCTGCTCCAATAATGACTAAATGTTTAGGTATTTTATCAAGAACCATAGCTTCTTTTGAAGATATAATAATATCGCCATCAATCTTGATACCTGGAATAGATTTAGAATGACCGCCTGTTGCAATTATAATATTTTTTGAAGAAATAGTTTTCTTTCCATCTAATTTCACAGTATTTGAGTCTAAAAGACTACCAGAAGATGAAATATATTCAATTTTATTTTTCTTCATCAAATATTCTATTCCCTTACTAAGTCGTCTTGATATATCTCTAGATCTTTTAATAACTTTCTTCCAGTTAACCTCATATGATGGAATCGTAATACCATATTTTTTTGAATTTTTTATTAGATCCAGAACATGAGCGTTTGTTAACAGAGCTTTTGTTGGAATACATCCCCAATTAAGACAAATACCACCAAGATGTGACTTTTCTACTACTGCAACTTTATTTCCAAGCTGAGAAGCACGTATAGCAGCAACATACCCACCAGGACCGCCACCAATTACAACAACATCATAATCAAAATTACTCATTAAAATCCTTTTTTAAGTTCTACAAGATCAAGAAATTCTTTTCTGGTTTTTGCATCTTCTCTAAATAATCCAAGCATATGCGATGTTGTAGCATATGAGTTTTTATTTTGGACTCCTCTCATCTGCATGCACATATGTTGTCCTTCTACAACCACGGCAACCCCTTTTGGATCAAGGACATCATTTAAAGTATCTGCTATTTCTTGAGTCATTCGTTCTTGCACCTGAAGTCTTCTACTAAAAAGATCAACAATACGTGGAATCTTTGAGAGGCCTATAATTTTACCATTTGGAATATATGCAACATGAGCTCTTCCAAAAAAAGGCAACAGGTGATGCTCACAAAGGCTGTAATATTCTACATCCTTGATAAGCACCATTTCATCATAGTCCTCATGAAAAATAGCTTTATTTACAAGCGTATCTAGATCTTGTTTGTAGCCTGAGGTTAAAAACCCCCATGACTTAGCTACTCGGTATGGAGTTTTTAAAAGACCCTCTCTAGAAGAATCTTCACCAACTTCTTTTAATAATTGTTTTGTTAACTGCTCTATATTTTTATTTATTTCCATCTAATTCTCCGGACCAAAATATTCTGTAAATATTGTAGGTGTTTCTCTTAATTTTATTTTATGTAATTTTGCAGGGCTATCGATATGTTTTGAAACATTTTCCCATATAAATAATACTAAGTTTTCTGTTGAAGGCTGTTTTCCTTCAAACCACTTAATATCTTCCTGAATTTGAGAATGATCTAAAACATTGATAACATTTTTGTTAACAATCTGTTTTAATTTTTGGATATCATATACAAAACCAGAGGCTTCATTAATTGGTCCTGTCACGGTAATATCTAAAATATAATTATGACCGTGAACTTTGATATCATCTCCAAAAACTTCATAGTTTTTATCATGATTCCAGGATTTATTCCAATATTTATGGGCAGCACAAAACTTAAATTGCTTAGTTATATAAGGCATATTTTTATTAAATATTATTGTATGTTACAAGTATATCCGTACTTAGTAAATTAACATACTTTTATAACGTAGAACAAGTGTTATAGAATAAGGTGTTGCTAAAAGTTTTTATGTATTGAAAAATTGATAGAGAGATAATCAGCATTGATAAAATCTACTAACTTATTTTCATTCTTTGATAATATTGGATATTCTAATGCTGGGATAATATTGTAGGTAAAATCTAAACCATAAAAAACGTCTGTTTTTGATTTATTTTCAAATCCAAAGTTAAATTTTAACCCTCCCAAGACATCAGTTGCATTAAATATTCCCCTGAGTTCATCACCTACAACTGTGATAATACTATTAGCAAAAGTAAATGCTAAATCTGCCATAAGTCCCCCTATAAGATTAGGATCACAGTCATCATTTGACCATCCCCAATTTCCAAAAGCATCCTGCTCCCATACCCCAGGTTCAGTATCATCAGGACATTCGCCATAACCAGTATCAATCCATCCTATATCTGTATTTATTTTATTATAAAAAATATTTACACCAAGAGATAGCCCAACATACATATTATTTTTAAAAGAGTGTCTTGGCCCAGCAGAAAAAGAGAGTAGTTTTTCAATACTGTTCATTTTTACGACATTATTTGAAACTATTTCTTCCCACTCCTTGCTTTCAAACCATGATTTTTGCATAGAGAAAACCATTGATAGATTCTCATGTTTTTTAAAATAATAATTTGATCCAAAATTGAATACTACATTTGTTCCATTTTTTGCATATTCTTGAAATTGAGATGTTGGTCTATTTATGCCTGCCATTATTTGAAAAAATTTTTTTTCAGGAAAAGGAAGAACAAAAGTTGGACTATATGTTACATCATCTATATCTTCTGGATAATCATATATTTGTTTATCATGTTCTTTCATATGATTTATAATCAGACTATCCTGAAACTCTTTTTCAAATCTTCTTGTATGTTGAAGATCAAAAAATAATATATTAGTGCTATCTTTATCTACTGTTATAGAATCAGAGTAAAAATTATACGATTTTTTATAAAGCTCCAATAAATAAGTACCAGGTTTTATACCCTCTATATTCCCAGGAGTGCTCCCTTTGTATATATGATTAATATAGATATTTGCAAGTGGAGGGTCTGATGCAATATTGACGTGTAAATTTTCATCATTTTGTGAAAAGATAAAAGCAAACAAACATACGATGATATATCTATGCATAAATATTCTCATATTTTAAATAATTATTTACAGATCAAGAATAATATTTACAAGTCCAACTATATCAACAACATTTAGCTCTCCATCAGGATAGATATCACCAAACTCAATTTCAAGATCACTTGGGAATGTATTGAATTCATATAAATCAATAACTATATCAATTAGAACAATAATATCAGCAACATTTACTTGACAATCCTGGGTTAAATCACCCATTTGCATCATATCTATATTGATATAAGCAAGTTCACCTGGATCAATATTAATAATATCATAATTTTCAGTTGATCCACTCGGACTTTGTGAGGCAATAATAAATTCATCTCCATACTGCGCATTTTCTGGAATAGTTATTTGAAGATCACCAATATAAATATCTGTTGATGACCCAGTCATCATATCCATCAATAAAAGGCTTAAATAATCATTACCTGAATTTGATGCAAAGACTGATCCTGAGTCCTCTACAAATGTTATAGGAGTATCAAGAGATAACTGTTCATTTGGATCAATAAATTCAAAACCAGTTGCAAGGCCATAAAGTTCATCATCCTGACCTTTTTTTACATATACTGGGATATCAATTAATTGGCCTGGAACTCCGCAAACATTTGATAATGAAAGCGTATCACTACCATCAGATAGAGTTGAAATTCTTAGAACTTCCTGAGTGGTATAAGGGTACTCTAAATCAACACGCCTGATATCATCATATCCATCTACATTTGTTGCTCTTAATAAAGAAAGAATAACATCATTTGCAGACAGTTCGCCATCTCCCCCGCGTTCACCTTCATCATAACAATCACCATCTTCATTTAAATCAACATCCTCTGGCATAACATCAAAACTGCTATAAAGATTACTAGTGCTATCTGGCATAACAACATCTCTAGATGCTGTTATCAGTTTTAATGCATTAATAACATCAGGAGCAACCACAAGGTCATCACCAAACTCACCGGCATCCTCGCTATCACCATCACTGTTTAAATCATCACCCACAGGCCTAACATCACCAGCAAGATATGTATTGTAAATATAAACCTCTATAGATTCACTCACGCTATCATCATTATCACTTAGTGTTAGGGCAAGCGATGAAGACTGTGAATCTGAATCGGGGCTACATGTAATTTGAATTGTATTTTCTCCATTATCAGCTGAAGCGCAGTAATCAACTCCATCAAGAGTATATGTTAACATATCACCATCTGTATCAGAGAAATATACATCTATGACATATACATTATTCTCCGGGATATGTACATCGTTCTCTAATCCTGATATTACAGGCAGATCATTATCAGAAATAACATTAAAGGTTACTGTAGCTGTATCAGCAAGTTCACCATCGGATGCTTGATACGTCAACTGATCTACGCCGTAATAATTACTATTAGGGATATACTCAAATCCACTAACTATTCCGTTTTCAGGATTCTGAATAATGGTGAAAGTAAGATCATCTTCATCAACATCACTTGCGCTAAACTCAAATACAACACTTGAATCCTCATCAAGATCATAGGATAGATCCTCTGCTAGAGGTGCATCATTTACTGAAAGTACGCTAATTGTAAATGAACTATAAGCCTCATAAACACCATCTGATGCTATTATAGATATAGTACCATCACCAAAATAGTTTTCTGTTGGAGTCAGCGTTAATGTTAGGCTATCTAAAATAGCTACTATATCTTCATTATCTGAAGATGCTAAGATACTAATATCATCACCATCCTGATCAACGACATTTAGATCAATGGATAATAGTTCATCTTCATTCATTGTTTGATCTTCAACCTG
Organism: uncultured bacterium; assembly: GCA_964429875.1. Taxonomy (GTDB): domain Bacteria; phylum Fidelibacterota; class Marinisomatia; order SCGC-AAA003-L08; family D37C17; genus CAYSDL01. The sequence goes on from CAYSDL010000036.1 coordinate 7,555, forward strand.
ATCAATAGTTGGTGTATGAAGTATATCAATAGGAAATTCTAATTCTACTACAGCTGAAGGGTTCCCATTGTCTGATAAGGTAAATAGAGCTACTCCATCATCTGCACCAATATCTGGTGATACTGTTATATCAAGTCCATCAAGACTTACATAATCCGGGGATCCTGAATCTAAAGAAAGAGACAGAGAATCACCATCACTATCAGATAAACTTACAGTAATTGTTGTAGAAGTACCTTCCAGAAGCTCAATTCCTCCTGTTACATCCCACCCAGGATAATGATTTACATTGACCATAAAACTATCAATAGTAGTAACATTTGGGTTCCCTGAATCTGAAACACTGATAACAACCTGCCCTGAATTATCACCATAATTTGGAGATAAATCAAGAGTTGCATAAGATTCTCCTGTTGTATGATTAAGGCTAACAAATGATGGGGCATCAATTAAAGATACAGTCATATCTGTTCCTTCAGGATCAACAACAGTAAATCCTACATCCTGCATATCTCCTTCAAGCATATTAACATCTGAAAATTCAGGATCAAAATATGGAGAAAGATTAGTAATAAATACTTCAAGCTGTGATCCAACAGGTGTAGATAAATTCACAAGATCAAAAGAATCATCTGATCCTGATGCTCCAGATAAACTAAGGCCATATAATTGATATTCCTGAGCGCTAGATGGTACATCTACCAGAAGATTTCCAAAATGGACATCAAATCCTTCCAGCATTGGATCAAGGTCAGATACTGCTATTGTAACATAACCAGATTCAACAACGCTAATAAATGGATCACTTCCCTCAACAAGAAGCTCAAAATCAAGATCTTCTATAAGTGATGGTGCATCAACACCTTCTACCTGCACGCCAAAAACAAATCCGGATAAATTCTCACCATCATTTAGGTCAACCATAAGAGGAACAGCATTCACAGTGCCTGCTTCTACCTGCATACTACTGGAATACAATCTATTTTCTACTAACATATTAACATCAAGTGTATCAATCTCATCATCATAGATAACACTTACAAAGCTGCTATAATTACCATTTGATAGTGAATCTGATGTAAAAATCAAATCAACATCAATACTATCACCCGCTATAATTTCTATATGGTCCGTTGAAAGAGAAAGCCATGATTCACTTGTTTCTAGATTAGCATTCAAATACCCTGATCCGCTATTATAAACAGTAACGCTCTGAGATTCTTCTGAATAAGGAGCAAGTTCTCTTGTTATGCTATCTTCAGATAAAGTAACATCAGCAGGACCTGCAATGGTTACAAAAAGTTCAACTTCTTCATCAACAGTTGAATACACACGAATTGTATCTCCGATAGATGCTCCAATAATACCTTGAAATGGATTGGAAGTTTCTTGAACCTCAATATTTCCTCTAAAAATTCCTGAATTTAAATCAGTCTCACTTGCAAGAATATCAAATAGAGCAAATCCATTGATATTAGTTGCTGTAACTGGTGTTTGATCAGCTGCATATGGATTTTCATCTACAGCTTCAAGTTCAATATAAAGCGTCGATCCAACTCCTGGAGAATAAGTTAATACTTCCTCATATGAATCATCTTCATAAAGCTGAATAGATATAGCATCTCCAACCTGACCTGGGGCATGTGGGCTAGGCCAAGGAAGACTGGAATTAATAGTTACATAACCAAGATTGTCACCATCATCAAATCCATCCCAAATCATTTCAAAAATTTCTGCATTGGATGTTGTCCCCCACCAATTTTGATCAGCAGTTCCTACCATATCAGTTGCATTTGATTTAAATAAATTAAACCCAGGATTACCATCTTCATCAAGATTTCCAACAATATTATTATACATCAGTGAATCTGGATCACCATAGACTCCATAACCATAATTATCACTTATAACATTTTCATTAATAACTGTTCTACTATTACCTTGATTATGAATAAATATTCCACCTCCTAAATCAGTATGTGAAGTATCTCCAGCTATTGTATTAAATTTAATAATAGGCGAATCAATAACTGACCCTCCAATATAGATAGCTCCTCCAGATTGATAAGAGGTATTTGATGACATTAAGTTATCATAAATATAAGGAGAGCCACTATTAATGTAAATAGCTCCACCGTATGTTGCAATATTTCCGGTAAATGAATTAGATGCAATTTGAACATCAGGAATATCGGTATAAATAGCACCACCCTTATTATCACCACTTTGTGTAATATTTTGATTATCTGTAAATGTATTATTACTAATTGTACTTGTTGACCCATCACCAAATTGATTAATAGCTACCCATTTATTACCTTCAAACGAATTAGATGTAATTGTAATATTACTGGTACCATCTAAATAGATACCACTTGCATAATTATTATTAATGGAAGATCCTGATACATTTAGTTCCTCAGCATTTAATATTCTAAGACCGTTTTCAGAACCACTAGGAGTTGAAGAACCATAATTATGTTCCAGGTCTCCTGTTACAGATACATTTGCTATAGTAACAGATGTTGCATTACCTTGTATAACAATAGCATTGTTTTTATTTAATGAAAATATATCAGAATCAATTGAAATATCAGTTGTAATGTCTGCAGATAGACCATTTTGCATATTTCCTTCAAAAGTATTCCCACTTAATGAAATTGATAAACTATCTCCTGGAGATACAATCAACCCATCAGTACTATTATTAGAAATTGTATTATTTGTAAAACTATTTCCTGTATTTGTATCTATTCCATGCTGAGTATTGCTTAAGACAATATTTAAATTAAATGACTCCCCTGCATCTGTATTTATACCCCATCCTGAATTTCCTGAAACGGTATTTTCTGAAAATATATTACCGGTATCCGTATCAATACCAAATCCCTGATTATTTTCAACAACATTTAACTCGAAATCATTACCTGCTTCAGTATTAATTCCAAAGGAACCATTATTAGACACTATATTTGATGTAAAGAAATTTCCAGTATTTGTATCAATACCGTAACTTCCATTATCAGTAACTATGTTATTTTCAAAATTTTCTCCAGCATTTGTAAGGATACCGTAAGAACCATTACCAGTAACTGTATTATTAATAAAAGAATTACCTGTATCAGTAAAAATTCCATGACCATTGTTATTATTAACTTGCAAGGCTTCAAATGTTTCACCACCACTTGTGTAAATTCCATAACCTGTGTTTCCTGAGACCTCATCATTACTAAAAGTTCTACCACCTGTTACTCCATCACCTGTATTATCTGTAATTACATTATTTGATAGTTCAGCAAGGATATTGGTTTTGATCCCACCATCCCATACACCAGCTTGCCCACTTTGATTATCATGAATATAATTATCTGTAAATACAATCACACCATTATTTACATCTGTTGATGTTTCAATACCAAAATCATGATTACTAAACACTTCATTATTGGTAAATGATTGGCCTTTGTATGTTCTAATACCATACCAACCATTATTTCCTACATGGTTACTGTCAAAAACATTTCCAGTCACAGTTGTAATTCCATAATCTCCATTATTATCAACAGTTAGATTTACAAAAGATTCTCCTCCGCCCGTATAAATTCCATAATAGCTATTATCTGAAATATTATCATTTAAAAATGTCCTACCACCCTCTACTCCAAATCCAGTATTATTTGTAATTACGTTATCAGAAAATTCAGCAAGAATGCTTGTTCTAACTCCTCCATTAAAATCACCATATTCCCCTGTATTATTATCAATCATATTTGAAGAAAATATAATAGCACCTGAACTGTAGGCGGTTGTTGTTTCTATTCCAAAACCATTATTACCTGAAACATTATTATCTGTAAAACTCTCACCTGCTTCAGTTTTAATACCGTAAGATCCATTATCTAATACATCATTTGATGCAAAAGTTTCACCAAGCCCTGCATATATGCCATAACCTGAATTGTTTTGGATAACATTTGAAGTAAATACTCCACCTAAGTCTGTTGTTATTCCATTACCAGAATTTCCATCAATAAGATTATCTGTAAATTCCTGTCCTAATGCTGTTACTATCGCATAACCATTATTATTTATTATTGTGTTTTCTGTAAATACCTGTCCAGCTAAAGTATTTATTCCATATCCTTGATTAGAATCTAGTGTATTATTAGAATAATATGCCCCGCCATCTATTGCATAGCCATTATTAGAGTTAATCGTATTATTAGTCAGATAAGATAAATGTCCAACACGCATCCCTGGACCATCATTGTTTGAAATATCGCAGTTATCCATAAGAAAACTCTTAGTTACAGATCGTCCATCCCAGTACCCATCAAGAGCAGGAAGGCCATTACTACCAGCATCTGTGATTGTCATGTGATGAAAATGAGAACCAGTTAATACGTTATTATTCTCATCCAAAATAAGATTAATTGCTGTATTTGTAAATTTAATTTCCTTCCAACTTGAAGGGCCACTATCATTAACTGATTTAAATTCAACTCTATTTTCTTCTTCTCCAAGTACAACAAGTTCACCTGCAACTTCTATTCCAAAATTTTCTTCAAAAAGTATTTCAATACCAGCAGGTATCGTTAGGTTATTTGTTTCTAGAACTTGAACATCACCAGTTACAATATAAGGACTATTTTCAGGAAGCAACGTTCTTGGGCCAGGAATAGGTCCATTTAATTCTGGAAGTTCTGTTTCAACTTCAAAAAATCCAAATTGACTAACAGGAGTTTCTGTTCCATCAGCCTGAACAGCCCAAACCATCCAATAAAGCTGAGCACCTATTGGAAGATCGTTTTCTACATAGTATCTAGTATCTGTAATGCCATTAACTTCAATATATATATCTGCGCCATCATATGGAACTTCCGGACCATATCGAAGCTTATAGTTACCTGTAGCTCCATTAAATGCATCAGTCCATTGGAACTGTGCATGTACAGATACGCCTGTTGTATTTGTAGGTGAAATTAGAATAAAGTTATTTGCAGACTCAGATGTTCCTGTTCCAGAAAGTGTAGTAGTTCCAAGCACTGTAGTTGAATCTCCTGCAGTAGCTATAATAGAAAGCTCTGAGGTATAACTACTATCAATATCTGTAGGTGTAAAACGCACAGTCAGTGGAATAACCTCTTCAGGTAATATCGTAAATGATGTATCAGATACTATACTAAATACTGAGCTATTTGTATTTACATCAATTACATCAATTTCACCAATATTAAAATCTGGACTTACTGATATAAGCTGATCAGAATATGCTCCTACTTGAACATTTCCAAAATCTAAATATTCAGGGGATATGTCAACTGTTGGAAGCTCAGATGATCCTGAAATTGGCATAATATGATGAACATAATCAGGACCAAATGAATATAAAAACAAATCTTCACTTTCTAAATCTTGAGGCGTATAACGAACAGTAATCGTTTGGGATTCACCTGGATTAAGTTCATACTGTGTTTCATTTTCGATGGTAAATTCTGAAAGCTCGACAAAACTGGAATCACTGTAATCAAAATATCCAGGAAGAATATCTATAATTTCCTGCATCTCTCCTGTAGTATTTGTAAAAGAAATGTCCTGTTCTACAAAGGTGCCTAGCGGGACATCATTAAATGAATGATTAGTTGGGGATGCAGATAAATTCACAAAGCTATTTGCTGATAATGGTATTATTTTTAAAACTGGGTAATCTGTTGTTTGAATATAAAACCAAACATTAGCTTGAATACCTGATAAGTCTTCAGTATATAATTCATTTAGATGGGGGAAATATCGAATGATTAAATCATAAGTGCTTTCAGACTCAATCGTAAATGCATCTGAACCAATCACTTGCAATTGAGGTATTTCATTAAGAACATTCTCACCAGAAACAATCTTAATGCTATCAACGACAACGGAAGATATATCCCAACTGGATAATATAAATGTTTTATCTATAAAATGATTGAATAAGGCATTATTATATGTATCTCCTGAATAATATGGGTTAGCTTCTATAGGCACAGGAGGTAAAGTAATACTTACATATCCATGCCCACTGTTTTCACCTGATTGATTAGATTGATTTTGCCCAGAATTATATGATCCACCACCACCTTGATTGTAGTTACCACCACCACCAGAATAGCCTCCTCCGCCTCCAGCTGGATGGATTCCACCACCACCACCACCAAAACCACCATGATTATTCCAGCAATGTCTATAAGCATATCCTCCAGTCCAATATGGTTTTGATTTAGCGCCAATTAAATCAGCAGTATTGCCACAACAGTCTCCGCATCCAGTAGAATATGTATCTGAACTATGCCAACCTGCACCTGCTCCACTTGAATCATTACCACTACATCCACCAGCATATCCAGTGTCTCCTCCACAACCGCCATTAGAACCTTCACTTACATGTCCTACATTATAATTACCATCATCACCTGTACCACTACCTCCTCCAGCTGCAATCAAAAGCTCATTCGTATTTTTATATACAAATGTTCCTCCACCGCCACCAGCACCACCGGTAGTATGTGATCCTTGTTGACCAACAACAATATTTAACACCTCTCCAATATCTAAATAAAATTCACCTGACATTCTTGCACCAGCACCACCATTATTACCACCTTGAGCTCCATGTCCATCAATATAATAAGTGCCTGAACGCGGTGCAGTAAATTGTTGAATACCTCCTGAAACGGAGACTTCCCACCACTCATTATATGCAGTATTACACTGTTCTTGAGATGGCCCTGTTGGTCCTGATTGTCCACAGGTAGTGAAAGTTAAAAGATCCCCGTATCCTACAGAGATAAATGTTACAATTAATAAAAATTTGCTCAATTGATTAAATAAACACATGTACTTCTCCTATAAATTTTTTGGAAATAAAAAAGTTGATGATATGTTCACAGCTCTCCTCTAAGAGTTAAAGACATATAAAATTCTTCTTTAAATATAAAGATTAG
>CAYSDL010000037.1:0-14233 GCA_964429875.1 uncultured bacterium
GTATCAAGCTTCATTGGCAGATATTAATAATGATGGTACGGTTAATATTCTAGATATCATATCAATTGTTAATATAATAATAGGATAAGAAAATGAAAAAAATACTGCTATTTGTTTTAATATCTTTATCTTTTTGTAATTATGTTTATAAAGAGATTAAAATTAATAATATTCCAAATGCAACTATTCCCTTTTTAAATTCAATTGGTATAGATCTAGATCACATCTATAAACAAGAAGAATTTATTCAATTTGCTATATCAGAGTATGATTTAGATAAATTAGACATTCATCATATCAATTATGAAATCATTCATGATAATCTAGAAGAATTTTATGCTCAAAGATTAATGCATGATTTTGAGAGTAGAGATTTTGAATTAGGCTCTATGGGAGGGTATTATACATATGATGAAATTGAGGAACAATTAAGTCAGATTCATGCTGAGCATCCATCTTTAACTCATTTGGAAGTTATTGGTAATACACTAGAAGGTAGAAATGTATGGGCACTTAAGATAAGTGATAATGCATCTACTTTTGAACAAGATGAAGCTGAGGTTCTTTATACGGGATTACATCATGCAAGAGAACCTATGAGTTATATGAACTTATTTTATTTTATGCATTGGCTTGGAGAAAATTATGAGAATGATCCTTTAGCTTCGCATCTTGTTAATAACAGAGAACTATGGTTTATCCCAGCTGTTAATCCAGATGGACTTGTATACAATCAATCTATTGCTCCAAATGGTGGAGGGATGCAACGAAAAAATGCTAGAGAGACTTGTAGCGGTTCCCCGGATGGAGTAGACTTGAATAGAAATTATAGTTATATGTGGGGGTATGATAACCAGGGCTCAAGCAATGATGGTTGTGATGAAACTTACAGAGGGAATGGTCCTTTTTCTGAACCTGAGACCCAAGTAATAAGAGATTTTGTAGAACAGCATAATTTTCCTATAGCTTTCAATTATCATAGTTATAGTAACTTATTAATTTATCCCTTAGGATATGAATATGAGAACCAAGCACCTCAAGAGGATGTAGATATAATGGTAGAGTATGGTGAGGATATGGTACAGTTTAATAATTATGCATTAGGCACTGGGCCAGATCTACTTTATCCAGTAAATGGTGAAGCTTGTGACTGGATGTATGGAGTTCATGATATTTTTGCATATACCCCAGAGATTGGAAGTAGCTCAGATGGATTTTGGCCATCTACAAATAGAATTCTACCATTAGCTGAAGAAAATCTATATCCAAATCAAGTTCTTGCGCTTAATGTTGGATCAAAATATGAAGTAGAAATTTCAACAAATTCTTCAAGTTATGTTTTTGGCGAGGACTACCCTTTGTCAATCATAGTTTCAAATAAAGGTATGGGTGATTCAAATGGTGGAGTAATTGTTACTGTTGAATCTTCAGATAATTTAATTTTTGAATTAGATGAAATTGAATTAGATGAAATTGATGCACGACAAACTGTTGATTTAGGTGAAATAACATATTTTCAATTAAGTTCTTCTTCAAATTCAGGTAATATTGAAAATATTATTGTTAATGTCTACGATGATGATGGTTATTTATATTCTGACTCAATTCAAATTATACTAGGAGCAACCGAAAATATAATTTCTAATACATTTGAGAATACATCTAATTGGACAGTTGGGTCCTCTAATGATACTGCTACTGCAGGTATATGGGAAAGAGCTATTCCAAGTCCTACATATAATGATGCAGGAGAAATGATACAACCCGATCAAGATCATACATTTGATGGAGAATTTTGTTTTATTACAGAAAATGGAACTAATTCTAGCTTGGGAAATGCAAGTCAAACAGATGTTGACGGTGGTACTACAACATTATTTTCTCCATTATATAATCTTTCACAATATGAATCAGCAATAGTTTCTTATTGGTATTGGTATACTAATAATCAAGGTAACAATCCGGGCACAGATCTATGGGTTGTAGATATAAGTGGCGATGGTGGAAATACTTGGACAAATTTAGTATCAACAAGTCAGTCGAATAACGATTGGCAATTACAACAATTTCTAATAAATGATTATTTGCAGGAACTAACAAATCAGATTCAATTTAGATTTATTGCTCAGGATATATTTAATAATGGAGATCAAGGTTCAGGTGGTTCTTTAGTTGAAGCAGCTCTAGATGATTTTTCAATTGATGTATTTTTAAGTGATGATTGTTCACAAGGTGATTTAAATGAAGATAATCTTATTAATGTACAGGATATCGTTCTTCTTGTTAATATTGTTCTAGGTGGTATTGAATTAGATGATTTGATTATGTGTATAGTAGATCTTAATGATGATGGAAGTGTAGATGTCCTAGATGTAGTTTTATTGGTTAATCTTATCCTAAATTAGATTTTTATACCCCTCTTTTATTATCCTCCCAAATTTCCTTATGAATCTGTATTTGAAATCTAACATCTAAGTTATCTTTCAATATCCAGGCTACTAAATTTTTAGGTTCTATTTTTTTATAAACTGGAGATAATAAAATAGCACATCTTTTAAATAATTTATATTTTTTAATTATTTTTTTTGTCCATATATAATCTTTTTTATCACCAATAACAAATTTGATTTCATCAGTATTTTTTATATAATCAATATTTTCCCATAAATTTTTATCTACCATATCACTTGATGGACATTTTAAGTCTAAAACAATATGAGTTTTTTTTGGGATTTTTTTAATTGGCAAAGATCCCCCTGTCTCAATTAAAACTTTTTTGTTAATATTTTGCAACTCTGAAATTAATTTTATGCAGTTTTCCTGAATAAGAGGCTCCCCTCCAGTAATTTCTACTAAATTACATTTGTATGTATTTACTTTTGTTAGAATTTCTTCAATGCTCATTTCAATTCCTTCATGAAAAGCATATTCAGTATCACAGTAGCTACATCTTAGATTACAGTAGGTGAATCTAATGAAAATACACGGTAAACCTGAAAAGGAAGATTCTCCTTGAATGCTATAATAAATTTCATTTATTTTTATGTTCATATATCTAATTTATGAATAATTATTTTATCACTTTTATATAGAAAAATATATTTTTAATTTACATTATCTTCATTCAATAAATATAACTGTAAAAGGAATTATTTTGTCTGATTTTCCAAAATTGTTTATTCCAGGGCCAACTTATGTTTCAGATGAAATATTGAATTCATTATCGACTCATCAAATCGGACATAGAACACCTGAAATTTCTAAATTAATAGATTTTCTAGTTAAAGGAATACAAAAAGTGTTATATACTGACAATCATATTTATCTTGCTTCACATGCAGCTACAGGTTTATGGGAAATGGGAACTAAAAACAGTGTTGATAAAGGGGTCCTGCATTGTTCAAATGGTGCCTTTAGCTCCAAGTGGGCATTTTCATCAAAAAAAAATGGTTTTAATTGTTTTGCAATTGAATATGAATGGGGAAAAGGAGTAAAGGCAGAAGATGTTGATAAACATTTATCTTCAGGTAAATATAATGTATTAGCTATGGTTCATAATGAAACTTCTACAGGTGTAATGAGTAACCTTAAAGAAATTTCTGAATTATTAAAAGAAAAATATCCTGATGTTATATGGCTTGTTGATGCAGTTAGTTCTATGGCTGGAATAAAAATCAATGTAGATGAATTGGGTATTGACTTTTTATTGTCTTCAACACAAAAAGCATGGGGACTCCCAGCTGGTTTCTCTATTTGTTCAGTTTCAAATAAATTAATTGAAAAATCTAAGACTATTTCAAATAAAGGTTATTTTTTAGATATTGAAGTTTACGAAAAATATTATGCTAAACTGCAGACCCCTACAACACCCTCTTTGCCTCATATGTTTGGATTAAAAAAAGTTCTTGAATTGATTAAAAATGAAGGAATTGAAAACCGATGGAAAAGACATATTGAAATGTCAAAATTTACAACAGATTGGGCATTAAGGCATGGTCAAGAAATATTTCCAGAAGATGGATGCCAATCTTACACTTTAACTTGTCTTAAGAATATTCAAAAATGGGATATTAATGCTATATATGAGAAATTGTTAGAAAGAGGATTTAGAATGGACCGAGGATACGGAGATTTAAAAGGAAAGGTGTTTAGGATTCCTCATATGGGTAATGTTTATATGGATGACTTAAAAGAATACCTAAGTGAAATAGATAGGTTGTTATGAATAGAAAAGTATTAATCACTGACCCTATATCAGAATTAGGGATTGAAAAATTGAAAGATGCAGGTATAGAAGTTTTATATAAGCCTGAAAGCTCTTCAGATGAGATCCGCTCTATGTTAAGTGATATCGATGGGTGGATTATTAGAAGTGGTACAAAAATAAATAAAGAATTTATTCAGGATTCAAAAAAACTACAAATTATTGGTAGAGCTGGTGTTGGAACTGATAATATTGATATTAAAGAAGCAACTTTAAAAGGTGTGATAGTATCAAATGTTCCTGATGGAAATACAATCTCAGCAGCAGAACATACAATTGCAATGATTCTTTCTCTATCTAGAAATATACATTTAGGTCATATGGGGCTGATGGAAGGTGATTGGAATAGGCATAATCTTACAGGTACTGAATTGCAAAACAAAATTCTTGGTGTTGTTGGTCTTGGTAAAATTGGTAAAGAAGTAATTAAGAGAGCTATTTCTTATGATATGAAAATATTAGGGTATGATCCTTATATAAATCAAGATAATTTTGATAAAGAGGAGATTGAAGTAGTTTCAATAGATGAGCTAGTTGAGAAATCAGATTATGTTACTATACATGTTCCAATTAATGATTCAACAAGAAATCTTTTTGATTATAACCAAATGAAAAAAATGAAGAATTCCGCAAGGATTATAAATGTGGCAAGAGGTGGGATAATCAATGAAGAAGATTTAGCAAAAGCTTTAAATGATAATATTCTTTCTGGAGCAGCAATTGATGTATTTACAAAAGAGCCTATTGATTCTAATAATCCATTGTTAACAACTAAAAATATTTTGTTAACTCCTCATCTAGGCGCATCAACTTTTGAAGCAAAAGAAGGAGTTAGTTTAAATGTTTGTCAACAAATTATTGATTATTTTTCTGAAGGAAAGATATCTAATGCCATTAATTTGCCAATATCTGACCAATCAGTGATGAAAAAAATGTTACCATATTATAGATTAGCTGATAAAATGGGAATGATGTCATCGCAATTAACTATGTCTCCAATAAAAAATATAAGAATCACATGTTTTGGAGAAGCTGAAGATAGCAAATCAATTGCTCTTATTTTTATTAGAGGTTTATTATCTAATATAATTGATAATCGTGTTAATATGATTAATGCAAATGCTATTGCAAATGAAAGAGGCATCAATTATTCACATTCTTATGATAATGAAATCACCTCTTATCTAAATTTAATTAATTGTATCGTTGAAACCGAAAATGATAGGATTGAACTATCTGGAAGTGTTTTTTCTAAAAATCATATGAGAATTGTTAATGTTATGGGCTTTGATACTGATTTAGATCCATCAGGTAATATGTTGTTTATTAAGAATAAAGATGTTCCTGGAGTTGTAGGAAAAATTGGCACATTGTTAGGGGATCTTAATATTAATATTTCTGGATATTTGCTTAGTAAAAAGATTAATAATGATTTTGCTTTTGCTATAATAAAGATTGATTCAATGTTAGAAAAAGAAGTTTTGAATAAACTTAAAAAGTTTGATGAACTATTGGAAATCAAACAAGTGATTTTATAGTTATGGCTTCAACAATAGAAAAATATATTCAAATATTTTCAGATAAAAAAAAATCAAGTAAAAAAGATATAGTTTCTATTATTAATAAAATAAAAAAAGAGAGTAAAGATTTAGGGCTTAAAGGGAAAACAAAATTAGAGTTAGAAAAAGCAAAATTAGATCTTAAAAAGAATTATTATAAACTTGGTATGCACATATCAAAAAAATTTATTTCTGAAAATATTAAAGATTTTAGTTATGATGATAAATTTAAAGAATTGGTAGATGAGATTAAAAATTTACAATCATATATTCATAATTTATCGAACAAACAAATTAAGTTATAATTCATCTTTGAAAATTAGACCTATATTATTTAATTTACAGGCATGATTATTTCTCAATCATTATGTTGAAAAATCTAAAAAAGTATAAATTAATATTAATCAATGAAAATGGTTTAGATGCTAAAGAACTTAATTCTAAAACAATTTTTTTGATTTCTTTTATAACATTGAGCAGCATTTCAGCTTTTTTTACTCTTTCTTTCTTTTCTACAGACATATCAAATTTGTTAAGTCTTAAATCAATAAGTAAGCACAGAGAAAACAATGAAAAACTACAACTTATTATTTCAAACCAGCAGGATCAAATAGATATACTTAAAGATGATTTAGATAATATCTCAAAAAGAGATGAAAATTTAAGAAAGCTTGTAAAACTCCCCCCAATTAATTCAGATATTAGAAAATTAGGTGTTGGAGGTTCATCAGATGATGATAAATTCAATAGAATTGAGTATTTATTACCTACTGATGTTGATTTGAATAATCTTCAAAATACAATAAATTATATAAAAAGAAGCATTAATCTAGAAAATTTAAGTTATTCTGAAATTGAAACTATTACAAATGAAAGAATTGATGAAATTTTACATTATCCAGCTATATATCCTGTAATTTTAGAAAATTGCAAATTATCATCTAGATTTGGATATAGAGTTGATCCTTTTACAAAAAAAAGAAAATTACATGAAGGTCATGATTTTTCTGCTAAGATAGGTGAGGATGTGATTTGCACTGCTAATGGTACTGTAAAATCTTCAAAAAAATACGGGTCCTTTGGTAATTTTATTGAGATAGATCATGGTAATGGTTATGCAACTGTTTATGGTCATTTGTCAAAACGATTAGTTAAAAAAGGTGATAAAGTAGAACGAGGTCAAATTATTGCAAGTATTGGTAATACAGGAAAATCTACTGCTCCCCATTTGCATTATGAAATAAAACATAATAAAAAAAGATTAGATCCTACAGATTTTTATTATGATCTTTCATATTCCAAATAATATTCTTACTATAAAATAAGTTTTATATTATTTAAATTTTAATTATGAACAATAAATATTACATAGAAACATATGGTTGTCAGATGAATGTTTATGATTCTGAACTTGTTGGCGGCCAATTAGAAAAGCTAGGTTATAAAAGTACAGATGAAATCAATAATGCTGATCTTATTTTTTTAAATACATGTTCTATTAGAGAAAAAGCTGAAGAAACTGTTCATAATAGACTAAATAATTTACATCATTTAAAAAAAAAGAACCCCAAACTACTTATTGGTGTATTAGGATGTATGGCGCAAAATCTTAAAGATGAAATTTTAGAATCTAAACCTTTTGTTGATATTGTCCTTGGTCCTGATTCATATCGTAAAATATATGAAATTATTAAAAGTAGAGAATCTATTTCAGGAAATATTGTTGATACAAAACTATCTAAATACGAAGTCTACAATGATTTGTTTCCATCAAGAAATGAGGGTATTAATGCATGGATTTCAATTATGCGTGGCTGTGATAAATTTTGCACGTTTTGTATAGTTCCATTTACAAGAGGTCGTGAAAGGAGTAGATCAGTTAATGACATTATTAAAGAAACAATAAATGCTGTTGAAGATGGATTTGTAGAAGTTACATTATTAGGTCAAAATGTTAATTCATATTATACCCCTGAAGGTGACTTTTCTTACTTGCTTGAAAAGGTTGCTCAAGTTAAGGGTCTTAAAAGAATAAGATATACTTCTCCACATCCTCAAGACATTAATACAAATCTTTTAAAGATTATGGCAAAACATGACAATATATGTAATTATATACATCTACCGCTTCAATCTGGATCTAATAGAATATTAAATAGAATGAATAGAACATATACTTCTGAAGAGTATTTATTTTTAGTTAAAGAAATAAGAAGTTATTTGCCTGATTGTTCAATAAGTACAGATATAATTGTTGGTTTCCCTGGTGAAACAGAAGAAGAATTTGATGAAACTCTTAAAATTGTAGAAAATGTTAAATTTAATTTTTCATATATGTTTAAATATTCCTCACGTCCAGGTACAAAAGCAGCAGAATTTTCTGACCAAATTTCAGAAAATGTCAAACAAGCTAGGTTGGAAAAATTAATAGAATTTCAAAAACAAATTACATTATTTAATAATAAAAATAAAGTTGGGAAAATTGAAAACATTTTAATCGAAAAAGAAAGTAAAAAATCTAAATTTTTTTGGTCAGGTCGTACTGAAGGTAATATTTGGACAATAATTAAAAAAGGAAGTGAAAAAATAAGAGATATTGTTCCTGTCTTAATTAATGATGCTCAAGGAGTAACTTTATTTGGTGAAAAAATAAAAAATAAGGAAGAAATATATGAAACTAGTTAAATACATACTTTTTATAGCTATTTTAATTGTTAGTATCATTTTTATTATAAAGCTGAATGAATTAAATATGATTGATAATCAACCCGTCCAAATTAAATTCCCATATATTTATTCAATTGAAGGTTATGAGGATGGGGTAAAAGTTTGGGAAGCGATTATTTTAACATTATCTATTGGTGTTATCCTTGGTTTTGTCATTGCTTTATTTCAGATTATTGCACAAAAAACTGAATTAATTTCTCTAAAATCTAAGGTAAGGCGTCTAAAAAATGAATTAGATAACTTAAGAAATCAATCCCTTGATGAAGATATTTCTTTAGAAGACTCTATCGAATCGGAAGAAATACTATAAGATGTCTTTTATAATTTTAATAATATTTATTATAGTTTGTTTGTTCGTTTACTTCTACAAATTAAGGCCTAATAGTAAAATTAATATTAAAGAACTTTATGCTGAGGGCCTAGATATGCTTGTATCAGGGAAATATAAAGTAGCTTATAAAAATTTCAAGGAAATTGTTGAAAAGGACTCTAATAATATCAAAGCATATATTAGACTAGGGCAAGTTCTAAGACAAGGAGGAAATTATTTAAAGGCTTTAAAGGTACACAGAAGTTTATTAAACAGAAAAAATATTTCAAATTATGAATTAATAGAAATTCATAAAAATTTAAGCATGGATTATTTGAAAATTTCTGATGTTGATAAATCTATTATTGAATGTAATAGTATATTAAAAATTGAGAATAATAATGAATGGGCATTACATCAATTAATTATATTGTATAGAAGAAATAAAGATTGGGAAAAAGCTATTGAGTATTTAAAAGCTTATTTTGAAAAAACTGGGAAAAGAGATGATAATAAGTTATCACTATATAAAATCCAACAATCAAAATTAAAAATAAAAGACAAAAAGTTTGAAGAAGCCAGAGAAATTCTTGAGAAATCTCTATCAATAAAACCAGATTTTGCTGCCGCCTATTATTTTTTAGCAAAATCATATTCTGAAGAGAGTAATATAGAATATGAAAAAGCAATTTCAATTCAAAATGAAGTTTCAACAAGCTTGAAAGATTCAAATCAATACAATAGTTATCTAGAAGAAGCAAAAAAAATACTTTCTAAAGCAATTCCATTATGGGTTCATTTTTCTGAAATTGATCCTGAGCAATCATGGCTTGTTCTTCCTTTGCTTAAAGATGCATTGTTTGTTCTAAATCGATATACTGAGTTAGAAGAAATATTAGTTAAATTAAATAATAATTTCCCCGATAATATTGAAATTATGGCTTCACTTGCAGATTATTATTCTCATAAAGGAGAAGTTGAAAGAGCAATTTCTTTACTTAACTCAAGTACTGAAAAGCATGGCTCTTTAATTTTAGATTTAATTAAAATAAAACTAAAATTACAGAAAAGTGGAAATGAAAAGCTTACCAAAGAATTAGATAAAACAATTAATAATTTATCTAAAGATACAAGATATCAATTTTCAAATAATTCATCTGTCTCTGATATGATGTGGCTATTAGAAGATAATGATGAAAATAAAGTTTAACTGAATTATGACGTTTAATAAAGTATCATTTTTAATTTTAATCTGCTCAGGCTTTATTTTTTCAAATAACAAGATAAATGAAATTGTAACATTGATACATGATGGAAAATATAATTTTTCTAATAATGAAAATCTTTTAAAAATGAATGGTGAAGGGTCAAATTATTTAAGAGGACTTCTTGAATTAGATGGAGATATATCAAAAGATTATTTTTTAGATTATTATAATGAATACCCAAATGGAGACTTTGCCCATGATGCTGTTGTTAAGATAGCTGAATATTACTATTCTAATGGTTTATATAAAAAATCAAGCCAGTGGTATAAGAAAATTCCTTTTAAATACCCCGATTCTTCTCATCTTAATAAATCAATGAGTTATTACTTAAATTCTCTTGTTATAATGGGTGAAGTTGATAGTGCTAAATTCTACACCCAAAAATTTAAAAATAAATATCCAAAATTAAATTTTACTAATGAATTTATTGGTGACCATATTTCTTCCCCAGTTATTAGTAAAAAGAAAACTGTATCAAAAAAAACAAAAAATAATATAAAGTATAGTTTGCAAATTGGTACTTATAAAAACTATCAATCTGCAATTACAAAAAAAAGAATTTTATCTGATGAAGGCTTTTTTAGCAGAATTGATGAGGTCTATCTTAATAATGAAAAAATGTATTCTGTTAGAATTGGTTTTTATAATAAAAAATCTTTAGCGGATAGAGAAAAAAATAGATTAAGTTCAAGATTGGGCATATATGATTCAATTATTGTTCAATTGCAATAAATTTGGAAGCGAATGTGACTCTGGTGGGCGCTGCGGTCTTCAAAGCCGTTATTCTGGTTAATCCCGGAAGGTGGGTTCGATTCCCACACGCTTCCGCAAATAATAATAATTATGACATTTAATAAATTTTTCAATTATTTAGTAAAAGTATTATGGTTGCTAGTTTTCTTTCTTGTAATTCTTTTAGATAGAGACAAAAATATTATGGTTGTAGTCACTATTTCAATTTTAATAGTTGCAACTATATTAACTATAATTAGATCTATTGTAGCTAGAAATGAATGGCGTCAATTAATAGAAAATGGTGATGTTGAAATACAGGAAAAAATTAAGTTTTAGTATTTTATTTTTAATTTTATTTTCTAATATCTTGTTCACTCAAGGTATATTCTTGAAAAATAATTCAAATTTTACTATTTCATCATCAGTGAACTATTCCAAACATAAGGATTTACGTAACTATAAATATGGTTTAACTTTTGGAATAGTAAAATCAGGAAATTTACAAGTTCATTTTAATTATAGCAAAATAAACAAATATCAAAACTCACTTTATGAAAACAGCATATGGGAAGAGTATTATTCTACTTCGATTTCATATTTCATAAAACCAAATAGTCCGATTAGATTTGGTCTTTCTACAGAGGCGTCTTACCCTATAAGAGATAGTTCCCCAATTTCTTCTTTTTCTTTTATATTAAATGGAAGATTTTTAGGGTCTAAAGGTACTGGGATGACTTTTTACCCTTATATCAAATATGAAATCAAATATAAGGCTAATTATGAAACAGCCATACATAGTTTTTTAAAATCAGAGAATGATATTGATAACTATAATGAAATAAGAATAGGTTGTGTAATGACATTTAATGATTTGTGGATAACTCCATTTTATGAAAAAAACAAAGATACTAATTCCATTTATGAAGGGATAGAAATTGGTTTATGGGACTATAAAATATCTAATAATTAATTTTGTTGTGATCCAAGAATAATATTAACTAATGCAACAATATCTAATACATTCACAATAGTATCTCCATTCACATCAGCCATTTGATTAAAATCTGCAGATCCTAGGATTATATTAACAGTTAAAATAATATCTAGAACATTAATTATTTCATCTCCATTTACATCACCAGAAAGTCCTCCAGGATTATCAAAATAATCATAACCATATTTTTGTGCTCTTGCAATCATTACATTACTATTCCCTGATGAATAGTTGTAGTCCCATAATTCATTCCCATTTGAATCAACTTCAAATATGTATGCATCATTTGCATCAGTTATTAAAGTATTACCATTAGGAAGTCTAAAAGCTCCACTCTGTACATCTGAGAAAAAACCACCTTGGTGTAACCATTCCCAAGTTTCAGGGCCATAAGCTTCATTTTCTAATAAAATATAATTACCATTTTCATCTATTGGTGGAACAAATTCTAATGCAGCAGAAGAATTACTTGAGTGCTTATTATTATATAAAATCAAATTCCCTTCTCCAGGATATCCAACAGGAATCCAATTTACACTATGTTGGCTATCTAAAATTTCATCTGAATTGTTGCCTCTATCATAATTTTGTGGGTTCCCCCATCTATATAAAAAATCACCACCCTTATTTGAATTTCCTCCAGTATGACTTGCTGCTTCTTCAGTAGTCGTACTATGATCAATGATATATATTTCATTTTGATGTCTAGCAGAAATAGCAATCTGATCTAATGCTTCATTGTAATCAATTGCATTAACATGCATCCAATCACCATTTGCTTGC
Source organism: uncultured bacterium (assembly GCA_964429875.1). GTDB lineage: Bacteria > Fidelibacterota > Marinisomatia > SCGC-AAA003-L08 > D37C17 > CAYSDL01. The sequence goes on from CAYSDL010000037.1 coordinate 12,641, forward strand.
CCTCCAGGGCCACCATTGCTACCAACGCTTCCACAATTAACATCCATTAATTGTGGGTTGTTAGCAATATCCCCATAATTACTTAATGATGAATTTGAATCCTGAATCAAATGATCAGTCAAATGCCATTCCCATACAACTTCTGATCCACCCGTTTGAAGATCTGGTTGTATTTCAAAAATAGCTGTAGTCCACATTTGATTTAAAGAATTATCTACACTAGTTCTTCCAAGTGCTTGCCATGTTGAAGAATATAATCTTTCCCATGCTACCATCAGAATATTTCCATTTGGTAGAACATCAATATCATGATGATGTTGATAATCATTATTAGATAATTGATAATTCCAAAGTTCATCGCCTTCCCAATTATAAATAATAACTTTACCTCCAACACCACCTGACTCCATTGTTGGGTTAGATGACCTACATGGGTAATATAACAGTGTGTTCTCAAAACCTGATTCATCTCCTGGATAGAGATATGGCATGCTTGCTGGTCCATTTGAATGTGACCAGGTATTATAATTTGTGTTATCAACATCTTTAAGATAAGTAGTTGCACTAGAACCACTACCTCCGCCACCAGGTGTAAATAATGTATATCCACCATATACATCCTGGGATAATAGATTTGATATAGCAAAAATTAAAATAATATATTTTAGCATAAGTTTGTTTCTCCTAAATTCTTTTAAAATTAATTTTAATTAGCTATTCAATCATAGCGCATTAATGTAAGATGATGTTACAGCGTTAAAATTTTACAATCATCGACCCAACAGATAATCCTGCTCCAGTTCCGACAAAATATAATAAATCATTACGTTTAATTTTATTTTCATTAAATGATAATGCTAAAGCTAAAGGGATCGATGCTGCTACACAATTTCCAGTAAAATTGATAATATCAACTACTTTATTTCTATCAAACCCTCCATATTTTGAGTAAGCTTTCACAGCAAGTCCTGATGCTTGATGAGGGATTAATAGATCAATATCTTTCTGATTAATATTATTTCTTTTAAGGTCACTATTAATTCTATTATATACCTTTTTACGTGCCATTTTATAAATCATTGGGCCATTCATAGAAAATAAATTATCATTTGAAGTAGTTTCTTTGTCTTGAGGGTGAAGGTTCGTTCCACCTCCTCGAACTTCAGTTAAATTTGAACCATCAGGCCAAGTCTCCATTTTGTAGTCAATTAGTCTTGAATTTTCACTATTTGGTGTTTTTTCAAGAACAATAGCTGCAGCTGCATCACCTAAAAGAGCAGCGCTCTCAGGTTGTTTGTAATTTCGTCCTCTTGTTCCTCTATCTGATGAGATTATTAATATCTTCTTATAAGAATTTTGTTCAATTAAATTTGCTGCGGTATGAACGGCAACTAAGAAGGATAAACAAGTTGCATGAATTGTAAATGAAGGAATTCCTTTCAGCCCTAATTCTTTTTGAAAGAAAACAGATGTATCAGGAATAACTTGTTTTCCAACACCTGATGCATTTAAGATTAAATCTGGTTCTGAGTTACTTTGTTCAAGAGCAATTCTGCCTGCAATAGCTCCCATTTTATCAACATCTATATCAGA
>CAYSDL010000038.1:0-13953 GCA_964429875.1 uncultured bacterium
TGACCTCTTGAATGCCATTCAAGCGCTCTCCCAACTGAGCTATATCCCCAAAATAATTATTAAATTGGGTTATTAATTTATTTTCTCTTAAAATTTTCTCAAAGTCTTTAATTTATTAATTATTATTTATATAGAATATTTATTTATTGAAATTTTTATATATAATTTAAATTTAAATTAAAAATGAAAACTTATTTAAAACAATCTGCAAACATTATTTTAATCTCAATATTGCTAGCTTCAATTAGGTACTGCATTATTAGTGAGGATTATGATTTAATTAAAAAAAAGAAAGTTGCAGATGGAATTATTAATAATGAAAATATTAATTTATCTTATTTGAATGATTTTATTGATAATGTTAATCAACCAACAATAATTAATTTTTCTATAGCAAAACAAATTTATAATAATAAACTGGCTACCTTTTTAGATGCAAGGTCTGTTGATTCATATTTAGAATCGCATATAAAGGGATCAATAAGCTTGCCTTATGATGATATAGAATCTATTGAAAAGAAACATGATCTTATTTGGATGAATGAAATAGGAGAAAATTATGTTTATACTATAGATAATTCAGGTATTCAGTTTGTAATTGGAGTTAAAGATAATCAAAAATTTATTCGAGCTTTAGCTAATGTTGATAGTAAGTTAAAAAAATATGAAACTGTTTTTGTTATCTATTGTAGCGGTGAAGGCTGCAGTCTAAGTGAGGACTTAGCATTTTATATGTTTGAAAGTTTAAAAATAAATAAAATATTAATTTATGAGGGCGGCATGCCTGAATGGATAGATAATGGTCTTCCAATAGAATGAGAAAGTTTCTAGAACATTCAAATACTATTTTATTCTTAAGAGTTGTTCTTGGAATTGTTTTTATTTATGCATCTATTGATAAAATAGCTGATCCAATAAGTTTTTCAAACGCTATAGATAATTATCATATAACACCAAAAGCAATCAATAACATGGCTGCACTTATAATTCCTTTTGTTGAGTTTGTTGTAGGGTTTTGTCTTATCATTGGAATATTTATGGATGGAGCTATATTTATTACAATAATGCTTTTAATCTGGTTTATATTTATAATTTCACAGGCATTATTAAGGGGAATAGATTTACATTGTGGATGTTTTGATTTATCTCAAAAAGCAATAAATGATGGAAATCTTAAATTAGAAATGATTAAAAGAATAATTGAAGATTTTGTATTTTTAATCATTGCTTTTATTATAAAAAACAGAAAAAATAAGTGAATATTAAAAGATATCTAATTTTAGGTTTAATTTTTTCCAATTTATTTTCTCAAAATATAAATCAAAATATTATTACTATTATTGGGACAACAAATATCCATGGAGAAATTGATCCGTGTGGTTGAAAGAAAAAACCTTTGGGCGGTCTTGCTCGAAAAGCAACTATAATAGAACAAATAAAACAAGAAAATATTAACCCATTGATATTAGACGCTGGTAATCTTTTTTTTAAGAAAGATATTATTGAACCAGGCATAACTATAGAAACAGCAAAAATCAATGCAGATATTATATTAAAGTCATTTAATAAAATTGGTTGCGATGCTTTTTCTCCAGGCCCTAAAGATTTTGCAGCAGGGAAGGACTTCCTTCTGAGATTAGAGAGGCGATCAAAATTTCCCTTTATATCCTCTAATTTAGCTTATAGTAATAATAAATTAATGTTTGATCCTTATGTTGTAAAAAATATTAATGGTAATAAAATAGGCATTATAGGGTTGACTTCAAAATTTGAATCTGAGGAATTGGTTATTTTAGATCCAATTCAATCATTGAAATTAATTTTTGAGGAAGTCTCTAATAAATCAGATCTTATTGTTTTATTATTGCATGCTGATACTAAAGATGAACAACTCTTAACTCAAATATATCAGGCTAATTTACCTATTGATATGATTTTAAGAAGTGGAGCAAGGACCAGGTCTTCTGATGGTGGAGCTAAAATTCCAACTTATATTGCAGGAGATAGGGGTAAATTACTTTATAAGTTTGAGTTAAATCTATTAAATGAAGATCTTCCTTTTATTGATATTGCATGGTCTAATAACACGGCTGATCGAATGTTGGAAAGATTAAATAAAATGCAGAAGGGTGATGTCACTGCAGATTTAATGGATCTATATAAAAATGATCCTGCTACCTTAAATAGAATAAAAAATTATCAAAGTCAGCTTGAAAAAGCTAATCAGTTACTAGAAAATGCTATTAATACAATTAGTTTTACTAAAATTGAATTAGGAAAAACAATTTTTGATAGACCAGATATTTTGAAAATTGTTGATGCGGGGAAGCTTAAGATTAAAGACTTAATCGGGCCAGATCTTCCCCCAACCCAAGATCACAAAGGTAGATTGCCAGGAGACCCTCATTATAACCATGGTCATTAAAAAATCAATTGTAAAAAGCATTGATTAAATGTTAAAATTAATCTAAAATTAGAAACTTTTTTTGATAGTTTTATTATGATTCATTGCGAAAGTAGCTCAGCTGGTAGAGCATCACGTTGCCAACGTGGAGGTCGTCGGTTCGAATCCGATCTTTCGCTCAAGGCCTCTATTAAAGAGGCCTTAAATTTTGGCGTCGTACCCAAGCGGTAAGGGAGCGGTTTGCAAAACCGTCATGCACCAGTTCGAATCTGGTCGACGCCTCAAAAAGTTGCCGAGGTGGTGAAATTGGTAGACACAAGGGACTTAAAATCCCTCGGACCTATAAGTCCGTGCCGGTTCGATTCCGGCCCTCGGTACTTGATTTAATATGAACTCAGATAACATAATTCCTCTTTATATTAATCAATTCATTTCAATAATGATTATACATCTATTTGCTGTTATAAGTCCTGGCCCTGATTTCGCTATTGTCTCAAAACAAAGTTTTTCACATGGGCGAACTTCAGCTATATTTACTAGCTTAGGAATTGCTTCAGGAATACTAGTGCATGTAATGTTTTGTTTAATTGGAATAGGATATTTATTGACTGTGAATTCTTTCTTGTTCAATATTTTTAAATATATAGGTGCATTTTATTTATGTTATATCGGTTTTAAGCCTTTTATTAATTCCTCAATCAGTCAATTTGATAAGGATGAAAAAGAAAAATTAAAAAAATCTTTATACCAATCTTTTGTGCTTGGATTTATAACTAATGTATTTAATCCAAAAGCTACAATTTTCTTTCTATCGTTATTTACCTTAGTTATAAATGTGGATACTCCGATTTTCATTAAATTACTATATGGTGCATGGATGTCTGTAATAACTGGTTTTTGGTTTTGCTTAGTATCATTATTTTTCACATCAGAGTATTCAAAAATATTTATTAGGAAATATTCAATACTCATTGATAAAATAATGGGTATTATATTAATTATTATATCAATTAGACTTTTACTAAACTAATATTATGGATATTGGATCAATTTTATTAAATATTGGGTTTGTTTTAAACTTTATTGCTCTTGCATTTAGAGAAATTCTATGGATAAGAATACTCTTGACCTTAGGTTATCTTTTAAGGTTCTTTTATCAGTTTTATTTTTCTCATAGTATGGAAGCTTCCTTTTGGATGATTATTTTTGTTAGTATAAATCTATTCCAGATAGTTCGTATATTAAATGAAAGAAGAAAAAGATATATAGAACCAAAAATAGTTGATTTATATAAATCAATTTTTAAAGATTTTAGTTCTTATGAATTTTTATACTTTTGGAAAATAGGAAAATTAAGAAGTTTAGAAGATGGTAAAATATTAATTAATGAAGGTGATTATTCAAATTCAATTAATCTAATATTAGATGGAAGTGTGAAAATATCAAATGAAAATAAAGAAATAACACTTCTAACAAGGGGCCATTTTATTGGAGAAATTAGCTATTTAACTAAAAAGCCAGCAATTGCAGATGCAGTCTCATCTGGAGATGTTTCATTTATTGAATGGAATAATAAGCAATTAAATGAATTAAAAAAAAATAATAAAATATTTTGGATAAAAATACAGAACATTTTACTGATGGATATGATAGAAAAAATTAAACGATCTAATAACTAAAATACTTATATGGATGAAAAAAAATTCAAAGACCCATTAATAACAATTAATAAGGTTTATACTAAAGTAGGTGATGGCGGAGAAACTTACCTTGTAGGAGGCGATAGAGTTTTAAAGAGCTCCTTAAGAGTGTCTGCATATGGCGATGTTGATGAGCTTAATTCATATATAGGCAGCTGTATATCTTTTATTAATTCTAATTCTCAAACAGATGAATTGAGCAACTTTTCTTTAATTTTAAATGTTTTACAGAATGAATTATTCAATTTAGGGAATATGTTGGCTACTCCTTTAAATAAAACCTCTGATAATATGCCTAAAGTAGATGATGATTCTTTAAGTTTTTTAGAGAATAAAATTGATTTTTATAACAAGAATTTAAGACCTCTTAAATCGTTCGTTTTACCAGGTGGAAATGAATTAAGTTCACGTTTGCATGTTGCAAGAACTGTATGTAGAAGGTGTGAAAGAAAAGTAGTAAAATTATCTAAAGAAGAAAAGATAAATGATATAATTATTGCTTATCTTAATAGATTGTCAGATATGCTATTTGTATCTAGTAGATGGGTTAACCATCTATTTGATATTGAAGAAGTTATGTGGAACCCTAATAATAAAAAATAATTTAATATGATAGAAAATATAGATTGGTTCGTTAGATTTTTCACTTACTCATCAATTCAAGTAAAATTCATAGCTACTTTTATTGCGATATTTTTATTTTTTATAATTAGAAAAATTATCATGAGAGTTGTTCGTGGCCAAACAACTGATGCACTAATTATATATAGATGGGAAAAAACTTCAACATATGTTGTATTTGTAGTTGGATTTATAGTTATTGGAAGAATATGGTTTGAGGGGATTCAATCAATAGCTACTTATTTGGGATTGTTGTCTGCAGGTATTGCTATTGCCTTAAAAGATCCTTTGACAAATGTGACAGGTTGGCTGTTTATATTATCTAGATCACCTTTTGTGATAGGCGATAGAATACAAATTGGCCAACATTCAGGGGATGTGATTGATATTAATTTTTTCAAATTTACATTGATGGAGGTAGGAAGATGGGGACAGGGAGAACAATCGTCTGGTAGAATTCTGCATATTCCAAATGGAAAAATTTTCATAGAAACATTAGCTAATTATAGTAAAGGTTTTAAATATATATGGAATGAAATTGAGGTTCTTGTAACCTTTGAAAGTGATTGGAAGAAAACTAAAGAAATACTAGAAAATGTTTCAAAAACACATACTGCTCATATTAGTAAAGCAGCAAAAAGAACATTTAAAGATATAACGAAGCTATTTTTAGTATATCAGCCAAATTTTGATCCACAAGTATATACTGATGTTAAAGATAGTGGTGTAATGCTTACTATCAGATATCTTTGTAACCCAAGAAAAAGAAGAGAAACTGCTCAGCTTATTTGGGAAGATATTCTCGATAAATTTAGTGAAAATAAAAAAATTGATTTTGCTTATCCAACAACTAGATTCTATGATGATAAAACTGAAGGAAAAATTAATAAGTGAAATTAGTTTCATTCTCATATGATGAAATTACTTCCATTGGCATGCTAGATGACTCAATGAAAAATGTTGTTGATATCCATTCTTTAACAAAAGGAAAAATTCCAAATAATATGCTTGATTATCTAAGTAATTATAATGATAATAATAATCTACTAAGTGAGTATTCAAAAAACATTCCTTTTGATTCATATTTGAAATTATCTGAAGTGAAAATCGGACCTCCTTTGCCAAACCCTGTTTCGTTTAGAGACGCATATGCATTCAGAAAACATGTTGAAGCTGGCAGAAAGAATAGAGGATTAAAGATGATTCCAGAGTACGATGATTTCCCTGTTTTTTATTTTTCAAATCACCAATCAATATCTGGCCCTGGTAAAGTATATATCCAGGATCAACATCTAAAAAAGTTAGATTTTGAGTTTGAAATAGCAGCTGTAATATGCAAGAAAGGAAAAAATATAAAATTAAATGATGCTGAAAATTATATAGGTGGTTTTGTTATCTTGAATGATTGGAGTGAGAGAGATGTTCAACTAAAAGAAATGAAACTTAATTTAGGACCGGCAAAAGGAAAAGATTTTGCCACATCCATTGGGCCTTATATAGTTACATTGGATGAATTGAAAGATAAAAAAATCAATAAAGCTGATGGGCCTAGATATGATTTAAATATGAAAGGTTATATTAATGGTAATCTTGTATCTGAAGATAATTTTAAAAATATGACGTGGTCATTTTCTCAAATTATTGAAAGAGCCTCTTGTGGCGTAGATCTGTTCCCTGGAGATATAATCGGGTCAGGAACATGTGCAACAGGCTGTTTGCTAGAGCTTAATCTTACTCATGGAAATAATACATGGTTGAAAGATGGTGACAAAATCACTTTGGAAGTTGATAGATTAGGTGCCTTATCTAATACAATCTCATTAAAAAAATAAATTATGCTTAATAAAAAGCAACTTGAAGAGCTTTATTACTATTTGAAACTTCCAAGATTTATTGAAGATAGAATGCTTTTATTATTGCGTCAGGGGAAGATATCTAAATGGTTTTCTGGATATGGACAAGAAGCAATAGCTGTTGGAGCTACCTACGCACTTAATGAAAAGGATATGATCCTGCCCATGCATCGAAACCTCGGTGTATTCACTACACGAAATATTGATTTAGAAAAATTATTATCACAACTCTTTGGGAAAGAAGGTGGATATACAAAAGGGAGAGATAGAACATTCCATTTTGGTGATAAAGATAATAATATAATTGGAATGATCTCTCATTTAGCTGCGATGCTTCCTGTTGCTAATGGTGTTGCATTATCCTATAAGCTTAATAATGAAAATAATATTGCATTATCTTTTATAGGTGAAGGAGCTACAAGTGAAGGCGATTTTCATGAATCTTTAAATTTAGCTGCTGTGTGGGGTCTCCCTGTTATATTTCTAATTGAAAACAATGGCTATGGATTATCAACTCCAACATCTGAACAGTATAAGTGTAATAATTTAGTTGATAGAGCTATCGGATATGGAATTGAGGGAATAAAAATAAATGGAAATGATATCATTGAAGTTTATAATACGATAAAACGTTGTGCAAGAAAAATTAGAAAAAATCCTGCTCCTATATTAATTGAAGCTATGACTTTTAGAGTAAGAGGGCATGAGGAGGCTTCTGGTGTTAAGTATGTCCCGAAAGATTTAATTGACAAGTGGTCTAAAAATGATCCTTTATTATTGTTTGAAAAATATCTTAAAGGAAAAAAAATATTAAATAAATCTTTAAAAAGAAAAACTGAGAATAAGATTAAAAAGTATGTTCTTGAAAAAATTGAAATTGCACTTGATAAAGATGCTCCAACATCATCTATAGAAAATGAGATAAATGATGTATACTCAAATGAAAATATTAAATTAATTTCACCTAAGAACAATAAAATAAAAGAGACTCGATTTGTTGATGCTATTAAAAATTCATTGTATCAGAAAATGAAAAGCGATAAGTCTGTCATTATAATGGGCCAAGATATAGCTGAGTATGGAGGAGTATTTAAGGTTACAGAAGGATTTTTAGATACATTTGGTAAAGAAAGAGTTAGAAATACACCAATCACAGAATCTGCAGTGATAGGATGTGCTATGGGCCTTTCATTTAATAGTTTTAAGCCAGTTGTAGAAATGCAATTTGCAGATTTTGTCAGTGTGGGATTTAATCAAATAGTTAATAATTTAGCAAAGACATACTATAGATGGGGACAGCCTGTTAATGTTACCTTGAGGATGCCTACTGGGGGTGGAATAGGAGCAGGACCATTTCATTCACAAAGCAATGAATCATGGTTTTTCCATGTACCTGGACTTAAAATAATATATCCTTCTACTGCATATGATGCAAAAGGATTGCTAAGTTCATCAATTGATGATAACAATCCAGTCCTCTTTTTTGAACATAAAGCTTTATATAGAAGCATAAAAGATGAAGTCCCTGAGTCTTTATATAGTATTGAAATTGGAAAATCAAAAATAGTTAAAGAAGGAAAAGATCTTTCCATAATAACCTATGGTCTTGGAGTTATCTGGGCAAAAGAATATGCAAAAAATAGTAATTATGATATTGAAATCATTGATCTTAGAACCCTATTACCATTAGATATGAAAGAAATTCTTAACTCTGTATCTAAAACAAATAAAGTTTTAATTTTACATGAAGATAGTAAAACAGGTGGAATTGGAGCAGAAATTTCTGCTATGATTGCAGAAAATATCTTTGAATTTTTAGATGCTCCTATTATGAGGCTTGGGGCACTTGATACTCCCATACCATTTTCAAAAAATATAGAAAATGATATTTATTTTCCAGTAAATAAAATTCATGAAAAAGTAAATAAACTTATGAAATATTAAATAATGATATTTCTTAAATTAAATATATAAACCTTTGGAGTATTAATGAAATTAGAATGCTTAGATTTTTTAGGAATTTCAGAACATTTTTCAGAAGAAGAAATAATGGTTCAAAAAACAGCTAATGAATTTGTGGCTAAAGAAATTATGCCTATCATTGATGAACATTTCGCAAAGGGAACATTTCCTTTTGATCTAGTAGGGCAGTTTGCGAATCTTGGATTTTTAGGTGTTAACTTACCTGAAAAATATGAATGTGGAGGAATGTCACATGTTGCGTACGGTCTTATTTGTCAAGAATTAGAAAGGGCAGATTCTGGGATAAGATCTTTTGTTTCTGTTCAAGGATCATTAGTAATGTATCCTATTTATGCCTATGGAAGTGAAAAACAAAAGGAATATTGGCTTCCATTAATGGCGCAAGGTAAAAAAATTGGTTGTTTTGGATTAACAGAACCAAATTTTGGATCTAATCCATCTGGGATGTTAACAAAGGCAAATAAAGTTGATGGTGGTTATACCCTTAATGGCTCAAAAATGTGGATTACTAATGGAACTATTGCTGATGTAGCTATTGTGTGGGCTAAAGATGATAGTGGCGAAATTCGCGGCTTTTTAGTGGAAAAAGGCATGGATGGGTTCTCAGCGCCTGAAATGGAAGGTAAACTTTCTTTGAAAGCTTCAGTGACATCGGAGCTTGTATTTGAAAACGTTTTTGTTCCTGAATCTAATCTGCTACCTAATGTTAAAGGATTAAAAGGTCCTCTTGGATGTTTGAATCAAGCTAGATATGGAATAGGGTGGGGAGCACTGGGTGCAGCTATGAATGTATATGAAACAGCATTAGAGTATTCTAAAGATAGAATTCAATTTGATAAACCAATAGCTTCTTTTCAATTAATTCAAGAACAACTTGTTTGGATGTTTAATGAAATTACAAAAGGTCAACTTTTAGCTTTACAGGTAGGTAAAAATAAAGATAATGGAACACTAAAACATTCGCAGGTTTCAATGCTTAAAAGAAACAATGTATGGGTAGCAAGAGAATGCATCAAATTAGCAAGAGGAATTTTAGGGGCTAATGGTATAACTGAAGATTATCCAATTATGAGACATATGATGAATATGGAAAGTGTTTATACTTATGAAGGTACTCATGAAATGCATACACTTGTTTTAGGTCAGGAAATCACAGGAATTCCAGCCTTTAAATAAATATTAAGCCAGTTAATTTTTACGATCAGTGATCAAATAGTATTTATTCTATATTATGTATTGATGATTTTTTATATGTGATGTTTTCATCTAATTTAATTTTCTTTTCTAAATAGATCTCATTAAAGCTGTTTTTTGATTTATATGTAAAATAAATAAGAAACAATAATGATGGGATATATAAAATTGAAAAAACTAGATAAGTGCTTTCCATTTTCAAGAAGTAAGATGATAAGCAGAAAGCAATTAAGAATAGAGTCTGTGTCTTCATGTAAATAGATAAATTTTTTAGATATTTCCCATTTGAAAACGGATGTTTAATAATTACCTCAATTATTTGCCATGCGAATAATCTGAAAAAAACAAATTCTAATGCAAGAAAGATTTTTTTGTACAATGGTTTTATATCATTTAAGAAATACCAAATATCTAAACTCTCAGTAGGTAAAGGCCAGAAAATATGTACAGCATCAAACCATAAAAAGATATCTAGTATAAGATGAGATAGAAGCCCTGCGAATATTCCATTGCCAAACAGTAAATATTTCTTGTTTTTTGTTACTTCGTATATAATTAAAAACAGCAAATAAATGATGATGTAAGAAAATATACTGTGTGTGAAAGTTCTATGTGTAAGAATAATACTTTTTTCTATTGGTGCAAACAAAGAATAGGCAGAGGTAATAATAATATCAACATCAGGTATAAGAGCGCCTAAAATGAATGAAATAAGAAACCATTTTTTTTGAGGTATTATCTCTCTTAAGGAGTAAGCTATATATGCGTGAAGTCCAGCTTGAGCCATTTTCTATTATTTGAATTATAAATTAGTTATAACATATGTAAATTCTGTTTATTAAAATAAATAAATTATGAATATTGATAAAGCAAAAGATTTAATTGGTGGATTGTATAGTATCTCCCTGGATTGCGTATGTGAAGATATGATCTTTCATCCAGTTAGAATTGTAGAAGCTTCTAAATCAATTATTGGAATCAACCCACATGATCCTGAAATTAAATTGCTTGATTATTGCGAAAGATATATTAGTAGCTATGAGCACAAAGAGGTAAAAACTGATTTTTTAGGTATTGAAATGCCATCTGTGGTCACCTTTTTAGACCTTGAATTATCAATGTTAGACAAAAACAAAAAGAAAAGTTATGATAATTTATATTGTCTATCACGTGTTTCTGATGGGACACAAATATTAGAATTTTTGTTAGAGTTTTCTTTAAAGTACTGCTCTAACTCTTTTTTATTGATCTGGGCTATTTATCGAATGCATTTATTTTTAGGTTTAGATGATGTTTTTAAGAGCTTGTTAGTATGTGTTCAGAAAATTTTAAATGATATTAATGTAAAAAGATTAGGTAAAAGATCAGATATTGATATTCATTTAAAAGAATATGTGCTTGATAAGAACTCTTTTAAATATTTTCATACATTATACAGAATAGGTAAAGATAGTTTTGTTCGTGAAAGTAAGATAAAGCCTTTAGTCTTATCTGTTATGAAGGACAATTTTTCATTTTCTAATAAAAGTGCAGACTTAGTTTCTAATGAAGATTATAAAGAAACTGGAAGACAGTGGATATTGAATTATTTTTCAGAGATAGATGCAGTAGATATCAATGAGGAGCTTGTTTTAAATATGGATGCTACAAGGGGAGTCGATAAAATTTTAGATGATCAAAATTCAAGGATCGTATGGTCAAGATTGAAAAAAATAATATGAAGTTAGATAATGTAGGAAAGTGGAAAATACATGTTCTTGAAACGGGATATTTTTGGTTAGATGGTGGAGCAATGATGGGGTCAGTTCCAAAAGTTTTATGGTCAAAAACAAATCCTTCTGATGAGCTTAATCGAATTCAACTTGCAATGAGATGTATGCTTTTAGATGATGGAAAAAATGTTGTGCTAATTGAAACAGGAATTGGAGATAAAAATTCAGATAAGTTTATTAGTATGTTTAATATAAAACAGCATAGATATGCTTTAAGTAATACTTTAAGTAAAGTAGGTTATCTGCCAGAAAATATTACACATGTAATACTTACTCACTTGCATTTCGATCATGCTGGAGGAGCAGTAAAATATGATAAAAACAGTAAATTGACACCAGCATTTCCTAAAGCTCAATATTATATTTCTAAAAAAAATTGGGAAGCAGGTTTGAATCCTAGTCCAAGGGACAAAGCGAGCTACTTAAAAGAAAATTATATGGTTTTATCTGAAAGTAACGTTTTAAAAATCATACCTGAGAACTCTGAAATCATTAAAGGGATAAGTACATATGTTGTTAATGGGCATACGCATGGGCAGCAGCTTATAAAAATATCTGATATGGATAGAACTATTGTTTTTTGTTCTGATCTTGTCCCATTGAAGTCGCATTTAAAACTTCCGTGGATTATGGGTTATGATCTTAATGCTGTTCTGACGTTAGAAGAAAAAGAAAAGTTTTTAAATGTAGCAGCTCAAAATAATTGGATCCTATATTTCTACCATGATCCTAAGGTGATTGCTGTAACAATAAAAAAACATAATAATAATTTTGATATTGTAGATGAATATAGAAGATAACAAAAGAAAAGAAGAATTGTTTAACATGGGGATAGAGGCATTTAATTCTTCAAATTATTATGATGCTCATGAATACTGGGAAGATCTGTGGTCAGATTATAGGTTAGTTGATGCTAAATTTGTTCAAGCCTTAATTCAGCTTTCAGTTGGTTATTTTCATATAACAAACAATAATAAAAATGGAACTCTTGGTCTTCTTAATAAATGTAAGCCAAAATTTGAGCTTTATCTACCTTCTTGTAGAGGGATAGATATTGAAAATATTCTTAAATTAGTAGATAAATCAATAGAGAATATAAATAAGATTAATAAAATGACAGAGTTTGATTGGTCCTTAGTGCCAAGAATAGAGATTTAAAATGGAAGAGCAATTTAATATAAATGTTTTTTCTGATGATGCAAAGTTTTGTAGCTCTCTTGCAATAGAATGTAATAAATATGGATTTGGACTTACTTTTTTTGAAGAACATGATTTTGACAATAGAAAAATGCTTGAGTCTGCTTTAGTTTCAGTTGTTGTTATTGATCTTACATGTGATGAGGTGGATCCATATAAACTTGGCAAGAACATGCGAATTTCTTCTGATTTGCCTATATTTGGTATCCTTGATAAGTTTAATAGAAAAAAACAAAATAAAGCAAAAGAATCTGGGTTTGATCTTGTTTTTACAAAATCAATGCTTTTGAGAAGTATTAAAGAAATAGTTGTGCACATATCAAATGAAGAATGAGAGAATCTCTTAAAAATAAAAAAAATAGAATTTCAAAGATAGTATCTATTCTGAAAAAAGAATATCCTGATTCTAAATGTTCTCTTATCTATGAAGATCCCTTCCAGTTACTTGTTGCAACAATCCTTTCTGCTCAATGTACTGATGAGAGAGTTAATAAAGTTACTTCGATTGTTTTTAAAGAATATCCAGATGCTCAGGCATTTTCTAAATTATCTGTAAAAAAAATTGGAAAGCTTATTTATTCAACGGGTTTTTATAATAATAAAGCAAAAAATATAAAAAAAATGTCAGATATTGTTTGGAATAAGTATAATGGAAATATTCCTGAAGATATCAACATGCTCGTTGATCTTCCTGGAGTAGGGAGGAAGACTGCTAATGTAGTTTTAGGAAATGTTTTCAATGTACCTTCATTGGTTGTCGATACACATGTTACTAGAATTACCAATCTATTAAAATTTGTTAAAACAAAAAATGCAGTACTAATAGAAAAAGAGCTTTGTAAGATCGTAGACGCAGAAAATTGGTCAATATTTGCGCATTTGTTAATTGACCATGGAAGAAAAATTTGCATTGCAAATAGACCTAAATGCAATGATTGTGTGCTAAATGATCTATGCCCATCTTCATCTTTCTCCTAAAATAAATTGCTTGTCTCAGTATCTAATTAATTACTAAATTTTTTTCGACTCATAAGTCTAAATAATATGCTAAGTGATAGAAAAATAGAAGAAAGAAATTTAAGAAAGCATCGGATTATTGAAGGTGCTTTAAAGGTATTTAATGAAGTAGGAATTGAAAAAACTACAATGGATGAAATAGCAGTTGAATCTGGTTTTGGAAAGGCTACACTGTATTATTATTTTACTTCAAAAGATGAAGTTTTTGTTGA
>CAYSDL010000039.1:0-13388 GCA_964429875.1 uncultured bacterium
GCTCCGGCACCTGGACTCGAACCAGGGACACACGGATTAACAGTCCGTTGCTCTAACCAACTGAGCTATGCCGGATTAAAAAACAACCTAATAATTTAAAACAATAAATTTGTACAAAAATACAAATTATTTACTCTCCACTTGCTCGTGCAGTTTCGTATTCCTGTTTTATTTTTTCAGCTTCCATATGAGGCATATTTTCATAGTGAGAAAACTCCTTACTAAACATACCCCTACCACTTGATATTGATTTAAGGGCTGTAGCATAATCATGCAAATTAGCTAATGGGACCTCCGCATTAATAACCTGAAAACCACCTTGACTTTCCATTCCACCAACCTTGCCTCTTCTTTGAGATATATCTCCCATTACATCACCCATTGCATCTTCAGGAACCTTTATTTTTAATTTAAATATAGGCTCTAATAGAATAGGTCTAGCAGTTTTAAATGCATCAAAAAATGCATGTTTCCCCGCAATTTGAAAAGCCATATCATTAGAATCTACTGGATGCATCTTTCCATCATAGAAATCTATTTTAACATCAACAACACTACAACCAGCTATAATTCCATCAGTACATAATGCATTAATTCCTTTTTCAACTGATGGAACAAATCCTCTATCAACATTTTGACCTACTAATGAATTTGAAAAATCAATTCCGGATCCTCTCTCAGTAGGAGAAATTCTAAGCCAGACCTCAGCAAACTGACCAGCTCCGCCTGACTGCTTTTTGTGCCTATACTTTGCATCAGAATTTGCTGTAATAGTTTCTCTAAAAGGGATTTTTGGTTTTGATTTAAGCAAGCTAATATGGAATCTATCTTTAATTTTAGCTAAAATTAATTCTAAATGTAAATCTCCCTGTCCATTAATAATTGTTTCTTTAGTTTCTGTATCAAATCCATAAACAAATGTAGGGTCTTCTTCATGGCACGATGAAAGTCCCATTGCCATTTTATCTTCATCTCCTCTAGATTCAGGCATTACTGAATAATTTACATTATGTGATGGAAATGTCATTTCTTTAACTGAAACTTTTCTCTTTGGAGAACATAAACTATCCCCAGAATGAGTTCCTTTAAGTTTAAGTGCTGCTACTATATCTCCTGCTACTACAGTTCCAGCATCCTTCCTATTTTTACCATTCATAAAATATAATTGTCTTAATTTTTCACTTAAGTTTCTTGTAGTATTTGAAATATCATCACCTGATTTAAGTGTTCCAGAATACAATCTAAAAAATGATAACTCTCCTACGTGTTCTTCACTCAAAGTTTTAAAGACTAAAGCACTCATGTTATTATCATTAATTTTAACTGCAACTTCTGAGCCCCCTTCATCTTTTGCTTTTATTTCTTCATGATCTGCAGCTGACGTCCCATACTTAGACATAAACTCAACTATACGTTTTGTCCCAACATTTTTTTCCCCAGCTGAACAAAATACTGGAATTAATCCATCCTTAATAGCAGTTTTAAGCCCACCTCTTAATTCATCTTCTGATAATTCTCCTTTATCAAAAAAAGTTTCTAATAAAGATTCATCTGATTCTGCAACCATTTCAATTAATTCATTATAACATGAGGAAAGTTTGTCACTCCAGTCACCATCAGCAGGCTTATTACTATAATTACCACTTACATCAAATTCAAGTATTTCTCTTTTTAGTACATCTGCTACTTGATTAAAACTTTCACCTTCATTTACTGGGAACATTACTGGGAAAACATTTCTTCCAAATCTATCTTTTAGTTTTGAAACAATTTCTTCAAATTTTGATAAGTCCCTATTACACATATTTATAATAAAATATTTTGAAACATTATTTTCTTCAGAATATTCCCAGGCTAATTCTGTCCCAACTTCAATACCTTCTGATGCATTAATCACAATCCCTGCATTATCAACAACGTATAAAGCTGATTTCATTTCGCCAATAAAATCTAAATATCCTGGAGCATCAATAAGATTTATTTTTTTATCAAAGGATTCAAAATTTAACAAGGACATTGATATTGAATGACCTCTGTCTATTTCTTGTTTTCTATAATCTGATAATGTAGATCCACTTTGTATATCACCTGTTTTATGTATTGATCCACCAGCAAGGGACATTGATTCTGCTAAACAAGTTTTACCAGAAGCTGCATGTCCTACTAAAGCTAAATTAATTATATTTTCACTCGTATAATCTTTCATAAGATCCTCTCTTAAATATTTACAAAATTCTCGCACAGAATGGGTGATAAAAGTAGCCAAAAATTATCTTTAATAACAAGGAATATATAAAAGAAGGAATTTTGAGTTATTTAGAAGAATTCTCTATTTTTTTCATAATATTTCTAACATCCTCGCTTTTATTAAGGTTAATAACTAGCGTTCTATCTTTAAGATTAATAACAGCAATATTATCTAATCCAACAACTGCAGTTAATTTATTATGACTAATAATAAGATTATCTGAAGCATCATATGTAAGAGCATTCCCTTTGATTACATTATTATTTTCAACTTTATCTAATAATGTAAATAATGCCATCCATGTACCAAGATCAGTCCATTCCAATGGAGATTGAACACAATATGCTTCTTTTGTTTTTTCCATGACAGCATAATCAATACTTTCACTTGGGAGATCGTTCCATATTTCATTTATTTCACTAAGTGATTTAATTTTAGAAAATAGTTTTCCAATTTTTGGAGCATATGTATCTAGCTCATTAATCATTGTTTGTGCATTAAAGAAAAACATTCCACTATTCCATAAATTATTTTTATCTTTAATCAATTGAGATGCTTTTTCAAGTGATGGCTTTTCTATAAATTTATTAATTCTAGTAATTTGATTTTCTTTATCTTCGTCTATATTAATGTATCCATAACTAGTCGATGGATAATTTGGAGTCAGCCCTATTGTAACAATGCCTTGCTTATTATTAATTATAAAACTTTCTATATCCTTAATAGAACAATATAATTGTTCATTATTTTTTATATAATGATCTGCAGGGTATATCCCAATTGTTGCATGATTATCAATATTCAAAATATGTTTAGTAGCTAAATAAATTGCAGGAGCTGTATTTTTGGGATTAGGTTCATAAATTACATTTTCTAGATTTACTTCAGGAATCTGTTCTTTAATCTGATCTTTATATTTTTCAGATGTAATAATAAAAATTTTATCTTTAGAAGAAATATTCAACAATCTTTCGTAGGTTAAAAGTATAAGACTTTTATTATCAACCAACTTCAAAAATTGCTTGGGATTTTTCTCCGTACTCATTGGCCAAAATCTAGATCCAACACCACCAGCTATTATAACATGATACATAACACTACCTTTAATTAACCCTAATCCTTAAACCTTCCATGTCCCATCTTGCTCTTATCTCAACAATATCATCATAGTAACCAAATCTTGCTGCATATTTTAAGGGTTCTAAAGTTCCGTTAAAATAACTTTCATTGATAAAATTAATATTTTCATAAGCCCACAACTGATATTTAGAAACATCTAAATTATAAAATCTAAAATCACCATACTTATCTATAGGGACTCTAAATTTATCTCCATTTTTAATATCAATGGCTTCAACTATAACTTCATTTTTCCCTTCATATATCACTTTACCAAAAATATTGCCTCCAATTTTTTTATCACTGTAATTTTCACTGTAGTTTATTGTAATTAGAGTGTCAAGCAATGTATTTTTATTACTACTGAGATCATTTATAGAAAAATTATCAATATGTATCTTACTATTATAATGATCAATAATTGGGATCTCAACTATCATAGGATGAACAATTTTATATGATAATACTTTTTTGGTTGAATCATCATTAGTAATAGTAAAAACCTCATTATTTTCAATGATATTTACAGGCTCAGAAAAATTAATGATTGCCTTTCCTTGATCATAGTCTATGCTATCAATATATGGATTAGTGAAATCCTCGGGGAAATTTGTCAAGTAAACTTTTTTCCATAATTTATAAGTTTCAATATTATTATTTAATTTTATATTAATATTTATCGAATCAAGAGAAAAATCATCATAAATAATATTTTGATCAAGCTGATTACTCAAAAAATCATTATTTATAATATATATATATTCTCCATCACTCATTTGTAATACGGCATAATTTTCATTCATAACATCTACTGATTTAATATTCTTTCTTACAGCAGGCAAACTAAAATTAATATCATGATTGATAGTATTATCACTTATAATAATTTTGTCGGATGAAAAACCATAATTATAGATTTTAATGTCTTCTTTTAGATCAAGTATTCCTCCTTCAACTGCAGCAATAAAATATTCTCCATTATTAATATTGTTAAATTGATATTCATTTGAACTGTTATTTTCAGTTGTGCAGATAAATTCTAAATTATTATTAATAATTTTATATAATCCTATTTGAGAAACATTATTCTTATCATGATTGAATAATTCTCCCCTTATCACACCATTTGGCATTTGTTTTGACGTATTAAAAGTTAATGTTTTTCCATTACTAAGAATATTACCATGAAAATCACTAATATATCTTGATAACTTTATTTTGAAAATTTGATTATTAGGCCACTTATCTTTTGGTTTTATTATAATCTTATTGTTATAGCTATTTATAACTAAATTAATTTCAGGGAAAACAGTTATAGATGATTTTACTGTTTTCGGATCTATCATTTCATTAAATAATACTTCTATACTCTGCTTTTCATTTAATTCAAATGTTCCATTTTGAGGAGTTATTCTTTTAATATAAGGGCCCTTAATATCTGTAGCGCCACCTGGCGGAGGAGATTGTACAGCACATGAAAAAAACAATCCACTAACCACCAATAGTATCTTTATATAAGTATTCATAATTATCAATATTAGAAATATTTATTTTGATATTATAATAATTTTTTTTGTATTTAATTTGATTGATTATTTAAATTAAAACATGGCTATCAAAGAAATAAACAATCATTTCCTAATAGCAACTCCAAGCTTAAATGATAGTATATTTAAAAAATCTATAATTCTGCTTTGTGATCATAGTAATAAAGGATCAATGGGGTTAATATTAAATAAACCTATGACTGAAGATAAAAATAAATCTTTATTTATTGATACAATTTTTGATGGAACAGTAGAAAATACAAAAATATATTTTGGAGGCCCAGTTGATTTAAATACATGTTTTATATTACATGATTCAAGCTACCTAACTAAAGAAACTTTACAAATATCTAATGATATATCACTTACATCTAATAATAAAATAATTAATGATTTAAAAAATGGGATGGGTCCAAATTCTTATCGATTAAATATAGGTTATGCTGGTTGGAGTGCTGGTCAGCTTGAAAATGAATTAAAAAATGGAGATTGGTTACTTGCTCCAGCTAATCATGAAATGATATTTAATGTTCCTGATAATGAAATGTGGTCATATTCCACTAAAACACTCGGCTTAAATATTCAGGACATCTGTGGCCCAGCAGGCGATGCCTAGATTTACTTTATAAAGTTAGAGAAAAAGAAGACAACATTATTCCAGGGCAATACGTTCCACCTAAACTTCTACCATCATAAGTTCCTACGTTAGGAACAAGATGCAACTTATTAGTACTTTCCTCTAAATTATCACCAAATATATTATAGATAGTATCATCAAATCTCATATTATCAATAGGTGCAATAATTTCTCCATTTTCTACCCAAAAACATGCATATCTTGTCATGCCTGTAATTCGTCCTCCAATTCTGTCGCTCCAATTCAAATAGTGAAGATTTGAAAGATAAACACCTTGATCAATATTACTTAAAATCTCATTTTCATTTAAATTTCCAGCTGACATTATTGGAGCCCTGAGCCCTTCATCACTTGATGCATAATTAGTTGGGATATCGTATTCTTTTTCAGTTCTAGAACTAACTAGTGTATTTTTTAAAGTACCCGCAACAATTAATGGTAAATTTTCAGGGGCGACCTCACCCATTCCATTAAATCTAGGAACCATTCCATTACTGAAATCTTCACTAAGAGTAAAGCATGGGGATAATTTTGATTCTAAATTTTTTAATTTAATGAGTGAGCTATCTCCTTGCTGAATCGATGCCTCACTAATACCTCCCCAAGAAAGCATACTAAGTAAATCTGAAACACCATCAGGAGCAATATAAGTTCTATAATCTCCTGGATCTATTTTAACAGGGTCTTTATACATTAACTCTAATTTTTTCTTTGAACCTTCAATAAAACTTTCATATTCATCTTGATTCCAATTAGTTCCAGCATAACAAGCTTTTACCATTTTTTTAGATGGTGTAATAAGCGAGTAATCGAGTCCATAAGTTTCTGTCTCAAACCAATGTTCAAGGCCTAGAGAATTTGCGTTACCTGAAAATATTCTTCCTGATGCCCAAATCCCTGTAAGATCAACTCCTTGCATAATAGGGAGAAGATTATCGACTGAGCTTTTATTATCAATAAGATTCCCAGAATATATTTCTTTAGAAGAATCTGATAACTTAGGCATAACAATAAATGGATCTTCAGGCATATAGTTGATGTTTTCTCTTAATTTTTCAAGGTAGCTTGAAATAATTAGTTTATCCCTATCTTCTATTCCAGTTAATGTCATTGATATAGAGGTTCTTCTATTATTATAAATTAATATCATTGAAAAAGACATATCATCTATTAAGCCGGTTTGTCTTACCTTAGAATTATTAAACCTAATAAATTGACTGTTTTCTCCTTCGATATTTGTAATTAATGTTTCTTTATTAGAAAGAAGAGAAAAAATATAATGATTTAATATTGAAAAATATTTATCCATAATTAAGCACCTCCAAATACTTCTACATTTTCAAATAAACAAGCAGGAGAAGCATGACCAACCCTTACCCCTTGATTAGGTTCACCTTTACCGCAATAAGGAGTACCATAAACATCAAAACTATCGTTATTCCCAACCATTTTTAAACTATTCCAAAATGGCGTAGATATTGCCCTATAATTTGGGTTTTTAACTGTTTTAGTTAATTTTCCATTTTCAATTAATTGTGCATATTCACATCCAAATTGAAATTTATTTCTAAAATCGTCAATTGACCATGAACGATTTGTTCTCATAAAAATTCCTCTTTTAACTGATGATATCATTTCATCAACAGTTGAAGAGCCTGGTTCTAAATTCAAGTTTGCCATTCTATCAATTGGCGCTCTATTCCAAGAACATGCCCTGACATTTGCAACGCCATCAATACTTGATCTTTCTTGACTTTCAAGGCCACCTAAACCTCTTAGAAGTTTTCCTTCTTTAATGATATATTCTTTTGTTGCTTTATTCCCCGTATCATCATAACCGTAAGAAGCAAATTCATTTTCAATTGTTGGATCAAAGGTTATATTCATAATATTTGAACCATATTGGAGTTTTCCAAAATCCTCTAAATTCACAAAACTCCATCCTGCATAATTTCTTTCATCTCCTAAAATTCTATCGACTTCTAATGCATGTCCTATACTTTCATGAATTTGAAGTAACATTTGATCTGAATGTAAAATAAGATTCATAGTTTCATTTGGACATTCTTCTGCAGATAAAAGTTCAACTGCTTCCTTGCATATAGAATCACATCTTTGTATAACTGAATCTTTACTAAATACTTCCATCCCTGCCTGTTGGCATTGATCGGTATAAGACCTACTCTGTATTATATTTCCATCTTGTGCAATAGCCCTATACCCAGGACCAACATACATAAACTCTTGCTCTAAATCACTTCCATTTGTTGAAACAAAACGCATTTTCATATTTACTAAACGAGCCATAGAAATGGCTGAAACAATTTTATCAGATCCTTTTAAAACTTTGTTTGAAGATATTAATGTATCCATTAATTCATCTAAAGGTAAATTTTTAATTTTATATGGGGAACTATAAGAACCAGCTGATGCAGGTCGAACTTTCTTTGTAAATGGAAATACTGAATATTTGGATGCACTAGAAGCAACTTCACATGCTTTTTCTGCTGCTCTTATTATAGAAGACTCTTCAAGAACATGAGTACCATAATATCCAAATTGTCCATCAACTAAAACCTCTACCATAATACCATGATCTACAAATGTACTATCTGATTCAGGATTAAGATCCCTTATGACTCTATAGGTTGTTGTTTCATCTACTTCTCTTAATCCAATCCAATCAGCCTTAACATTTATATTAGAAAGAATTTTTTTCAGATCTAAACTATCCATACTATTCACCTTTTTGTTAAGTTGATAACTTAAAAAAAATAACTTAATAAACCTCTGAAATAACGATAAATATTGATAAATTTACCTCACTCAATTTATATAGATAAAAGCTCTGGAGAAATATGAAGAATTATATATTATTATTAATTATACCCTTATTAATAATTGGATGTAATAAAGAAAATAGTAAAAAAGTTTACAAACAATTTGATACTATCAATATTGCAGAAGTTCAGTCTACCACTGATGAAGCCTCAGCATTTGAAGGGGGTGAAGGGTTTGAAGATATATGTGAAAACTATGGTTGGGAAACAAACAAAAATATAATCAGCAATGGTGATCCTAGAGCTGTAAAAGGTGATACAATAACAATGGTAGGGGGATCAGTATTCCCTCCAACGCTTCGTGGTTTTGGGAAAGAGAGTCGAAGCCAACTTCTTGCATTTATTGAAGAGAATACGTATGAATCTCTATTAATTAAAAATCCTGAAACAAATAAATGGGAACCTGAACTTGCTACACACTGGAAAGTTGGAACTGACTCTATGACTTTCTTTTTTAGAATTAATCCAAAGGCAAAATGGGCTGATGGAAGAGAAGTCACAAGCGAGGATGTAGTAGCAACCTATAAAATATTAATTGATGAGGGACATGGGGATGCAAATACCTATACACAATGGAAAGAACTTTTTCATCATCCAGAAAGAGTAAGTAAATATATCGTTAGCATTAAAGCAACAAAAATTGATTGGAGAACATTTGGCATAATTGCAAAGAGGTCCATCTATCCATCGTACTATTTAAATAAAATTGATGGGACTTCATACGTTGAGAAATATCAATTTGAGATGATGCCAGGGAATGGCCCATATGAAATTGATGTATCTCAAACTACCCAAGAAAACAATGGCATAATTGTACTAAAAAGACGAAAAGACTACTGGGCTATAGATGATGATAGAAATATAGGAATTAATAATTTTGATTATATTAGATTCTTGTTTATTAATGATGATAATCAGACAATTGAACGATTTTTCAATGGAGATTATGACATATTTTCAATTGGAAGAGCGCAGTGGTGGAAAGAGAGATTTATTGCATCTGAATATGAAGATATAAAAAGAGGATTACTTCAAAGACATAAAATTATTACAAATCTTCCTATTGGTCCTGGAGGACTTGCTTTTAATACTACGGCATGGCCATTTGATGATATTAATGTAAGAAAAGCATTTTGTCATTTATGGGATGTGGAATCATTAAATAAAAAGTTGTTCTTTAGTGAATATTATAGAAAAAATTCTTTGTATGCATTTAGTAAATATGAGCATCCTGATAATCCTCCTCAGAATTATAACCCAGATTTAGCATTGAAGTTGTTATATGAATCTGGATGGAAAAAGGAAGAAGGAGGAAAATGGTTGTCTAAAGATGGAAAGAAATTTGAAATTGATATGTATATATATAATGGCGGAGATAGAGTGTACAACCCATTAGTTGCTGATTTAGAAGCAGTGGGGATAAAACTTAATTTGGTTGTGATTCAAAATGCTTTTGATAAATTTATTAAAAAAACATACACTATTCATCAAGGAGGATGGACAGGTTCTAGTGAGCCTAACCCTGAGGGAATGTTACATTCAAAATATGCAAATGATATTGATGTAACTAATGCAACAGGGATGGCTAATCCTGAAATTGACAAACTTATTGAAAAATATAACAAAAATTGGGATGCAGATGAAAGAGTTAAAATATTACAAAGCATTGATAGTCTAGCTACAAGAGAATATCATTGGGCCTTTGGATGGGCAGGTCTTTATGGTAGAAGAGGTTTGCACTGGAACAAATTTGGTATGCCAGAACACGGTATTGGATATGGCCATGAAGTATACAAAAAATACTGGGGTTCATGGGCTTCTCCAGCCTTGCTCTGGTGGATAGATCCAGAAAAGAAAAAGAAACTTGAAGAAGCAAAAAAAGATGATTCAACCTCGCTTCCAATTGAAAAAGAGTTGATTGACTACTGGGAATTAATAAGTAAATAATATGTTCCAATATGTTATAAGAAGATTGCTCTTAATGATTCCTACATTTTTAGGAACAACTCTTATGGTATTTACTATACTTCAAGTCGCCCCAGATGGTCCATTTGAAAGAGCTGTAAAACAGCTTCAAGAGGGTCAAAATGCAGGGGGTGAAGGAGGGCCTTCTCATTCAGGGGGATCTTCTAAAAGTACTCAAATCACCCCAGAGCTCTTAGAACAAATGAGAATGCAATATGGTCTTGATAAGCCAATAATTATTCGCTATTTAATCTGGCTTGGGGTATATCCTAAAGAAATTAAAAGTAAAACATTATCTATAAATGAAGAATTTCGTGAAACTGTACATTCAATTGAAATTAATCAATTTAAAAAATATTTACTTCAAAAATATGTTAAAGTAATAAAAGAAAATGATGAAATAAAAATTATAGAGACAGGTGTTGGATTAGAACTTCCTATGCCTTCCACTTCTGTGCTTATTAACAATTATAACATAGATAGCAAAAAAGAAGATATGGTTAAATTTTATAGAGATAGCTACCAGGAGCTACCTAATAGCTCCAGTTATATAAAAACATGGTATCATTCTGATTGGGATATCAAAAAAATAAATAACCAAAAAGATGAAATAATAATCACAAAAAAATCATATGAAGGGATTTTAACTGGATTTTTAGGTTATTCACAGCTGCGGGGGAAAAACGTATCAAGCCTTATAAAAGATAGGCTTCACATATCAGTAATTTTTGGTTTATCTGGATTTTTCTTATCTTACTTAGTATGCATTCCATTAGGTATTGCAAAAGCTATAAGGCATGGATCTAAATTTGATATACTTTCAAGTGCTACTGTATTTGTTGGGTATTCTATCCCAGGATATGCCTTAGGTGTTTTATTGTTATCTTTATGGGGCGGTGATATTTTCCCCCTTCATGGATGGCGATCAGAAAATTTTTCAGAATTAACTTTTTTAGGTCAGGTTTGGGATCAACTTCACCACGCTTTTTTACCTATACTGTGCTATATGGTAGGTTCTTTTGCTACTCTTACAGTATTAATGAAAAATTCTTTAATGGAAAATTTAAGTCAAGATTATGTTCGTACTGCTTTTGCAAAAGGGCTGTCAGAAAAAAGAGTTATTTTTTATCATGCAGTTAGGAATTCACTTATTCCACTTGCTACAGGGATAGGAGGATTAATAGGAATGTTTTTAGCAGGATCATACTTAATTGAAGTGGTCTTTGGAATTGATGGAATCGGGATGCTTGGATTACAGGCACTCCTTGATAGAGATTATAATATTATTATGGGGAGTTTAGTTCTTTTTACAACAATTCGATTGTTCGGAAATCTTATATCTGATATTTCATATGCCTTAATTGATCCAAGGATAAGATTTAAATAATGAAAAAAAATACAGTTAAATCAGATTCAATTTTAAAAAAACGTATAAGACGATTTAAATCAATTAAACGTGGATATTATTCTTTAATTATTTTAGGTGCACTATATACTATTTCACTTATTGCGCCAATTCTTATAAGTAAAGAAGCACTCTTAGTCTGTTATGCAAATGGTACTTATGATATTGGTGAAAAATTTAAAGATATGAATAATAATGGGACCTATGATTCATCTGAATTGTTTACAGATAATTATAATTACTATTCTCCAGCTTTTAGTAAACTGTTTGAAGGAATAATTGGGGCAACATATTATGAAGCTAGTTTTTTTGGCCAAGATTCAATACAAGGCAAAAAAAAATATGGAGCTCCTCATTATAGATTATTAAAGAAAAAATTTGAAAATGAAAATTTAGGGAATTATGTGATAATGCCTTTATATCCTTTTGGCCCATTTGAAGAAGTGTTATCTGAAAGGGATGAAGATTTTCAAGATAAGAATAAGAATGAAAAATGGGATAAAGGAGAAATATATTTTGATGAAAATAGGAATGGGCAATATGATGCATATTTTCCAGCAACATTCCCCGACTCTATTAATATATTAGGTACAGACAACCAAGGGAGAGATGTTTTTGCAAGATTAATCTATGGATTAAAAGTTTCTCTCACATTTGCCATTGTTGTTACCTTTTTTTCATATACTTTTGGAATTATAATTGGAGGAGTACTTGGTTATTTTGGAGGAAAAGTAGATTTATTTGGTCTTAGAATAATTGAGGTATTCTCTGCAATGCCATTTCTATTTTTGATGATGATACTTGGCCAAATTTTTAAGCCAAGTATAATGCTGCTAGCTTTTATGTATATGTTTATAACAGGCTGGATTGGAATCAGTTGGTATGTAAGAGGAGAATTTTATAGAGAAAAAGCAAAAGATTATGTTTCAGCAGCTGTTTCAATGGGACAATCAACTTGGAAAATTATTATAAAACATATACTTCCAAATGCTTTAACTCCAATTATTACATTTGCTCCATTCGCAGTAATTGGATATATATCTGCCCTTGTATCTCTTGATTTTTTAGGTTTTGGACTCCAGCCTCCGACTCCCAGCTGGGGAGAACTTCTTGTTCAAGGAAAATCCAATCTACAGTATTGGCATTTGATTGTAGTTCCCTTATCAGCAATCGGAATAACATTATTCTTAATTACATTTATTGGAGAAGCAATAAGAGAAGCATTTGATCCTAAGGTATATTCAAGGTTAAGATAGATGGCAAAAGATAAATTAATAGAAATAAAAAATCTTAAAACATATTTTTATACTGAAGCTGGAACTGCTAAGGCAGTTGATGGTATTTCTTTTGATATATATAAAGGGGAGGTACTAGGTGTTGTTGGAGAATCTGGCTCTGGAAAATCAGTAACATCATTATCAATTAATAGACTTATACCTAGTCCTCCTGGTGAAATTGTAGACGGTGAAATTTTCTATAAAGGATATGGAATGAAAAAGAAAGTAAACCTCCTTGATCTATCTTATCAAGAAATGAGAGAATATAGGGGGAAAGATATTTCAATGATATTTCAAGAACCTATGACCTCATTAAATCCTGTTTTGAAAATTAAAGTACAAATGAATGA
>CAYSDL010000040.1:0-12722 GCA_964429875.1 uncultured bacterium
TCTACATCCATTATGAGGTATTGGCGTTAAATCCATAATCGTAGAGACTTTAAGTCCTGATGTCATTAAAGCTCTAACTGCTGCTTCTCTTCCAGCACCTGGCCCTTTAATTCTAACCTCAATAGTTGACAGGCCTCTAGACATTGCTTCTGTTGCTGCTTTTTCTGCTGCTTGGGCTGCTGCAAATGGCGTATTCTTTCGAGAGCCTTTAAAGCCAAGCATTCCAGCACTTGCCCAGGATATTGCATTACCATATTTATCAGTTAACGTTATAACTGTATTATTAAAAGTTGATTTTATAAAACCTATTCCTTCCGGATCTACCTTTGTTTTTTTCTTTTTCTTATTAGGTACAGCCATTAAAATGCTCCTTTATTAAATTGCTTTTTTCTTATTAGCAACTGTTTTTTTTCTGCCTTTTCTTGTTCTAGAATTGTTTTTTGTATTTTGGCCATTAACTGGAAGTCCTTTTTTATGTCTCATTCCTTTATATGTTCCTATATCTACCAACCTTTTTATATTTCTACCAACTACACTTCTTAATTCTCCTTCAACTACATAATTTTCTGATAATTCATTTCTAATAGATAGCATTTGCTCTTCTGATAATTCACTAGTTCTTTCATTAATATCAATCTTAACTTTATTTAAAATATTTTTAGATTGTGTAACACCTATCCCATAGATATATGTTAAAGATATTAATATCTTTTTATTATTTGGTAAATCTACACCAGCTATTCTTGCCATATAATCGCTCCTTAACCTTGCCTTTGTTTATGTTTAGGATTTTCACATATAACTCTAACAACTCTATTTCTTTTTATAATTTGACATTTGTCACATATTTTTTTTACTGAAACTCTTACTTTCATAATAATCCTCTTAATATCTAAAAGTTATTCTTCCTTTTGATAAATCATAAGGAGACATCTCAATTTTTACTTTATCTCCAGGTAATAATTTTATGTAATGCATTCGCATTTTACCTGATACATGCGCAATTATTTCATGTCCATTATCTAAAACAACCCTAAAATTTGCATTAGGAAGTGTTTCTTTTATTTCTCCATCAACTTCTATTGGTTTTTCTTTTGCCATAAAATATTATTTATTTCGTTAACACCTTTACTTTTCCGTCTAAAACAGCCACCGAATGCTCAAAATGAGCAGAAGGCTTACTATCAAGAGTACATACCGTCCAATTATCATTTTTAGTATATACTTCATAACTACCTAAATTTATCATTGGCTCAATAGCCAAGCACATTCCTTCTTCTATAAGTGGGCCTGTATCTTTTACACCAAAATTAGGGACTTGGGGTTCCTCATGTAATTTTGTTCCAATTCCATGTCCAACCAATTCCCTGACAACGCCATACCCATGCGATTCGGCATATTGTTGAATTGAAGAACCTATATCTCCAATTCTATTACCTATTTTAACTTGCTCTATACCAAGAATCAAACATTTGGAGGTTACTTCAACAAGTTTCATCTTTTCTGTAGAAGTTTTTCCTACAACAAATGTTTTAGCATGATCTCCATAGTAGTCATCATAAATAGACCCTACATCTACACTTACAATTTGACCTTTTTCTAAAACTTTATTGCCAGGAATACCATGCACTACTTCATCATCAATAGAGATACATAAAGTAGCTGGATATCCATACAATCCTTTAAAACCAGGTAAAGCATTCTTAGACAAAATAAATTCCTCCGCTATTTTATCAAGCTCCAATGTAGTAACTCCAGGCATAATATTCTCTTCAACAAGAAACAAAGTATCTTTTACAATTTGACCAGCATGATATAATTTTTCGATTTCTGACTTGTTTTTTAAATGAATCATTATATCAATATCTTCTTGATCTACCCCTTATTCTACCACTTTTCAAAAAACCATCATAGTTTCTCATAAGCATATGAGATTCTATCTGTTGCAATGTGTCTAATGCTACACCTACAATAATTAACAAACTCGTTCCGCCATAAAAACTAACTAATGAATAACTAATATCTTGATTATAAACTGCAAATAATATTGAAGGGAAAATTGCTATAAAAGCTAAAAATATTGATGCAGGAAGAGTAACTCTAGTTAAAATTCTATCGATGTAATCAGATGTAGCTTTCCCTGGTCTTACACCAGGAATAAATCCACCTTGTTTTTTCATATTATCAGCGACATCAACAGGATTAAATGCTATAGCAGTATAAAAATAAGTGAAAATAATTATAAGTAAAGCAAAAAATAATGAATAAACAAAATGTGTAGGTGCAAAATAAATTCTTAAGGCATCACCAAATCCACTTTCTGGCAAAAACGAAGCAACAGTATTTGGAAGAAACATTAATGCTTGTGCAAATATGATAGGCATAACACCAGCTGTTAATATTTTAAGTGGAATATGTGTAGCTTGGCCACCAAATACTTTCCTACCAACTACTCTTTTTGCATACTGAACTGGAATTTTTCTAGTTCCAGTTGTAACCGTGACAACAACTAATGTTATTAAAAACATTAAAACAGCTAAAAATAAATATCTATATGGGTTGATAGTAATATTATTCCATTCAGCTTGAAAAACAAACGGTGCTTGCGCTAAGATTCCACACATTATAATCAATGATATACCATTACCTAATCCATGATCTGAAATTTGCTCACCAAGCCACATAATAAAGACTGTACCTGTAACTAAAGTTACTATTGTAACAAAATAAAAATAAAAATTATTTATAGGAACAACAGATGCTCCATTATTTAATTTAATACTAGCTAAATAGACGGCGACTCCAATTGATTGCATGCTTGCAATTAATACGGTTCCATATCTAGTTAATTGAATAATTTTTTTTCTACCGAGTTCACCCTCTTTTTGTAATTTTTGGAAATAAGGGACAACTGAACCTAAAAGCTGTATAATAATTGAAGCAGATATATAAGGCATTATTCCTAGTGTGAAAATTGATGCCTGAGAAAAAAATCCACCTACAAAAGTATCATATAATCCTAAAAGTGAATTTTGTTGTGTTGCTTGATCCATAAAGCTTTTCAAAACCCCCTTATCCACTCCAGGAACAGGAACTTTTCCTCCTAATCTATAAACCAGAAGCAAAAACCCTGTGAAAGCAAGCTTTTTCCTTAAATCTTCTATTTTAAATATATTTAAAAATTTTTTCATCTAAATAAATTTTACTTTTCCACCACTTTTTTCAATTTTTTCTATTGCTGACTGACTAAATCTATGAGCAGAAATTTCCATAGGAGAAGCTAAACTACCTTTAGATAGAATTTTAACTAAAACATTTTGATGTCGAACAATACCTTTCGAAACTAAAAATTTCATATCAACTTTTTTAACATTATAGTTAGATAGCACTTCAAGATTAATTACTTGATACTTAACTTTTTTTCTATGGATTTTTGAGAAAAGCAACATTCCTCTCTTAGGTAATCGTCTCATTAAAGGCATTTGGCCACCTTCAAAATGCAATTTTCCAGATGCACCAGATCTAGATTTATAACCTTTATGCCCCTTCCCTGCAGTTCTTCCCTGACCACTAGCATTACCTCTTCCAATTCTTTTTTTAGTGAAAACTGAACCTTGAGCAGGTTTTATATCTGAAATTTTCATTATACCTCTTTTACCTCTACTAAATGTTGAACTTTATATAACATTCCTCTAATTGCTTGTGAATCATTTTTAAGAACACTATGATTCATTTTTCTAATACCTAAAGCTACTAATGTTTTTTTAGTTTTGACATTATAGCCTATTGCACTTTTAATCTGTTTAATTTGTAATTTTTTATTGCTCATATTAATTAAAAAGCTCATCCATATTAATTCCTCTTTGTCTTGATACAAGAAGAGGATCCCTTAAATCTTTAAGACCTTTTGCAACTGCTTTAACTACATTAATAGGATTTGTTGAACCTGTATTCTTAGTTAAAATATTTGTAACACCAACTTGCTCAAGTACTGCCCTTACAGGACCTCCAGCAATAATTCCAGTACCATCAGATGCTGGTTTTAACATTAATTTCACAGAGCCATATTTAATATCAATCCTATGTGGGATAGTCCCTTTAATAATAGGAGCTTTAAAAATACTCTTTTTCGCAGATTCTTTAGCCTTGTTAACAGCTGAGGCAACTTCATTTGCTTTACCAAAACCAATACCTACATGTCCATTGCCGTCTCCTACCACTACAATACAATTAAATCTCATTCTTCTTCCACCAGTTGTTGCCTTTGAAACTCTATTTATCTGAACAACTGTTTCTTCATTTAATTGTAAATCTGTAAAATCAATCAAATTATTCATTAAATTACCTTATTTAAATTTTTATTCCTTTTTCTCTTATTGCTTCAGCTGCAGCTTTAACTCTTCCATGATATAAGTATCCATTTCTATCAAATATAATTTTATCTATTTTTTTACTTTTTAATTTTTTTGCCATATTATATCCTACTTCTTTGCTTAATTCTGTTTTATTCTTGCAATTTTTTATATTAAAATCTTTATCTTTACTTGATGCTGATAGAATAGTTGTATTATTATTATCATCAACTAATTGAGAATAAAAATGTTTATTTGATTTAAAAACAACCAATCTGGGAAAATCACCTAAAGCTCCCAGAGATTTTTTTGTTCTAAATTTCTTCTTTAACCAATTTTTTCTTTTTAAATCCATTTTTGCCATATTTTTTTCCTACTAATTTTAAGTTCCTGGTGCACCTACTGTTTTACCAGCTTTCCTTCTAATATACTCATCAGAATATTTAATCCCTTTACCTTTGTATGGTTCTGGTTTTCTAATTCCTCTTATTTTTGCTGCAACATCACCAACATTTTGTTTATTGATTCCTTTTATAACTATTGTAGTATTGTTGGGTAACTCAACATCTATACCTAATGGAATTTGAAAATAGATTGGGTGAGAATAACCTGCATTAATTAATAAAAATTCACCTTTTTTTTCTGCGGTATATCCAACACCAACTAAATTTAATTCTTTTGAGAAACCATCATTAACACCTACAACCATATTTTGAATAAGAGCTCTATATAAGCCATGTAATTCTCTACATTCTCTCTTATCTGAGGATCTAGATACACTTACAGCATTATCATTCTCAGATATTTTAATCAAAGGATTATAGTCAATATTTAACTCTCCAAGTTTTCCTTTTACAGATACATTATTAGAAGAAATTATAATTTCTGTATTTTCAGGAAGATTTATTACTTGTTTGCCAACATTAGACATATATTCTTTGAAATTTTACCATACAGTACATAAAATTTCACCTCCAACATTTAATTTCTTTGCTTTTTTGTTCGAGACAACACCCTTTGATGTAGTTATTATAGATATTCCCATTCCATTAAGTACGCTAGGGATTCTATCTGATGAAACATATCTCCTACATCCAGGAGTACTAGTTCTTTTCAAACCATGGATAACAGGTTTTCCCTCATAATCATATCTTAAAAAAACTCGTAAAATATTTTGCTTATCATCTGAAATTTTTATATAATCTCTAATGAAATGTTCTTCTTTTAAAATAAATGAAACTCTTATTTTTAAATTACTACACGGAATATCAACATGCTCTTTATTTGCCATTTGAGCATTTCTTATTCTTGTTAAATAGTCTGATATAGGATCATTCATACTCATATTATTATTTCCTTAACTTATTTACCAACTTGCTTTTGTTATTCCTGGGATTTTTCCATTATTTGCCATTTCTCTTAATGAGATTCTAGATAAACCAAATTTTCTATAATAGCCTCTTGGTCGACCAGTCAGATTGCATCTATTTCTTATTCTTATTGGATTAGCATCTCTTGGCATTTTTTCTAATTGCATAAAAGCTAATCTTTTTTCATCAAAAGAAGTTTTGGTACTTTTTATGATGGTTTTCAGTTCTTTTCTTTTACTAGCATATTGTTCAACAATTTTCTGCCTTCTTAAATTCTTTGCAACTGATGATTTTTTTGCCATTATTTATTATCCTCTTCATTTGGTGCTGATTTACTTTCATTACCAGTATCTGAATCCTTATTATTATCTGAAATTATTTTTTCTTCAGTAATATTTTCAATTTGATCTGCAGAATCATCAAGCTGAATTTTATTATGACTTTCAGAATCAGCTATATCTTCTTTAACGTTTTCAACAATTTCTTTTTGACCCAAATTAGTTTTTCTTGATGATTTAATATTTTTTTTATATTCATTAATAGGAAATCCTAATGAACTTAACAGTTCATAGGCTTCATAATCATTATAGGCAGATGTTACAATAGTAATATTTAGACCTCTAATAGCATTAACTTTGTCATAATTAATTTCAGGAAAAACAATTTGTTCAGTAATACCAAAATTATAATTTCCTCTTCCATCAAACCCTTTAGATGCAAATCCTCTAAAATCTCTTATTCTAGGTGAAGCTACAGAAATAAATCTATCTAAAAATTCATACATCATTGTCTTTCTTAAAATAACACTAACACCAACCGGGTCACCTTGTCTTATTTTAAAATTAGAAATAGCTTTTTTAGATTTTGTTACTATTGCTTTTTGTCCTGCTATAATTGTTAATTCATCTAAAGCTTGTTTTAGAGAATTTTTATCTTCTTTTGCATTACCAAGCCCCATATTTAAAACTATTTTTTTTAGTTTTGGAAGTCTCATCACATTCTCAATACTAAGTTTATCTTTTAATATATTTTTAGCTTCAGAATTATATTTAACTAATAATCTTGGAGTATAATTTTCCATAATTAATCTATTTGATCTCCATTTTTCCTATTAATTCTAACTTTTTTTCCATCTTTCAATACTTTAAAACCAACCTTAATTTCTTTCCCTTTATACACTAACATTAGATTCGAAAGATTAATAGATAGTTCTTTTTCAACTATACCTCCTTGAGGATTTTCTTGATTGGGTCTCATATGCTTTTTAGCTACATTAATGCCTTCAACAAAAGCTCTATTTTTATCAAGTAATAATTTTACAACTCTACCTGTTTTGCCTTTATAATTTCCAGCAATAACTTTAACATTATCATTTTTCTTTATTCTATACATATTAAATCACCTCAGGTGCTAAAGATAAAATTTTCATAAATTGTTTTTCTCTTAACTCTCTTGCAACTGGCCCAAAAACACGCGTCCCCCGTGGCTCTTTTTGATCATTAATAAGCACTACAGCATTATCATCAAATCTAATATATGAACCATCTGTTCTTTTAATTTCTTTATTTGTCCTTACAACAACAGCTCTATGAACTTCACCTTTTTTCAATGCTGAATTAGGAATAGCTTTTTTAATTGTAATAACAATTATATCACCTACTCTTGCGTATCTTTTCCTAGAACCTCCAAGAACTTTAATACAAAGAACCTGCTTAGCACCAGTATTATCAGCTACGTTTAATCTTGTTTCTTGTTGAATCATAATTAAATTTTTACTGCCTTTTCTTTAATTTCTTTAACACGCCATCTTTTTAACTTACTAAGCGGTTTTGATTCCAATATCAAAACAACATCTCCATTGTCACAGTTATTTTTTGGATCATGCGCATAATATTTTTTTGAACGTCTTACATATTTTTTATATACTGGATGAGGAAACTTTCTACTAGTCTCAACTATAACTGTTTTATCCATCTTATCAGATATAACAGTTCCAATTAACTGTTTTTTATTAGTAGTATTTTTTTTCATTTTTTAATACCTAACTCATATTGTCTTATTTGTGTTTTTACTCTGGCAATATCCTTTCTTACATGTCTCAATTTTTGAGGATGCTCTAATTGCTGAAGTGCTTTTTGAAATTTATAATTAAAAAGCGAATCAGTCAAACCATTCAATTTTACATTTAACTCATCAATTGTCATATCTTTGATATTTTTTTTCTTTGCCATACGACTAGTTTCCTAAGTTTCTTTTTGCAACTATTTTTGTTTTAATATTTATCTTGTGTGAGCAAGCTCTAAATGCTTCTTTTGCCTGTTCAAACGTTAATCCATCTACTTCAAAAAGTATTCTTCCTGGTTTAATCACTGAAACCCAGTATTCAGGAGTTCCTTTACCTTTACCCATCCTAGTTTCAGCTGGTTTTTTTGTTATAGGTTTATGAGGAAAAATTCTAATCCACATTTTACCTAATTTCCTCACCCTCCTAGAAATAGCAACTCTTGAAGCTTCAATTTGTCTACTAGATATCCATCCAGACTCAAGGGCCTTCATTCCATAAGTGCCATATGTAACATAATTTCCGCGCATAGCCATTCCTCTATTCTTTCCTTTTTGCGGCCTTCTATATTTTACTTTTTTTGGTGATAACATTTTTTATTCTCAATTATTTCTGATTATATATCCAAACTTTTATTCCAATTATTCCATAAGTAGTATTTGCTTCAACATGTGCATAATCGATAAGAGCTCTTAAAGTATGTAATGGGACCCTGCCTTCTCTAAATGTTTCATTTCTAGCAATTTCTGCACCATTTAACCTTCCAGCAACTCTAACTCTGATTCCTAAAGCTCCTACGCTCATAGTAGTTTGTATAGACTTTTTAACAGCTCTTCTATAATTTATTTTCTTTTCAATCTGCTGAGCTATATTTTGACCAACAAGTTTAGCTACTAATGCAGGACCTTTAATTTCAAAAACATTAACTTGAACCTCATAACCAATTAACTTATTCAATATTTTCTTTAAACTATCAACTTCTGATCCACCCTTACCAATAACTAAACCTGGCCTTGATGTTTTTATTGTAATTGAAACTTTTTTAGAAGTACGAACAATTTCAACATCTGCTATACTAGCTGATTCATATTTTTTATTAATAAATTTTCTTAAAATAATATCTTCTTTTAATCGATCAGCAAAGTTTTTTTCATCAAACCACACAGAATTCCATTTTCTATTAATTCCAAGCCTTAAACCTATAGGATTACACTTTTGACCCAATTTTACCCCTTATTTATTATCTGATATTGTTATAGTTAAATGACTACTTCTTTTTCTAATAGGGGTTGCACGCCCCATAGCACGAGGTCTAAATCTTTTCATAGTAGGACCTTGATCAACATATGCATTTTTTATATACAAATTTTCTTTATCGACATTATCATTCTGCATCAATAAATTGGCAACACCTGAATTTAGAGCCTTTACAATAAAAACTGATGCTTTCTTATTTGCAAATGTCAATTTATTTAGTGCTTTACCAACTTTTAAACCAGTCACTTGATTCAATACAAATCTTATTTTAGTTGCTGACTGTTTTAAATGTTTCAATTTAACTGTTGTCTCCATAAATTATTTCTTTCGATCTCCTGAATGACCTCTAAAAATTCTAGTTGGTGAGAATTCTCCTAATTTATGCCCCACCATATTTTCAGATACAAAAACAGGTATAAATTTATTCCCATTATGGACAGCTAGCGTGTGTCCTACAAAAATTGGAGAAATAGTTGATCTTCGAGACCATGTTTTTATTACCTCTTTCTTATTAGAAGCATTTAATTTATTAATTTTTTTCTCTAGTTTAAAATCTACGTAAGGACCTTTTTTTAATGATCTAGCCACTATTTTCTCCTCTTAACAATAAACTTATTAGAAGTTTTTTTCTTATTCCTAGTTTTATAACCTTTCGCAGGAGTCCCCCATGGTGATACAGGATGTCTGCCACCAGAAGTTCTTCCTTCGCCTCCACCATGTGGATGGTCTACTGGGTTCATAGCTACACCTCTTACCTTCGGCCTTTTACCAAGCCACCTAGATCTACCAGCTTTTCCAATTT
This sequence comes from uncultured bacterium, assembly GCA_964429875.1. Classification (GTDB taxonomy): domain Bacteria; phylum Fidelibacterota; class Marinisomatia; order SCGC-AAA003-L08; family D37C17; genus CAYSDL01. The sequence continues at coordinate 9,844 of CAYSDL010000040.1, forward strand.
TGATATTTTCATGAGTTTTATTACCAACAATACCTATTGTTGCTAAACAACTATCTAAGACCATACGAATTTCACCTGAGGGCAACTTTAAAGTAATCATATTTTTCTCTTTTGCCATAACTCGAGCATAAGTGCCTGCACTTCTAGCCATTTGTGCACCTTTTCCAGGTTTTAATTCAATATTGTGGACAAGCATACCATCAGGAATATTTCCTAAAACTGTAGTATTCCCAGTTTTAAAGGGAATATTTTCTTTAGATGAAATAATTTTATTCCCTACTTTCAATCCATCGGGAGCTATAATATATCTCTTTTCATTATCTTTATATTTGACAAGTGCTATTCTTGATGATCTATTTGGATCATATTCAATAGATTCAATATTACCCACAATATCAAATTTATTTCTTTTAAAATCAATAATTCTATACCTTCTTCTATGGCCACCACCTCTTCTTCTTGATGTAATTCTACCTAGATTATTTCTACCACCAGTTTTTCTAAGAGCTACTGTCAAGCTTCTTTCAGGTTTAGCCTTAGTAATTTCTTCAAAAGAAGAAATTGACATATACCTTCTACTCGGAGTATCTGGTTTTAATTTTTTAACAGGCATTATTAAAATTCTCCTTCAACAAAATCTATCTTATTACCTTCCATAAGAGTTACTACTGCTTTTTTCCAATTTTTTCTGTGTCCTGAAGTTCTTAATATATTGCCAGAACTCCGTATAGTAGTTTGCTTCTTTTTACCTTTAAAATTCATCGTTCTAACATTATTGACTTTAACTCCAAATCGACTTTCAATAGCTGATTTAATTTGCAGTTTATTAGAGTTAACATTAACTTTAAAAACATATTTATTTTGAGCAGTTAGTATATTACTTTTCTCACTCAAAATTGGACTTATTATTATATCAGTTGCATTAATCATTATTAAATTAAATTCTCATTTATATATTCAAGACCTGATTTATCAACTAACAAATAATTACAATTCATAATATCATAGGTTGAAAAAGAAGTAACTCTAACTACATTTATTTTCTCTAAATTCTTCGAACTTAAATACAAGTTGCTATTATCCACATCCCCAGTAATTAAAGTTATTTTCTCATTGTTTAAATCAAAATTACTTAACATTTTAACAAAATCTTTTGTTTTATGTGTTTTAAATCCAAACTGATCAACTATTTTATAAGAAGATGAAGACACCTTCAATGATAATGCACTTTTTTTAGCTAAAAGTTTTACTTTTTTATTAACCTTTACTTCATATTTATGAGGCTTTGGTCCAAATGCAGACCCACCATGCACCCTTGAGGGATTTCTAGTTGATCCAACTCTTGCCCTACCTGTTCCTTTTTGTTTCCACGGTTTAGCTCCACCTCCTCTTACTTCAGATCTAGTTTTTGAAGATGCAGTACCTTGTCTCTTTGCTGCTAATTCCGATTTAACAACAAGATATATGCAATGTTCATTTGGCTTTACCTTAAAAATATCATCTTTAAGATTTGCTTTATCTTTAGCTTTTTTTCCAGATATATTATATAAATCAACTTTCATAAAATTTAGCTTTTAGTTAAAAATACTATTCTATTATTTGGTCCAGGAATTGATCCTTTTACAAATATCAGATTATTTTTTTCATCAATATTTAAAATTTGTAAATTTTTAATACTTACTCTATTATTACCCATTCGACCAGCCATTTTCATTCCAGGGAATATTCTTCCAGGTGAAGTTCCAGCTCCAACGGAGCCTGATTTTCTCATAACGCTATTCTTGCCATGAGAAGCTCTTCCTCCACCAAAACCATGTCTTTTCATGTGCCCAGCAAATCCCTTGCCTTTTGAAAAACCAGTTATATTCACAAAATCACCCTGAGAAAATTGATTCACTTGGATAGTGCAACCTAAAGATAAATTGTCAATTTTATCATTAACTTTAAATTCTTTTAAAATCTTTTTTGGATTAGACTTTGATTTAGAAAAGTGTCCTAAAAGAGCTTTAGTAGTTTTTGATTCTTTTTTATCTAAGTAACCAATTTGAACTGAGCTATATCCATCATTATTAAAATTTTTAATTTGCGTCACTGTACATGGACCTGCTTCAACTACAGTGGCTGGGAAAACTGTCCCATCATTAGAAAAAAGCTGAGTCATTCCAATTTTTTTACCAATTAAATTAGGAAAATTAAAGTCAACAATTGATTTAGAGTCCTTAACTGACTCTTCATTTAAGGAATCTTCTTCAATATCTGAATCAGAGGCTTTATCAGTTTGAACTTCATTATTTGATAAGTCAATAGATTCTTTTGATTTTGACATTGATTTATTTTGATCCTGATTAGAAGACTTATCTGTCACGACTTCTTTTTCTTCAGATACTTTAACTTCTTTCTCGATAGGGGCATTTTCTCCTTGAGAGTCTTCAACAACACCACCATCCTTAGAAATGTTTTCTAAATCATCTTCTATCATGTAAAAACCATTAATATACATATCATTACTCATTAGTCTTTATGTCCTAATTTCGATATCAACACCAGCAGGCATATCAAGTTTCATAAGAGAGTCAACAGTTTTAGCTGTAGAGTTTAATAAATCTATAATTCTACTATGAACAATAATTTGAAATTGTTCTCTAGATTTCTTATCAACAAAAACAGAACGGTTAACAGTATAAATTGATTTTTTATTTGGCAAAGGAATGGGGCCTAAAACAAGCGCGCCAGTATCTTTTGCTGTCTTTACAATTTTATCTGTTGATTTATCTAACAACATGTAATCATACGCTTTTAGCTTTATTCTGATTTTATTCATTATTTATCTTACTCAGCAATTTCTGTTACAACACCAGCGCCAACAGTTCTGCCGCCTT
>CAYSDL010000041.1:0-12593 GCA_964429875.1 uncultured bacterium
GTCAGAAATAAAGTATTTGTATCCATTTCACATCCATCGGTTGGATCTGCAAAAACAATATTCATTATAAAGAAAATTGATAATACACTAAAAAGTGCTTTTTTATTAAAGTTAAACATTTTGTGGTTTCCTTTCTTTTAACATATAAATCTCGTCAATAATAAAATTACTAACTATATATTTTTATATTTTATTTAAGTTTGTGTCAATATGTTACAAGCCGCACTCCTTGACAGCCTAGAAATTTACAATAATTTTACTAAGTTTTCTATAAAAATATATTATTCGAATATTTTAGAGTTATACAAGAGCTATGCACAACATTTTTTGTATTTCTTCCCACTACCACATGGACAGGGCTCATTCCGACCTATTTTCTTTTCAGCCTTTATAGGTTGTCTTTTTTGATTGGGGGCCATAGCTTGAGCCTGAGGTTTTAAATAAGAGGAGGGTGATTGTGTGACATTGTTTTCTGATGTTTGAGATTTAGAAATATTTGATAATACATTGATATCTTTTTTTGCTTGAAGATTTCTTGTTTTTTGCTCAACATTCATATTTCTTTGACCAATGCTAGCTAAATCTGTTCTGAAAATTCTCTTCAATGTTTCTTTATTTGTATCTATCATCATTTCTTCAAACATGGCAAAACCTTCTTGCTTATATTCAATTAATGGATTTTTTTGACCGTAAGCTCTAAGACCAATACCTTCTCTTAATTGATCCATGGTATATAAATGATCTTGCCATTTCTCATCAATAGTCCTTAAAATTATAAATTTTTGAAAATTATTAAATAGTTCTCCATCAAAATTGTCTTTTTTAAATTGGATGATAGATAAAGCACTATCAATAATTTTATTTACTACCTTATCTTTATTTATAATTCCTTCTTCAACATTAAAATCCATTCCCAATGTATTTAGAACTTCAGTATACAAAGAATTCATATCCCAATCATTATGATTTCCGTAACAAAAACTATCTACTACATCTTCAGCATATTCATTGATAATTTGTTTTAACTCATTTGAAATATCAGATTCATGTAGGGCATAATTTCTTCTATTATAAACTATATCTCTTTGATAGTTCATAACATCATCATACTCAATAATGTTTTTTCTGCCTCCAAAATTCATTGCTTCAATTTTTTTCTGAGCACGCTCTATAGATTTTGTCACCATAGAATGAGTAATAACTTCGCCCTCTTTAATTCCCAATCTGTCCATCACTTTTGAAATTCTGTCTGATCCAAACAATCTCATGAGATCATCTTCTAAACTGAGAAAAAATACTGTTTCTCCATCATCCCCTTGTCTACCTGATCTTCCTCTAAGCTGAAGATCAATTCTTCTTGATTCATGTCTTCCTGTTCCTAAAATAAAAAGACCCCCTTTATCTACAACGCCTTCTCCAAGCTTTATATCTGTTCCTCTTCCTGCCATATTTGTTGATATAGTAATTGAATTTTTTTGGCCAGCTCTCGCAACAATTTCAGCTTCGCTTTGGTGCTGCTTAGCATTTAATACATTATGAGGCATTTTTGTTCTTTTAAGCATTCTAGCTAAAGTTTCAGATTCCTCCACAGAAGTTGTTCCAACAAGTACAGGTTGTCCCTTTTTAAACAACTCTTCAATTTTTTCTATTACTGAATTATACTTTTCGCGTTTTGTTTTATAAATAAGATCTTCATGATCTTTTCTAAGTATTGGTTTATTAGTTGGGATTTCAACAACATCTAATTTATATATTTCCATAAATTCACCTGCTTCAGTAAGAGCAGTTCCAGTCATCCCCGCAAGCTTTTCATACATTCTAAAATAATTTTGAATTGTTATTGTTGCAACAGTTTGTGTTTCTCTTTGAATTGCAACACTTTCCTTTGCCTCAATAGCCTGATGCATTCCATCAGAGAATTGTCTTCCATGCATAACTCGCCCTGTATGCTTATCAACAATAAGGACTTTTCCATCTTGCACAATATACTCTACATCTTTTTCAAATAAAGAATATGCTTTTAATAATTGATTGATTGTATGAATCCTTTCACTAACTTCAGAATGTGCGGCTTGTGATTTTTCTTTTTCTAGAGCAATGTCTTTACTATTCAGGTTGCTGCTTTCTAATTTATGAAAAATTTCTCCTAGATCTGGTAAAACAAAATCATCTGAGTCAGAAGGGGAGAGATACTTTCGCCCTTGCTCAGACAAGTCTACTACATTTGATCTTTCATCAATTGAAAAATATAATTGTTCATCTATATCTCTCATTTTTTTATCTCTAATAAAATCACTTTCTACTTTAGACATAATTCTTTTTGTGCCTTGAATTTGAAATAGTTTTTGTAATTTTTTATTTTTAGGCGCTCCTCTTGATGCAAGTAATATAATTTCTCCAGCTTTATCTGAATCATTTTCTAATAAACTTTCGACATCTGATAATTTATTGTTTATTATTTCATTTTGTTTTTTTATTAATGATTCTATCTGATGTTTCCATTTTGTATACTGTTCATTTTGCTGGCTATTGACTACCCCTGAAATAATAAGAGGAGTTCTTGCTTCATCAATTAATACAGAGTCTACTTCATCAACTATAGCATATACATGTCCACGCTGCACTTGGTCTTCAATTCTTACTGACATATTATCTCTAAGATAATCAAATCCAAATTGACTGTTTGTCCCATATGTAATATCTTTTAAATACATTTCTTTTCTTTTTTGGCTGTCCATTTGATTTAAAATACATCCAACTGATAAACCTAAAAACTCATATAGCAGCCCCATCCACTGGCTATCTCTTTCAGCTAAATAATCATTTACAGTAACAATATGTACTCCTCTACCAGTCATCGCATTCAATACAATAGGAAGTGTTGATACGAGCGTTTTTCCTTCTCCAGTTTTCATCTCTGATATTTTACCTTGATGAAGAGCTACTCCACCAACTAATTGGACATCATAATGGATCATATTCCATTCCATTGGTTGATCCATAACACTGTATTTAGAACCACATAATCTTCTGGATACATCTTTAACAATAGAAAAAACTTCAACTATTTTTTGATCTAAAAATTCTTTTTCTATTAAATATAATTTTTCATCAATATCATTTGGATTATCAGATTCTGAAGAAAACTCCTCTTTTTTTGTGCTAATTAAATCGGACAGCTCTATTCTTATTGTATTAAATTTATTTTTTATCTCATTATCAGATAAACTTTCAAGGGTTTTATAATATTCATTTATACTATGTACAAAAGGTTGTATCTCTTTTATATCTTTATCAGATTTTTTTCCAAATATTTTTGTTACAACTTTTGAGAGTATTGACATTAAATTTTTTCTTTTTTCTTTGTGTTGTATTCTTCGTTATAAATTGCATCCATTATACCATTTATAAAACCACTACTATCTTCACTGCTAAAGTTTTTTGCAATTTCAACTGCCTCAGTTATAGAAACTTTTGGTGGAATATCATCTAGAAATAGCATCTCAGTTATTGACATCCGTAATATTATTCTATCAATCGTAGCTAATCTATTCATTTCCCAATTAACTAATTTGCATTCAATTAATTTGTCAACTCGATCTTTTTCTTTAATTACATGTGAATATAATCTAGAAGCATATTCAATTTGTTTTTTATTATAAGATTTTTTATCTAAATCATTATCTTGAGCTAAATAAAAATTTGAAAATAAATTATCAAAATCACTATTTGAAAATTTATTCGCAAATAAAATTTGCAAGCATAAATTCCTTGCTTCTCTTTTGTGTTTTCTATCCATTTTATTTTAATAAATCTCTTGCAATAACTAAGCGTTGTATTTCTGATGTTCCTTCATAAATTTGAGTTATTTTAGCATCACGCATCAATCGCTCAACTCCAGTTTCTTGAATATATCCATAGCCGCCATGTATCTGAACGCATTCAGATGAAGCCCTCATTGCTAATTCAGATGCAAAAACCTTTGCTTTTGATGCTAAAATACTATAATTATGTTTATTATCTTTTGCCCAAGCAGCTTTTCTGATTAATAATCTAGCTGCATCTATTTCAATTGACATATCAGCAATTTTATGCTGAATAGCTTGAAAAGATGAAATAGGCTTATTGAATTGCATCCTTTCTTTTGAATATTTAATAGAGGCATCTAAACTAGCCTGCGCTATTCCAAGGGCCTGAGAGGCAATTCCAATTCTTCCACCATCCAAGGTTTCTAACGCAATTTTAAATCCCTGACCTTCAAAGCCAATTAAATTTTCATTTGGAATTTTTACATTATCAAAATATAGTTCGCACGTATCAGATGATCTTATCCCTAATTTTTCTTCAGGTTTTCCTACATCAAAACCTTTATATCCCTTTTCCACGATAAAACAAGATATCCCCTTATGACCAATATTTTTTTCTGTTAGTGCAAATACCATTACAATATCAGAGTTAATCCCATTAGTAACCCAATTTTTAGTCCCACTAAGATTATAAAAATCTTGTTTTTTTTCTGCATATGCTAACATATTAGAGGCATCTGATCCAGATTGAGGCTCAGATAATGAAAAAGCTCCCAGAAACTCTCCTGTTGCTAATTTCTTTAAATATTTATCTTTTTGGAATTCACTACCATATTTATTTAAGATTGAACAAACTAAAGAATTATTAACAGACATTATAACAGAAGCTGAGGCATCAACACGAGAAATTTCTTCCATCGCAATTGTATAGGATACGGCATCCATGCCCCAACCATTATACTGTTCATCTACCATCATTCCCATAAATCCTAGTTCAGCCATTTTTTTTATTTGTTCTTTTGGCCATATTTTTTTTCTATCTCTTTCAACAACTTTAGGTAAAAGTTCATTTGCAGCAAATTCATTTGCTGTTTTTTTTATTAATTTATGTTCATCTGTTAATTCAAAGTTCATAACTATAAAAACCTTCTTTTGTTTTATTGCCTAGTTTATTTTTTTCTATCATTTTATTTAATAATGGACAGGGTTTGTACTTCTTATCTTTTAGTCCTTCATATAATACATTCATAATATATACACATACATCTATACCTATAAGGTCAGCTAATCTAAGGGGTCCCATGGGATGCCCCATACCTAATTTCATTATAGAATCAATAGCTTCAGGTTCGGCAACACCTTCCATATAGCAAAAAGCTGCTTCATTGATCATTGGCATTAATATTCTATTTGATACAAATCCAGGAGAATCATTGCATGTAATTGGTCTTTTATCAATAGATTTAGATAAATTTTCAATAAAATTGACTGTATCCTGAGATGTCTTCTGTCCTTTTATCACTTCAACTAATTTCATTATTGGTACTGGGTTCATGAAATGCATTCCTATAAATTTATCATGTCTTTTTAGGTTTTTGCTCAAGCTATTTATAGATATTGAAGATGTATTTGTTGCAAAAATTGTATTGCTGTTACAAATAGCATCTAATTTTTTAAAAATTTCAGATTTAACATCGAAATCTTCTTTAACTGCTTCTATAATTAAATCACAAGAACATAACTTTTTTAAACTGGTCGAAACTTGAATATTATCTATAGTAGAATTAACTTGATCCTGAGTAATAATTCCCTTATTAAACTGTCGTTTTAAATTTTTAACTATCATTTTAAGAGCACTATTTAAAATTGTTTCATTTATGTCTACTAAAATAACCTTATGATTGTACAATGAAAAAACATGTGCAATTCCATTCCCCATTGTGCCTGAACCTATAATGCCTATATTCATTTCTTTATCACTCGCATATTTCTACTAATAATGCTGAAGCTTCTCCGCCCCCAATACATAATGAAGCAATACCATATTTTAATTTTCTTTTTCTTAATGCACCTAGAAGAGTTACTAAAATTCTAGCACCAGATGCTCCTATTGGATGTCCCATTGAAACTGCGCCCCCATTTACATTTACTATGTCAGGTGAAATTTTCAATTCATCAATAGCTGCCATAGTTACACAGGAAAAGGCTTCATTAATTTCAAATAAATCAATGTCATCAATATTCATATTAGTTTTTTTTAATAATTTTTTTATAGCATAAATTGGAGCTTTGGTAAAATATAATGGTTCTGTTGCAAAAGATACATGATCAATTATTTTTGCTATTGGCTTAATATTTTTTTCATTAATATTTTTTTCTGAAGATATTAATAAAGCTGCAGCTCCATCACTTAAACTACTTGCATTCCCTGCAGTTATTGACCCTGAGTGATCAAAAGCAGGATTAAGTTTTTTTAATTTTTTTTCATCAAATTTTAAAGGCTCTTCATCAACTGAAAAATCAATTTTTCCTCTTTTATTTTCTATTGTAACTGACACAATTTCATCATTGAATTCATTTTTTATTATTGCAGCATTAGAACGAGAATATGATTCAATAGCAAATTCATCCTGCATTTGTTTAGTATATTTATTTTCAGAACACAATACTTCTGCACAATTTCCCATTGCAAAATTATTATAAGGGTCCCAAAGTCCATCTTTTAGAATTGAATCTATTAATTTATTATTTCCAAACATCATTCCTCTTCGTGAATTCTCAATATAGAATGGCGCTAAACTCATATTTTCCATTCCGCCAGCAATGACAACGTTAGAATTATTTGTCTTAATAGATTGATCTGCAAGCATGACAGACTTTAAACCAGAACCGCATACTTTATTAATTGTCATGCATTCAATCTGATGATTTAAAGAAGCACCTAAACAAGCTTGTCTAGCAGGGGCTTGCCCAAGGTTTGCTGATAATACATTCCCCATAATAACTTCATCAACACTGTCTTTTGAGAACAAAGCCTTTTGAATAACCTCCTCAATTACAATCGCCCCTAATTTTGTAGCAGGAATAGTACTTAAGGTACCCTGGAATGCTCCTATAGGCGTTCTTGCATAAGAACAAATATAAGATTGCTTCATAATTTTTTTCCTCTCTTATTGTAAGCTTTTATTATATCCTTAACTAGTCTATGCCTTACTACATCCTTTTCATTAAGTTCAACCAAACCAATACCTTTAATTTTATTTAATACTTTAATAGCATCTAACAATCCAGATGTTTCATTTTTATCTAAATCAATTTGAGTAATATCTCCAGTGATTATTGCCTTAGATGTTACACCTAATCTTGTTAAAAACATTTTCATCTGCATTTTTGATGAATTTTGAGCTTCATCTAATATCATAAACGAGTTATGAAGAGTTCGACCTCTCATATAAGCAAGTGGTGCTATCTCAATAACATTTTGACTTAAAAATTTTTTCAATTTATCTCTTGGTATCATTTTATCTAAGGCATCATATAAAGGAGTAAGATATGGATCAACTTTATCTTTTAAATCACCTGGAAGAAAACCTAACCTTTCTCCAGCCTCAACAGCCGGTCTAGTAATAATAATTTTTTCTACTTCATGATTTTTCAAAGCAGATACAGCACATGCTACTGCTTGATAAGTTTTCCCAGTCCCCGCTGGACCATAACAGAATACAATATCATTTTTTATAACAGATTCATAATACTTTTTTTGCCCTTCTGTTTGTGCTGTTACTGCACCTTTATGGGTATATAAAATTACTTGATCTAAAAGTCCATTTTTTTTACTACCCTGTTCTTTTTCATTAGAAGAATTTAATAAAACTTCTATATCTTCTTTATTTATATAACCTTTTAAATTAATTGTATATATCATATCATTAATTAATGATTCAGCTATATTCAGCTCTTGTTTTTTCCCATTAAAATGAATTTCATCACCTCTTAAAACAATTTTTGCATTAATTTTATTTTCTAAATAATTAAGGTTTTCATCGCCTGTACCTGAAAAAAGTAGTGGATCTACATCTTTTAGCTTAATAATTTTTTTCATTTTTTACTTTTTAATGAAAGACCTAATTCATCAAGCTGTTTTTCATCTGCTGATGAAGGGGAATTATCCATCAATGAAGTTGCTGAGGTTGTCTTAGGAAAAGCTATTACATCTCTTATTTGTTTAGAGCCTGCTAGCAACATAATAATTCTATCAAATCCAAATGCCATTCCACCATGAGGGGGCGCTCCATATTTAAATGCACCCAATAAAAATCCAAATTTTTCATCCGCCTCTTTCTCATCTATCCCTAACAAAGAAAATATTTTTGATTGTAGTTCACTCTCATATATTCTGATTGAACCGCCTCCTAATTCATAACCATTCATCACAATGTCATACCCCAATGATCTTACATCTCCAGGTCTATCATCTAAAACATTAATATCTTCTAAGTTTGGTGATGTGAAGGGGTGGTGCAATGAGTCCCATCTCTCATGATCATCATTCCATTCAAACAAGGGAAAATCTGTTATCCACAATGGGCTCCATAATGATTCATTTATTAAATCAGAACGCTTAGCAAGTTCTAATCTAAGTGCACCAAGTGAGTTTAAAGTAACTTTAGATTTATCTCCAATAATAAAAATAATATCACCTTCTAATATATTTAATTCTTTAATAATACTATTTTGTATATCAGAATTAAAAAATTTACTGATACCTCCTTCAAGTGAATTGCCATTTAAACATTTCATCCAAGCAAGTCCCTTTACTCCATACTGCTCTTTGAGCCAATCAGTTAATTCATCAATTATTTTTCTACTATAGGAGTCTGCATTATGAATTTTTAATGCTTTAACTCGTCCTTTATTTTTAATAATAGTTTTAAAAGTATCAAAATCAGAATGTTTAACGAAATTTTCAAATTCTAACAAAGGTAAGTCAAATCTTAAATCAGGCTTATCAGAACCATAAGTTTCCATAGCTTCTGTATAAGTTAATTCCAGAAATTGATTGGGCAAATCAACATCAAGAATATCTTTCCATATTTTTTTTACTAAATCTGTGCCTAAATCAATAATATCTTTTTGTTTAACAAATGATATCTCAAGATCTATCTGCGTAAATTCTGGCTGTCTATCTGCCCTAAAATCTTCATCTCTAAAACATTTTACTATTTGAAAGTATCTATCAAATCCTGACACCATTAAAAGCTGTTTGTATGTTTGGGGTGATTGAGGTAAAGCATAAAATTTCCCTTTATGAATTCTACTTGGAACTAAAAAATCTCTTGCCCCTTCAGGAGTAGATTTCATAAGGATAGGTGTTTCTATTTCAATAAAATTTTTATTTGATAAAAATTCTCTAGTTACAAGTGCAGTTTTTGATCTTAAAATTAAATTTTCTTGTAATTCTTTTGTTCTTAATTCTAAATACCTATATCTAAGTCTATGTTCTTCTGAAGCAGAATTACGATCTCCTATATCAAATGGACTTGGAGCAGATTCATTATATACTATAATATTATTAGCCTCAACATCAATTGAGCCAGTAATCATATTAGAATTAATGGCATCATTTGGTCTTTTAATCACCACGCCTTTAATACCAATAACATCTTCAAGTCCCAACTTTTTAACACAATCAAATGCTGTTTGATTGATCTCTTCATTAAAAACTATCTGAGTTTTTCCATATCTATCTCTCAGATCTATGAAAATTAGGCCCCCTAAATCTCTAGTTTTAGAAATCCATCCATTTAATTTGACATCAGAACCAACATCACTTAAAGTAAGTTCTCCGCAGGTATGTGTTCTTTTAATCATTCTATCTTTCAAAAAATATAACTTATCCTTCAAAAATAATATCAACGATCAAAACAATATCCAAAACATTTATAATACCATCTTCATTAATATCACTTAGGATATATTGGTAATCATCAGGAAGAGAGTTTCCTAAAATAAAATTAATTACAAGTATGATATCTTGTATATTAATTGAATTATCTTGATTAACATCTCCAAAATTTATGTAATAATCATCATCAATTACAAAATCCCATATTCCTCTTCCATATGTTCCAAAGCGAGCAGTATTAATATCTGGAATATAATCAATTGACCAGTATGTTTGATCTGGAGCAGAAATTCCTGATAATAAAAACCATTCATTTTCATTGCTTGAGTAACCATATGGACCAACTTCTGTTGCTGCAAATAAAAGACCATCATCTGATGTCCCAGCTAATTGAAAAACTAGCGTATTTGGAAGTCCATTATTCATACTACTAAAGGTTTGCCCATGATTAAATGATACAAAAACAGGAGAATTAGAATAACCACTTCCCCCTATATAAACAGTTTCAAGATCTACTCTAGATGCCCATATTGTTGATCCATAAAAATAATGAGATCCAGGGCCAGTAAAACTAGAAGTCATTGTCCAATTTTCTCCATCATCTAAGCTATAGTAAAATTTTCCGTTTTCTGTTAACACATAACGATAAGAAGGGTCTAATGGAGAATATTCCATTGCTGAAACTGTTCCAGAAAAATTATATTCTAATTCTGCATGCCAAATTTGATTTCCTTGAATGGTTAATTCAATAAGATGATTGCCACCATTAATTCCTCCGCCACCTAAAAAAGCTTTTTGTGATGTATAAGGGTTTTCCAATAATGGAGCAATCCATAGATACCCACTCCCTGGAAAATCTAAGGAAATACTTGAATTAGAATTCGCAATATCAGGATAATAAATTGTAAAACCAGGATAATTAGTCCATACACTAATACCATTATCACCTGAAACTAAATGACCATAATCACCACTGATTATTTGCTCAAAATCTTGAACTCCCTGATTGTATGTTATGCTCTTTTGAAGACCTTGATCTTGACTACCTGCAAAAATTGAATAAGGAGAAAATCGTTGAGAATATGTTGAATAATATTGACTAACACCCAGTCCACTCAATGAAATATTTTGTACTGTCTCTAGATAATCATCTGATATATACAATCCTCCATCAGTAGATATTAAAGCAACCTCATTATATTCTTCATCTAGGAAAAAACGTATTTCAGGTATATCAGCATGAAGTTTCCCTTCAATATCATTATAATATTCCCACCATGGATTTACTAAGGTCCATTCATTTCCACCATTTGAACTTCCAAATACCTCCATCCCACCTATAAAAATTTTATCTCTTTCTATATTTGATGCATTAAAACCATTAATCCACCACCAGCTTGAAGGAGCTTCTCCTTTATCAGCCCAACTTGATCCTCCATTGATAGTGCTAAATATTCTTCCTCCTACATAGGCATATAGAAAAGTAGAATTTACTCCCTCACCACCAGTTAGTGATACATTATCAGAATAAGATCCAGGCAATTCTGAAATTAAAATTAAATCATTATTGCTTATCCTATAAAAAGACATATCGTTAAGAAGATATACATAACTTTCTGTATAACGTGGAGTAAAAATATCAAAATGAGAAATTCCTTCCCAAGGGATATCCTGGCTGTCATCAAGAGAAATAAATAATTCAAAATTTTCTCCTAAATCTGTAGATCTATAAATTGCTCTTGGTCCATCATTTACAAGAGCATATATATGGTTAGTACCCCCCTGAATAACAAAACGTTTGATACTGTTATTACCTAAACCATTCGATTCTATTAAAGTAAGGCAATCATTATCAGAATAATAAAATTCATTTCCAGTACCTATTAATAAACGTTGCCCTTCATCAGTACTCATTATACGCAAAAAATTAATATTTAATTGCATATAATCAGTTAATGACTCCCAGTTCTCTCCATTGATTGAACCTTTCCAAATATTTCCTCCTGCTGAGGCACAATAAATAATGTTATTACTAAAATCAATATCAGCTGTCATAATTCTACCTGCAAGATTATTACTTCCTCTTTCAATCCACGTTCCCTCAATATCACGAGGAACAATAATTTCAAAATTATCTGATATATCTTCAATTTGGCCACTTTGATATAATGTATTTCTAAGACGTCTTACCTTGTTTGTATTGATCTTTCTATTTTCACGATCAATTTCTTCCCAATCAATACCTGGGGCGGTCCTATGCATATTTTTTATATACTGCGCTCTATCTTGTTTAAATTTTTTCTTATCTTTCTTCTTCTGGATGTATTCGGTAGGTGTTGGGATGACGTTATTTTTTTTTGGATTAAACTTATTAAAAAAATAAAATGTTATAAAAATTAAACTTATAACAAAAAAACTACTTTTTTTCATTCATCCTCATTATAAATAAATGTAGTTGGTGTAGACATATTCAATAAATATCCAACAAATGGATTCATTTCTTCTAGGGTACCGTACCAACCAAAACCTGAATAATAATCTGAAAAACCAGTCTGACTTTTAATATAAATAGCGTTCCCATCAGGTATATTGAATAGAGCTGTGTTAAGATCAAGAATTATTTGAGGAGAATATCCTATCCAATTCCATCCTTGAGATAATTCAAATACTGTATTTGAAACATCTACTGGCATTCCAGTTAAAACAATATTGTCCTCAAATTCCATATTTAGTTTATACATGGAAACATTATCTATATCTTCTAAGGTTCCATACCAACCAAACCCTGAGTAATAATCTGCAAACCCAGTTTGACTTTTAATATAAATTGCATTATCATCAAGAGATTCTAAAACGGTATTAAGACTCATGTCATCTATAGA
>CAYSDL010000042.1:0-2256 GCA_964429875.1 uncultured bacterium
TACCAGCACCAACTAAAATTTCTCCAATATTTCCATCACTATCAATTAATCCATTGCTATCAAATAATCCTATCTCATCTCCAATTGATAATGAGCTTATGGTATCTTCGAAAATAAATAAAGTTGACTCACCTGTTTCTGCAATTTCAATATTGAAATGTTGAGCAAATGTAAAGGTAGTAAATAATAAAAGTATTATTGACATTATAAAATATACATAAAGAAATTAATAAATTTCATGTTATTTTTTAGGAATGTATAAATCTGTAATGCTTCCAGTTAATATCTCAGAGGCATTAAATATTGTTTCTGATAATGTTGGATGAGGATGAATAGTTAACGCTATATCTTCTGGTATTGCTCTCATTTCTATTGCTAGCATTGCTTCACTAATTAAATCTCCTGCATGTTCACCAACTATTCCAACCCCTAGAATTCTAGTATTTTCTTTATTAGTTAATATTTTAGTTTTTCCATTAGTAGCATTTATGCTCATTGCTTTTCCACTTGCAGACCAAGGAAACTCTGCTTTATTATACTCTTGAGATAAATTCTTTAACTCATTTTCTGTATATCCTGCCCATGCAATTTCAGGATTTGTATATATAACTGAAGGAACAGCAGAAGGTTTATAAACACTGTTCATTCCTGAGATAACTTCTGCTGCTACTTTGCCTTCGAATGAGGCTTTATGGGCAAGCATTGGTGATCCTGTTACATCACCTATAGCATATATATTTGGTATTAAAGTTCTTTGTTGTTGATTTACTGGAATAAAACAATTTTCATCCAATGTAATACCTGTCTTTTCAATACAAATATCATTTGTATTTGGAACTCTTCCAGTACAAATAAGGACATTATCAAAAGAATTTTTAAATGTTTTTTCATTATTTTTAAATGTACTAATTATACTACCATTTGTTTGTGGTATAAGACTAGTTACTTCTGTAGAAAGATATATATTTTCAAATTTTCTTTTTAGTACATTATAAAGAGGTAAAACAAGATCATTATCTGCCATGTTAAGTAGTTTAGGTAAAAATTCAGCAACTGTTACTTTTGATCCAAAAGCACTAAAAACACTACCAAGCTCTAAACCAATATAACCTCCACCAATTACTAGTAATGATTTTGGGATAGATGTAAAATTTAGTGCATCTTTTGAATTTAAAATTGAGGGGTGTTTTTTATTTAAATGAGAAATTGTTTGAGATCTTGATCCAGTTGCTATAATACAATCATTGAAAAAAATATCTATATCTTTTCCTTGTTGATCTTTAATAAATAATTGA
Organism: uncultured bacterium; assembly: GCA_964429875.1. Taxonomy (GTDB): domain Bacteria; phylum Fidelibacterota; class Marinisomatia; order SCGC-AAA003-L08; family D37C17; genus CAYSDL01. The sequence continues at coordinate 1,296 of CAYSDL010000042.1, forward strand.
GTAGCAGATTTAAATTTTGCTTTGCCATTAATAATTTTAATATTTCTAGCTTCAGCTAGTTTTGAAATTCCATTACTAAGATTAGATATTACATTATTTTTCCAATTATGAATTTTGTTAATATCAATAGATGGTTTTTTAAATTGAACCCCAAACTTAGATGATTCTTTTGCATTAGTTATTAGGTTGCTAATATGAAGTAATGATTTTGAAGGAATACATCCTCTGTTTAAACAAACTCCACCTAAATTATTATCTTTGTCAATTAAAATAACATTTTTTCCAAGATCTGCTGCCCTAAATGCTGCAGTGTATCCTCCTGGACCACCTCCTATAACAACTAAATCTATTTTTTGATTTATATTTTTCATCTTAATTGAAATGGTCTAGAAATAAAATTGCTGAATTTCTTTACAAATTCTGCAGCTTGAGCACCATCTACAACTCTATGGTCATAGGATAGTGATAGAGGAAGTACTTTTCGAGCTTTGAATTTGTTGTTTATTAATATTGGTTTGACTTGTATTTTAGAAATACCTAGAATTGCTACTTCAGGAGGATTTATAATTGGTGTAAAATATGTTCCCCCGATTCCACCTAAACTTGTAATTGTTATACATCCTCCTGATAAATCATTTGGAGATAATTTTTTATTTTTTGATTTTTTTATGATTTTTGTTAGTTCAAAGCTTATTCTTTTGATACTCTTTTTATCTGCATTTTTTATTACAGGAACAAGTAATCCATTATCAGTATTTACTGCTACTCCTATATTAAAATATTTTTTTCTATAAATATATTTACCATCATTAGATAATGATGAATTAAATATTGGCAACTCTTTTAGTGTTTTAACTATTGCTTTTATAAAAAAGGGTATGAATGATATTTTTATATTGTCATCTGTATTTTTTTGTTTCAATTCCTTACGTATTTTATCTAATTCTGTTACATCACACTG
>CAYSDL010000042.1:2356-11628 GCA_964429875.1 uncultured bacterium
TCTTTATTGCTATCTTGGTTAGATTTTATCATATTTTGAGGAATATTTGATTCTTCTGGATTAGTAATTTCTGATTCTTCTGTGTTTTGTACTAACTCTTTATCATTTTTAATATTATTGTTTGATTTAAATATTGGATCTCCAGGTGAGATTTTATCACCACTTTTAACAAATATTTCTTCTACTGTAGAATCGTATTCAATAGGTATCTCCATGGAAGCCTTTTCTGATTCAACTATAATTACAATATCACCCTTTTTTATAGTTTGACCTTTTTTTACGAGGATATCAGTAACAAGTACATTTTCTACGCCTTCTCCTATATCTGGAAGTATAAAGTTTGCCATTTTATTTTAAATTTATTGTTCTAAATTAATTAATTAATAGTATTAAACAGTATTAGGATTTGATTTTTTTGTATTTATTTTATACTTAACAATAGCTTTCTTTAGAATTTCTTTTCTTAAAATACTTTCTTTTACTAATAGGTTTATTGTTGATAATACAATATAATATTGATTGACTTCAAAAAAATCTCTTAAAGCTTCTCTAGTATCACTTCTACCAAATCCATCTGTTCCCAATGCAACAAAAGGACATTTAATATATGGAGAAATTTGTTCGGCAACTAACTTGACGTAATCACTGACAGCTATAACAGGGCCATTCCTTTTTAGTAATTTCTTATCTAAATGTGATTTTTTATTAGTATTTTCAGGATGCAAATTATTCCACCTATATACATCCTCTGCTTCTTTGTGAAGTTCTGAATAACTTGTAACACTCCATGTAGAGGCAGAAATATTCCAATCATCATTTAATAATTTAGAAGCTTTAATAATTTCATTTACCATAGGTCCACTTGCTAATAATTGAACTTTTATTTGCTTGCTGCTTGAATTTTCAGAAAGGCAATACATTCCTTTGATAATATCACCTTGTATATTGTAATCAGGTAATTTTGGTTGAACATAATTTTCATTTTCTAAAGTTATATAGTAAAAAACATTATTTTGCCATTTATACATATCCTTTAATCCATATTGAATTATAATTGCAATTTCATATGAATATGCTGGATCATATGCTTTTAGATTTGGGATTGTAGATGCCATTAAATGGCTGTGTCCATCTTGATGTTGTAATCCTTCTCCTGCTAAAGTTGTTTTTCCAGCTGTTCCTCCAATCAAAAAACCTTTTGTTCTCATATCAGCTGCAGCCCAAATTAAATCTCCAACACGTTGAAACCCAAACATCGAATAAAAAATAAAAAATGGAATCATATTTATACCATTTGTAGAATAAGATCCTCCAGCAGCAATAAATGATGAAAGAGAACCAGCCTCGCTTATGCCTTCTTCTAAAATTTGTCCATCTATTGACTCTTTGTAATATAAAAATTGATCTGAATCTACAGGATCATATTTTTGGCCAGAATGAGAATATATGCCAATTTTTCTAAACAATGGATCAATACCAAAAGTCCTGGCTTCATCAGGTATGATAGGAACAATGTTCTTGCCTATGTTTTTATCATCACATAAAATTGTTAATAATCTAACAAAAGCCATTGTAGTAGATAGTTTGCGATCATCAGAACCATCAATTAATTCTTGGAATAGATCTAATTTAGGAGTATTTAATGGTTCGCAAGAGCTCCTTCTATTAGGAATAAAACCACCTAACTCCTTTCTCCTATGTAATAAATACTTAATTTCTTCACTACTACTATGAGGTTTATAAAATGGAGCTTTTATGCATTCTTCATCACTTAATGGTATATTAAAATGAGTTCTGAAATCTAGCAATTCTGATTCATTTAATTTTTTTTGTTGATGGGTTATATTTCTTCCTTCACCAGATTCCCCAAGGCCATATCCTTTTATTGTTTGTGCAAGGATAACAGTAGGTTTGTTCTTAGTGCTCACTGCTTTATGATATGCTGCATATATTTTAGCTGGATCATGGCCACCATATCGAAGCTTTTCTAAATCATCAATAGACAATTTTTCAATTAATTTTAAAAGTTTTTCATTCTTACTCCAAAAATTATCTTTAAAGTATTCTCCACCTTCAACAATAAATTTTAGAAACTCTCCATCAACTAAATTATTTAAACTATCAATTAGTATATTATCTTTATCTCTATCTAATAGATCATCCCACTCTGCCCCTAGAATAACTTTAATAACATTCCAGCCTGCTCCTCGAAATGCCCCTTCAAGTTCTTGGATTATTTTTCCATTTCCTCTTACAGGGCCATCTAATCTTTGAAGATTACAGTTTATCACAAAAATTAAATTATCTAATTTTTCTCTTGAAGCTAAGGTTATTGCTCCTAGTGATTCTGGCTCATCCATTTCACCATCACCTAAAAATGCCCATACTTTTTTATTTTTTTCAGGTATCAATTTTCTATCTTCTAAATAATTTAAAAATCTGGCTTGATATATCGCCTGTATTGAAGCTAGTCCCATAGAAACTGTAGCAAATTGCCAGAAATCTGGCATAAGAAATGGGTGAGGATATGATGTCAGACCTCCTTTTGATTCTTGTCTGAAATTTATAAGTTTGTCTTCATTTATACGACCTTCTAGAAAAGCCCTTGAATATATTCCTGGTGCAACATGTCCTTGAAAGTAAATTATGTCCTCTCCCTCTGGATGATTTTCTCCCTTAAAAAAATGATTAAATCCTACTTCATATAGTGTTGCGGATGAAGCAAATGAAGATATATGTCCGCCAATACCAGGGTTCATAGTATTGGCTCTTACAACCATAGCCATAGCATTCCATCTAATTATAGATTTTATTTTTCTCTCTATTGATCTATCTCCTGGATAAGAAGATTGCTCTTTAATTGGAATTGTATTTATATAATCAGTATTTTGATTACAGAGAAGATCAATATCTTTATTATGAGCATACGAAATCAATCTGTTTAATATAAAATTAGCTCTATCTTTACCATCAATATTTATTATTGATTTTATAGAATCTATCCATTCTTGAGTTTCAATTGGATTTATATCTATTTTTTTATTTTTTTGATTATCCATAAATTAATTATTAAATATGTGTGTAAAATTACAATGAAAATATAATTCATGAAAATTGCATTTCTTACAGCAGGCGGGATTGCTCCTTGTCTCACATCTTCAATAGCGAGAATGGTTAAACAATATAGTTTAACAAATTCTGATATTACAATAATTGGATATTTATATGGATATAAAGGATTGCTTCAGGGAAATTCAATAAATATACCAATAGATATTGCTAAAAACGAAAAGCTTATATATTCTTTTGGTGGTACATTCCTTGGTAATAGTAGAGTTAAACTTATGAACGTAGATGATTGTGTTAAAAAAGGCTTTGTTTTAAATGGTCAAAATCCTTTAGAAATTGCAGCTAATCAATTAATTAAAGATAATGTAGATGTCCTTCATACAATAGGTGGTGATGATACCAATACAACTGCTGCTGATTTAGTTAAATATTTAAAAGATAAAAATTATAATTTGACGGTAGTTGGTTTGCCAAAAACAATTGATAATGATGTTTATCCACTACTTCAAACATTAGGAGCTTATACTGCAGCAGAACAATCTGCCTTATTTTTTGAAAATATTGTTAATGAGAATACAACAAGTTCAAGACAGCTTATAATACACGAAGTTATGGGACGTAATTGTGGATGGCTTACAGCATACAGTTCTTATTTATATAGAAAAAAAATAGAAGAAAAAATATTTTTTCCTGAAATTAAATTAATAAAAAATAAATGGGATATTCATGCTATATATATACCAGAATTAAAATTTGATTTATCAAGAGAAATCGATAGGTTGAATAGTATAATGGATGAATTTGATTGTGTAAATATTTTTTTAAGTGAGGGAGCAGGCATTGATAATATTATTAAAGAGAAAAAAACAAATAATGAAGAAATACTATATGATGCTTTTGGACATTGTAGATTAGATGATATTAATCCAGGTCAATGGTATGCAAACTATTTTAAAGATAAGTTGAAATGTGATAAGGTGCTAGTACAAAAGAGTGGATATTTTTCTAGGTCTGCTGCTCCTAATAAAGAAGATTTAGAATTGATTATTCAGCATGCAGATATGGCAGTTGAGTCTGCTAATAAAGGAAATAGTGGTGTTATTGGTATCGATGAGGAAAATAATAAATTATCTTGTATAGAGTTTAATAGAATTAAAGGAGGAAAACCTTTTGATATTACTATTCCTTGGTTTCAACAAATAATAAGGGATATTGGTCAAAGATAAAGCTTTCTGAGCAATATATACTATTTTCTAACTAAAATAAATTTGAATTTTTTCTATTTTTCTTGAAGAAGCATCTCTGATAATTATATGTCCAGCTGGTAGAAACAAGTGCTCGTTTTTATGGGGAATACGATTTATTTGTTTTGTTATATATCCACCAATAGTTTCATAATCTCCATCAGGGAAAATTTTACCATATACATCATTAAATAATTCACATTCCATTTTTGCATTAACAAGAACAGAACCATCTTCTAATTTTTTACTGTCATTTTCTGCAAAATCAAATTCATCTTCAAATTCACCAAATAGTTCTTCAAATACATCTTCGATAGTAATTAGACCAGCTGTTCCACCATGTTCATCTAAGACAATTGCAATAGAATGATTCTCTTCTTTAAATTGTTCCATTAAATCAGAAATTGATTTAGAAAAAGGAACATATAAAACATCTTGTATAATAGTCTCTAAATTCGAAGGTTTTGAAAAGAGATCATATATGTATACAATACCAATTATATTATCAATATTTTCTTTATAAATAGGTAGTTTTGAATGACCTGAATCAATAAATGAATGAGCAGTTTCATCCAATGTGCTATTAACTGAAATAGATGAAATATTCGTTCTTGGTGTCATTACATCTGATGCATTGCTTTTACTATATTCAAAAATATTAGAAATAATTTCTTTTTCATCTTGATCCATTGAATTTAAATCTTCAACTTGTTCATATAAATGTTGAAATTCTTCTCGTTTTATTTCTTTCTGTTTGGATAGTTGTTTTAGATATGATTTAGTGTTTGTCCAATTGAATTTATTGAGGACTATAACTAATGGATAAAAAATAAAATAAAATAATTGAATTATTGGAGATAAAATTAATATCATAATATTAGAATATTCTCTAATTATAGTTTTTGGTAAAATCTCTCCAAGTAATAAAATAATTATTGCAATTGGTATGAATGCTATATTTGAAGATATCATGCTATTCTTAACTAGATAAACAGTAAAAAATGATGAGCATAATATATTTGATAGATTTGTGCCAATTAAAGAGACAATTAAATATTTAGATTTATTATCTAATATATTCTTTGTTAGTTTACCTAAACGATATTTTTGTTTTATCCAAACATCAATTTGCAGTTTATTTGCAGAAATAAGTGCTATTTCACTACTGGAAAATATAATTGATGATATTAGTCCTATTATTGCTAAGTTTAATTCTAACATGATAAATTAATTTAACTTATTTTGTTAAATATCTAAAATAAAAGAATTATGAATAAAACTACGGAAGATAAAAACCCTCTATCTGAAAATATCGATCAATTAGAGGTAGTAGAAATATTAAAAATCATTAATGATGAAGATAAATTAATTCCTCTGATAATAAATAAACATTTACATGAAATTAAACTTTTGATTGATATGGTAGTTGGCTCTTTTGAATCGAATGGACATCTATTTTATGTAGGATGTGGAAGTAGTGGAAGGCTAGGTGTCTTAGATGCATCAGAGTGTCCCCCAACATTTAGTGTTGATAATACATTAGTGCAAGGTATAATTGCTGGAGGAAATAAAGCACTTCATACAGCTGTTGAAGGTGCGGAGGATATTTTTGAAAATGGTATCAATGATCTCAGAGAAAAAAATATCAAAGAAAATGATACAGTGATTGGAATCTCAGCAAGTGGTGGAGCAAGTTATGTCCTTGGTGCTCTTAAATATGCAAACAAATGCAATGCTAAAACCGCATTAATAACATTTAATAATATTAGAAAACACAACTTTATCAATAAAACTATTTCAATTATTCTTGGACCAGAAATTATTGCAGGTTCTACAAGAATGAAATCTGGAACTGCTACAAAAATGATTTTAAATATGATTTCAACAGCTTCTATGATAAAAATTAATAAAACTTATAAAAATTTAATGGTTGATTTAAAAGTTTCAAACAATAAATTATTAGATAGAGCAATAAGAATTGTTTCTGAATTAACTAATAATAGTTATAAGATTTCCACCGATATATTAAACAGAGCTAATAATAATGTAAAAATTGCTGTTGTAATGGAGTTATTAAATTTAGATTATGATTCTTCAAAAACTAAGCTTGATTTATCTAATGGGAACCTCAGAAAAGCATTGAAATGAAAATTCTTGGTTTAATGACGGGAACTTCTATGGATGGTATAGATTGTTGTTATGTTGATTTAAATATATCTGAAAAATTTAAATTAAGTTATAATATAATTGATTCTCAAATTATTCCTTTCAGAGAAAATGTACTCAAGAAAATAAAAATTTCTATTGAAACAAATGGTCAAAAAAATATTTATGCAGCTGATAAAGCGCTAGGTGAATATTTAGCTTATATATCAAAATTATTTATTAAAGATAGGCCATTAGATTTGATTTCAATGCATGGTCAGACTATTTTCCACGAAGATAGAATTACCACTAAACAGATAGGAGATCCACAATATTTATCCCATGAATTTCAAAAACCTGTCACTTATGATTTTAGATCAAAAGATATTTCTTTAGGTGGGACTGGAGCACCTCTAATGCCATTTTTAGATTGGTTATTATATAAAAATAAAGAATCTGATATAATGACACTAAATATTGGAGGAATATCAAACATAACTTATATACCAGCTAATGCAAAAAGAACAGAAGTAATTGGTTTTGATACTGGCCCAGGTATGTGTTTAATAGATAAGTTTGTAAATTTATTTTGGAAGGAAAATATAGATTGTGATGCAAAATATTCTAATCAAGGGAAAGTTAATTTTGATTTATTGAAATTTTTGCTTAAAGATAAATTTATTTATAAAAAACCACCTAAATCATTATCTGTAGATTATTATGTACCCAAATATTTAAATAATATTATTAATAAATTTTCAAATATTAGTAATGAAGATTTTTTAAGAACCTTAGTAAATTATACAGTGAAATCAATTGCATATAATATTGAAAACTTTATTAATGATTATCATTCTATTAAATTGATAGTTAGTGGAGGAGGAATCAAACATCCATTAATATTAAAGGATTTAAAAGAAACTTTAAATAATAACTTAATAGTTGAGTGCAAACTTAAAAATTCATCAGCAGATTTTAAGGAATCATTATTAATGGCTGTAATGGGATATACGTGCTATAAAAAAATGACAAATAATATGCTCTCAGTTACAGGAGCAAGAAAAAATGAAAGCTATGGATGTATATATGAATGAAAATATTTTTAGAGAATATGATATTAGAGGAATTGTTCAAACTGATTTTAGTAAAGATCTTGTTGTATCATTAGGAAAAGCATTCGGTACTATACTAGTTGAAAATAATTTTAATTCAATGAGTATAAGTGGAGATGTGAGACATACTACTCAAGAATTAAAAGATAATTTTATTAAAGGTGTTTTAGAAGTTGGTGTTAATGTCTATGATATGGGGGTGCTGCCTACGCCAACAAATTACTTCAGTCTCTTTAATACAGATGTTGTTAACTCTGTTCAAATAACAGGTAGTCACAATCCCTCTGAATATAATGGGTTTAAAATTTCCTTTAATAAGAAACCGTTTTATGGAGAATCAATACAAAAATTAAAAAAAATTATTTTAACTAATGCTTATCATAACTCTAATTCTAAAGGGATGTTAAGCAAATGTGAAATTTTAGATAGTTACATTTCCTTTATGAAATCTAATATTAAAATTAAGAGAAGATTGAATGTTGCAATGGATTGTGGCAATGCTGTTGCATGTATTGTTGCTCCAACTTTATTTAAAGATATGAATGTACATTTAAATGAATTATATTGTAACGTTGATCCAGATTTTCCAAATCATCATCCAGATCCAACAGTAGATGATAATCTATTAGATTTAATTAATATTGTAATAAATAAAAAATGTGATTTTGGTGTTGCTTATGATGGTGATGCTGATAGAATAGTCGCCATTGATGAAAAAGGATCTATTATAAGATCAGATATACTTATTGCTTTATTTTTAGAAGATATTTTACAAAAAAATGATCCTGTCATATATGATGTCAAATGTTCAAATGCACTAAAAGAAACAATACTTAAATTTCATGGAAAGCCTTTAATGTGGAAAACAGGACATTCACATATAAAAAATAAAATGATTGAAACCAAAGCCAAAATAGGTGGTGAAATGAGTGGTCATATATTTTTTTCAGATAAATATTTTGGATATGATGATGGTATCTATGTTTCTCTTAGATTAGCTGAACTTATATCTAATAAAAACGAAAAACTCTCAACATTAGTTAGTAGAATTCCAAAATATGTTTCTACACCTGAAATTAGAGTAGATTGTCAATCTGATGAAGAAAAAAGAGAAATTGTGAAAAATGCAATAAATTATTTTAAAAATAAATATATTTGTGATTTAACAGATGGTGTTAGAATAGAGTTTGATGATGGCTGGGGACTTATTAGACAATCAAACACACAGCCGGTTATTGTATTTAGGTTTGAAGCTTCTACTTTATCAAATCTGAAAAAAAATCAATCAACTATATTTAATAAATTGAAAGAGTTTGGTAACATTAATGTCAGCTTTTAATGATGATATTTTATATTATAAAAATTTAATTGATAATTCAATAGTTAATATTTATAAAACTGGACCAAAACTATTACTCGATCCAATTAATCATATTCTTTATGGAGGAAAAAGATTTAGGCCGATACTTTGTTTACTCGTAAATAAATCATTAAATGGTAAAGAAAATATGGCTATTGATTGTTCTCTTTCAATAGAGCTGCTTCATATATTTTCTTTGATTCATGATGACATAATGGATGATGATGCTCTTCGACATTCAAGGGAAACAATACACTGTAAATGGAATGTTCCAGTTGCTATTTTAGCAGGTGATGCAATTTTAGGATTAGCCTTTAAAAGATTAAATAAAGTTGAAAATAA
>CAYSDL010000043.1:0-11463 GCA_964429875.1 uncultured bacterium
GCTGGGTCGGTGATGGCTACTGTGATGATGGTGCATGGGGAATGTACTTCAACTGCGATGAGTTTGATTGTGATGCTGGTGACTGTGATTGTAGTGGAAGAGCATCAAGTACTACATTGAGTCCATTGTCAACTGATCAGTTAATCAATGATAAATATTATCATGGAGCAATTGCTAAGTATAAGAAAACATTAGCTGAAAAAGTGATTGTATCTACTAATAAAACAATGAACCAAGCTACTGCTGTTTTAAATATAGCAACTGGTGAGGTTACATATACTGGAAACAGTGAGTCTAGTAGAGATCTATCTTATGAAATCACTGTTACATGTGATGATTGTAATGCTGGTGCACCTTTTGAAGGTTCATGGACAGCAACAACATCTGATTTCTTAGTATATGGTTTTGATGCTGATTCAAATGTATGTGGTTCAGTTACTGGTACTGATACAGAGCTAGGATCTACACCTGCTTCTGAAGCTGCATGTGCTAATGCTGGCGGTGAAGTTGAAGAATGTGAATTCTTTGATTGCATTGGTCAGGAAGCATGTGGTTATGAAAGCTGGGTAGGTGATGGCTACTGTGATGACGGTGCATGGGGCTATTACTTTAACTGTGATGAGTTTAACTGCGATGAAGGTGATTGTGATTGCGGTCCTGACTGTACAGCAGGTGATGTAAATGGTGATACTACTGTAAATGTATCTGATATTGTAGTTCTTGTTAACTACATCTTATCAGGTGGTACAGATACTGCTGGCTATGAATGTGGTGATATGAATGCAGACGGTGTTATAAATGTTAGTGATATCGTTCAAATCGTTAACTATATTCTTGGTGGTGGTACAGCAAGACTTGATAACAATGCAAGCCAAGCTGATGTTATTGTAACAAATAACTCTATATCAGTTGAAGCTAATGGTTTTGTTCAAGGTGTTCAATTAACATTGACACATGAAGAAGACTTCAGCATTGATCTTGTTGATAGTTACATTGCAGATTATAAAACTGAAGGAAACACAACAATAGTACTTGTTGTTTCTGATGGTTCAACATCTGTTAAAGACATCGCTGAAATATCAGGTGAATGTTCAGTTATATCTGCTACAATAGCTACACCATTTGGTGAAGTTCAAGCAGATGTTTCTGAAGTAATTGCATCTAACTTTGAAGTTAAAGTTGTTGGTCCTAATCCATTCAATCCTTCAACATCGTTGAACGTGATTGTTGATCAAGCAGGTTATGTATCTGTTAAGATATTTAATCTTGTAGGTCAACAAGTTGCAACGCTTGCTGATGGATACATGGAAGCTAACGATGCTGGATATACACTTAACTGGAATGCTTCTCAAATGGCAAGTGGTGTGTATTTAGTAAGAGCTGAAAGTGCTGGACAAGTATCAACACAGAAGTTAATGCTTCTTAAGTAAAGTTTGATATAACAATGTCTTAATAAAAAGGGCTCCAAATTTTTGGGGCCCTTTTTTGTTACACAATGAAATAATAAAATTATGGTAATAGTTGTTTGATTAGGGTTAAAATTTTATATGAGATTATTATAATTTTTTATTGGAGAATTAGATGAAAAAAAATATCAGATCACTACTTGTTTTAACTTTATTTACTTTTATATTTAGTAATAATGTTCAAGTTGAAATTATTGAACAAAATGAAGAATATGTTATTATTAGTTATTTAATTAGTAATATAAATATTGATGAGGTTAGTTTTAATAATGAAATATACCATGATATCAATTTAGTAGATGAGCCAAATTTCATAATAAAAAACAGTCCTAAATTACCTCATATTAATAGATCATTAATTATTCCAGATTTAAATTATTCAATGAATGTCTCTATCCAGAATTATGATTATAAAGTTTATAATGATTTAAATATATTACCTTCGAAAGGAAATCCGCCAAGAAGCATAGATATTAATTCAATCCCATATGAAAAAGGGACTATTTATTTAGATAATAAAAACTTTCCTGGTGATTTATTTCATTTATATGATCCCTATGTTTTAAGGGATTTTCGAGGACAAGTTTTGCAATTTAATCCATTCCAATACAATCCAATTACAAAAGATTTAATGGTTTATAATAGTATGATTATAAAAATTGAATTTAATAAGGAAAATAACATTAATGAATTATTGTATTCTAGAAATGAAAATGCTCTAGTAAAAGATTATTATAATCTATATTCAAATAGATTTGTGAATTTTAACACTTATCAATCTAGATATAATCCTATATCAGAAGATGGAGAAATGTTAATTATTTGCTATGATAGTTTCTGTGATGAAATGGATGATTTTGTCTACTGGAAAAATCAAAAAGGATTAAAAACAACTCTTGTTCCTAAAACTCAAGCAGGAAATACTGCTTCAAGTATAAAAAGTTATGTGCAAAGTTTTTATAACTCTAATAATCTTGCTTATCTATTGTTTGTAGGAGATAAATCCCAGATTCCTACATTTACAATTGGATCTGGTTATAGCAGTGGTGAATCAGATATTTCTTATGCTTATATTTCAGGGAATGATTCATATCCAGAATTTTTTGTTGGAAGATTTTCAGCGCAAAATAGTGGTCATGTACTAACTGAAGTTGAAAGAACTATAAACTATGAAAAAACACCCCAGGTAGGAAATTGGTATTCTAAAGGATTAATGATTGCATCAAATGAAGGAGCTGGGGCAGGACACGATGGGGGTGAATCAGATTGGCAACATGCTAGAAATATGAGATCTGATTTATTGGATTACTATTATACAGACGTTGATGAAATGTATGATGGTTCTCATGGCGGAGATGATTCTAATGGGAATCCATCAGATACAATGGTTAAAAATGCAATTAATAGTGGTCTTGGAATTATTCACTATACAGGTCACGGAGATACAGATGTTTGGGTTACCTCTAATTTTAATACCGGAGATGTTAATGCTTTAACAAATACAAATGAACTTCCATTTGTTTGTACAGTTGGGTGTAAGAGTGGTGATTTTGGTGGAACATGTTTAGGAGAAGTTTTTACTTATGCAACAAGTAGTGGGCAACCAACAGGTGCTATAGCAACATTTATGTCAACAATATATCAGGGCTGGGCACCTCCTATGGAGGCGCAAGATGAAATGGTAGATATACTTGTTGAAAGTTTTTCTAATAACAGAAAGTACACATTTGGTGGAATATCATGGAATGGCTGCATGGAAATGAATGATAATTATGGAAATTCAGGTTACGATGAAACTGACCACTGGACATTATTTGGAGATCCTAGCGTTAATATTAGAACTCTTTCTCCAGTAGAATTTACTATTTCTCATTCAGGTACTCTTGATCCTAGTGAAGGGGCATATGAAGTTGTGGTTAATGGTAATTATGACAATGTTGTTGCCGCTTTATCCTACGATGGCTTATATCTAGGGGCAGCAACTACAGATGCTTCTGGGAGTGCAATAATTATTATTGAAAATGATATTTCTAATTATTCTTCTGTTACACTAACTGCTTCAGGATATAACCTAATTCCTATTATTTCAGAAGTGCAGGTTGGAAATGCTTGCCCTGGATATATAAATGGAGATCTTAATGGAGATTCATTTGTAAATATTCAGGATATTGTAATTTTGGTTAATATCGTTCTTGGCACAATTGATCCAGACAATTGTCAATCTGAATTTGGTGATTTAAATGGTGATGGAATAAGTAATATTTTAGATGTTATTATAACTGTAAATATTATTTTGGATGGAATTTTATAGATATTTATCTTTTATCTTCATCATATAATTAAAAGCTGATTCATAATCATTTTCAATTTTTTCATCTAGAATAGCATTTTCTATATCATCTTTTATAAGGCCTATTGCCTTTCCTTCTTTAAGATCAAATGTTTGCATAATGATATGTCCATCTACAGGGGATTTAAATGCTTTCATTTCATCTCTTAGAGTTACATCTTCCATTAACTCTTCTACACGCTCAAAGTTCTTTAAATATTTTTTAACTTTATCTTTATTTTTAGTTGTAATATCTGCTCTGCATAGAATCATTAAATCATCAATGCATTCTCCTGCTTCAAATATTAATCTTCTTATGGCTTTGTCTGATATATTTTTTTTTGCTAATGCAATAGGTCTAAGGTGTAATTTTGTTAGAAGCATTAAATAATCTCTTAACTCATTGGAGAGTTTCATTCTTTTTGCAATTTTAAATAACATTCTTCTGCCAATCTCATCATGTCCATGGAAAGTCCAACCTTTTTTATCATCAAATCTTTTTGTTTTAGGTTTTGCAATATCATGCACAAGTGCAGCAAATCGAATTTTCATTTTATCGGATAATTTCGCAGCATTATCAACAACCTCTAAGGTATGGATAAAGACATCTTTGTGTCCCTTGTTATTGATTTTTTCAACCCCAGACATGACATCTAATTCTGGAAAAATTAAATTTAAAAGTCCCAGTTCTTTAAGCAAATAAAAAGCAATACTTGGTTTTCTACATTTTAGAATTTTAATCAACTCTGCTGTTTTTCTTTCCTGTGAAACTATTGTTAGTCTATCTTTATTTTTACTAATACTTTTTTTAGTATCTTCATTAATACTAAATTCAAGTTGAGCTGCAAATCGTATTGCTCTTAACATCCTTAATGGATCATCAATAAATGTTGTTGTCGGGTCAGCGGGTGTTTTAATTAATCCATTGTTTAAATCAATAATTCCATTGAATGGATCTATAAGTTTCCCAAAGTTTTTTTTATTTAAAGATACTGCAAGTGTGTTAATTGTAAAATCTCTTCTTATAAGATCTTCATTTATAGTGGTCTCTCTCACATTAATAGGTTTTCTTGAATCTTCTTTATACTCTTCTTTACGAGCATTAGATATTTCTATTTCACATTCTTTGTAGGGTATTCTAGATGTAAGAAATTTATCGAAATCAATGGTTTTATTAACATTGAGTTTTTTTGAAAGATTTTTAGAAAATTTAAATGCTTCTTTATCTACCATAATATCAATATCAACAAGTTCTTTACCTAAAAGTAAATCTCTAACATAGCCTCCTACTAAATAAGCAGAAACGTTCATTGAATCTCCCATTTCTCCAGCTAATTTCAATATATCTAAATGTTTATTTTTACTTATTAAATTTTCTATATTAGTCATTGATCTTCAAATTTATCTTATAATGTATTTCTACTGACAAAAAATTTATTTAAATTAACACTTATTAAGTAAATAATTAATTCATAATATGGCAAAAGCTAAACGCGAGATTAAATACATCTTTGTATTTGGAGGAGTTCTTTCTGGGTTAGGGAAAGGAATAATCGCATCTTCTTTAGGCTACCTGCTAAAATCTAAAGGTTTTAAAGTTATCATTCAAAAACTCGATCCCTATCTAAATGTTGATCCTGGAACAATGAATCCTTATCAACATGGAGAAGTTTTTGTTTTAGATGATGGATCTGAGACAGATTTAGATTTAGGGCATTATGAGAGATTTATAGATATAGACTTGAGTAAAACTAATACAACTTCATCTGGAAGAGTCTATTGGGATGTATTAGAAAGAGAAAGAAGAGGAGATTACTTGGGCGACACAATTCAAGTTATCCCACATATTACAGATGAAATAAAGAAAAGAATTAATAAAGTCAATCCAAGAAAAAAATATGATATTGTTATAACTGAGGTTGGTGGAACAGTAGGAGATATTGAAGGGCAGCCATTTTATGAAGCAATAAGACAGTTAATACTTGAAAAAGGAAAAAGAAATAGTTTGGTGATCCACACTACTCTTCTTCCATTTATAAATGCAGCAGGAGAAATTAAAACAAAGCCTACTCAGCATAGTGTTATGAGATTGCGTGAAATTGGTTTAGACCCAGATATTTTAGTGTGTAGAACAGAAAATGAAAACCATGTAGATGAGAAGTTGAAAAAGAAGTTGGGGCTATTTTGTAATGTTGAACCTACTCATGTATTTGAGTCCCCTGATGTAAATACAATATACAGCATACCTCTTGTTTTATATAGACAAAATTTTGATAGTATAATTCTTAAAACCTTAGGTCTGAAAAAAACAGGAAGACATAAAAACATCAGATTACTTGAAAATTTTATACATAGACATTCTAATCCAAAAGGAAAAGTAAATATTGCAATTTGTGGTAAGTATAATGGCCTTCATGATGCATATAAAAGTATTCTTGAAGCTTTAATACATGCGGGAGTTGATAATTTTGTAAAAGTTGAAGTTAAATGGATAGATACAGAAAAACTAGAACAGGCTAATAATCTAGTTAAATATTTTGAAGGAATCGATGGAATCATCATTCCAGGTGGATTTGGAAATAGGGGTATAGAAGGAAAGATTTTAGCTTCAAAGTTTGCAAGAGAAAATTCAATACCTTTTCTAGGTATTTGTTTAGGGTTACAATGTGCAGTTATAGATTTTGCAAGGCATGTATGTGATCTTAAAAATGCAAATAGTACTGAATTTAAACCTCATGTAAAATATCCTGTTATTGATCTTATGTCGAAACAAAAAAATATTATAAAAAAAGGAGCTACCATGAGACTAGGTAGCTACTCTTGTTCTATTACAAGAGGGACTAAAGCAAGAAAAGCATACAAAAAAACTAAAATCTATGAAAGGCATAGACATAGATATGAAGTGAATAATAAATTTGTTAATAAATTGATTAGTTCTGGTCTTGTAATAAGTGGAAAAAATACTGAACTAAACCTTGTAGAAATGGTAGAGCTCAATGACCATCCATGGTTTGTAGGTGTCCAATTTCATCCCGAATTAAAAAGCCGCATTGTAAAAACTCACCCACTCTTTAAAGATTTTATAAGTGCAACTATATCTTATAATGAAAAGTGAAATAAAAAATCTTTGTAAAAAAATAAAGCTTATTATTTTAGATGTTGATGAGGGAATATTTAAGGTTTGATTAAATTATTATATATATTAGTTCTTTTTTTATTTTCCTGTGATAATAAACTAGAAAAAGGTGGTCGTTCAGTCTCAGATTATATTGATAATGTTATCACTGGAAGTCCAATTGAGATTGAAATATCTGAAAATGATAAAGTTTCAATTAGAATCTCATCTGACACTCTTTTTAAAAATAATAATGGAAATACAATAATGTTTGGGGGGGTATATGCAGACTTATTTAATGATGATGGAATAAAAAGTAGTGAAATGCATTCAGATTCAGCTATTATATATAATAATACTGATAGTGTAAAAGCAGTAGGTAATATTAGCATTGAATCAACAAAAGGATATAAATTACTAACTTCAGAAATTGTTTTATATAATGATACAAAATTAGTTTATTCAGATAAAAATGTTATTTTTACATCAAACAGAAATGATACATTATATGGAGTTGGTTTCTGGTCAAATTATGATATGAGTAGTTCGAAAATTTTAAAACCAATAGGAGTAATAAATAAATAAATATGTCTGAATTTAATACATTAAGAGCCGATAAATTATGTAAAGCCTACGGTAAAAGAAATGTGGTTAATAATGTTGATATTTCTGTAAATAGAGGAGAAGTAGTTGGTCTTCTAGGGCCAAATGGTGCAGGGAAAACAACAACATTTTATATGATCACAGGTATGATAACTCCCTTATCAGGAAAAATTTTTCTAGATAATAAAGAAATAACTCCATTGCCTATGTATAAAAGGTCATTGCATGGACTTGGGTATCTGGCGCAGGATGCATCAGTTTTTACGAAACTTACTGTTGAAGAAAATATTCAACTTGTTTTGGAAATGACCACCCTGTCAAAGGAACAACAATCAGATAGATTAGAAGAATTACTAAATGAGTTTTCAATTGCTCACATTAGGAAAAGTAAAGCATTTACTCTATCTGGAGGGGAAAGAAGAAGAACTGAAATTGCTAGATGTCTGGTTACTGATCCATGCTTTATCCTTTTAGATGAACCATTTGCAGGGATAGATCCTATTGCTGTTGAAGATATTCAAAAGATCATTGAAAAATTAAAAAATAAAAATATTGGAGTATTGATTACTGATCACAATGTAAGAGAAACATTAACAATAACAGATAGATCCTATTTATTGTATAATGGAAATATATTAAAATCAGGAACAACAAAAGAGTTGACGCAGGATGAAGAGGCAAAAAAATTATATTTAGGAACTAAATTTAAAATGGATATTGATTAGTATGTCTAAAATCATACAAACTCTTGAACAAAAATTACATTTAACCCCACAACAAATTCTTGAAGCTAAAATATTACAATTAAATTTATCTTCCCTTGAGAAAAAAATTATAGATGAAATCGAAAATAATCCTGTATTAGAAATACTTGAAGATGATGAAAAAAAAACAGATGAAGATGCAAGTGAAGATGAAAAAGATTTTGATTGGGAGGAATTAGTCTCAAGCCCAGATGAGCTAGGCATAAGTAAATCTAATAATAAAAATGAATTACTTGAAAATTTATCTGAAAGTTTTGATGAAAAAAATCTTGTTGAAGATATTGTATTGCAGTTGAAAGATCTAAATTTTTCAGATACTGAAATTTCAATTGCGTGTGAAATATTAGGAAATTTAAATGAAAATGGATTTTTATCAATAGAGCCAGTACTTATTTCTGATAGACTTAATATTAAAGAAGATGTAGTTATTGATATGATGAAGGAAATACAAAAATTGGATCCATTAGGTATCTGCTCACGAAATATACAAGAATGTATTTTAGTGCAACTTGAAAATTTGTATCCTGATGAAAAGGTTGCACAAAAAATTGTACGTAATTATTTTGATGATTTTACAAACAAGAGGTATAAAAATATTATCAAAAAATTAAATTGTTCTGATGCTGATGTTATCAATACAAGTGAACTTGTTTCTATTTTAAATCCAAACCCTGCTGTGAATTATTTTTCTATTAAAGCAGAGCATATTATTCCAGATATTATAGTAGAACAATATGAAAAAAAATGGATTGTTAATGTTAACAATTCTTTTATTCCAAATTTAAAAATTAGCAATGACTACATTGAAATGCTTAATAAGCATAATAAAGATAAAGAAGTTAGAGAATTTATAAGAAAAAAAATTGATAGTGCTAATTGGTTTATTTCTGCTATAGAACAGAGGAATAATACATATAAGAAAGTTATGCTATCTATTATTAAACATCAGGGTAATTATTTTGATTCAGATAATAAGGAATTAAATCCATTAATCTTAAAAGATATTGCTGAAGACATTAAAATGGATATTTCTACAATAAGCAGAGTGACTAATGGTAAGTATGTCCAAATGCCGTGGGGTATAAAAGAATTAAAAACATTTTTTTCTGAGGGTATTAAGATGAAAAATGGAAAAGTTGTTTCAAGCTATGAAGTAAAAAAACAAATTACAATAATACTTAATAGTGAAGATAAAAAAACACCACTGAACGATGATTTATTAACAAGAAAAATCAATGAATTAGGATACCTTATAGCAAGAAGAACTATCGCAAAATATAGGGAATCAATGAATATCCCAGTTGCAAGGCTTAGGAAAAAATAAAACAAGGAATTAATAATGAAAAATTTTTTACATGTAAGTGATTTATCATTAGACCAATTAAATGATATTTTAGAAAAAGCATCCTGGATTAAAAATAAGTTTAAAAATAAAGAATCATATTTGCCTTTAAAGGGGTTATCTATGGCAATGATTTTTGCTAAGCCATCTGCAAGAACAAGAATTTCATTTGAAACGGGTTTTTATAAGATGGGAGGTCATGCTCTTTATTTGGGACCAAATGATATAGGAGTCGGGAAAAGGGAATCTGTTGAAGATGTAGCGCGCGTTGTAAGCAGATTTAATGATATAATAATGGCAAGATTATTTGATCATCAACATATTACAACTTTAGCAGAATTTTCTTCATGTCCTGTCATAAATGGATTGACAGATTATAATCATCCCTGTCAAATAGTTGCAGATATCTTTACAGTAAAAGAGCATGTTGGTCATTTAGATGATATTACAATTTCATATGTAGGTGATGGAAATAATATAGTGCATTCTTGGTTGGAGCTTTCTAAGGTGATTCCATTTAAGTTTAATATTGTTTGCCCAGAAGATTATAAGCCTGATATGAATTTAGTTAAATCAGCAGAAAAAAAAGGTTTGTCAGAAATTAAAATGTTTCATGATCCTTATGATGGAGTAGCAGGGTCCGATGTAATTTATACTGATGTATGGGCATCAATGGGACAAAAAGAAGAAGCTGATAAAAGAAAAAAAATATTTGAGCCATTCCAAGTAAATGAGAAATTAATTTCTGCAACTAATAAAAAAACATTATTTATGCACTGCCTTCCAGCAGAAAGAGGTGTAGAAGTTACTGATGGTGTATGTGATGCCCCATATTCAATCATCTTTGATCAAGCAGAAAACAGAATGCATGCTCAAAATGCAATTGTATTAAAATTATTAAATTTTTAATATAAAATCTGCTTCCTATAATAAAAGAATAACATTTTATAATTATATGTGCTTTATATCACACAAATAAGTTTAGGCTTTAGTTATTTTTAGCTGTTTGTGTAATTTAAAAAAGTAAATATCTATATACATGATTGAGTGCTATAATTTTCTAATTGTAACAGTTTGTGATAAAATATTCTTGATTTTTACTCAGAGATTGTTTACTTTAACTCTTGAATCGAGTGCGGAACTCTATTTAAAGACATATATATACGATTGTTTGCCCGTCGGAAAACTTTGCTAATGATGGATTGTGTTAGCAAGGAGCTTTTATATTTAGAAATTAATATTAATTTTATAACTAGGAGGAGTTATGACTTTTTTGCGACCACTATTTAGTATTTTTATTTTAATGCTAACCTTTAGTTTTTCATATGCACAGGATGTAACACTAACGCTTGATGGAGGAGATTTAAATTACTCTTCTACTGCTGATATCTATGGATTTCAGTTTAATCATGATGGATGTGTTACAGGCGCCAGTGGTGGCGCTGCTGCAGATAATGGCTTTATTGTTTCTGTCAGCTCAAATGTTGTACTAGGATTCTCATTCTCAGGGACCTATATGCCAGCTGGTAGTGAAACGGCAGTTACTTTATCTGGAGATGTTTCTCAGGATTGCATAAGCGATTTTGTATTCTCAGGGGTAGGTGGTTCTCCACTTACCGCAGGTTGGGGAGCAGGTGGTGATGATGGATCATGTGACGATGTAGATGAAGATGGTGTGTGTGATGATGTAGATGATTGTGTAGGTGAATACGATGAATGTGGCACATGCAATGGTAGTGGTATAGCTGATGGTACATGTGACTGTGATGGTAATGTTGCAGATTGTGCTGGTGAATGTGGTGGTGCTGCTGTGGTTGATGAATGTGGTTTATGTGCGGGGGATG
>CAYSDL010000044.1:0-11058 GCA_964429875.1 uncultured bacterium
CAGAGTGCCGCCCTTACAAGGCGGTGGTCGTAGGTTCGAGTCCTACCACGTCCACTCCAAAACCCTTCGCTATGAGGGGTTTTTTGTATTCTCTCAATATTCCCTCTTTTTGTTATAAAAAACGTTAAAAACACCTCGTATAGTCAGTATATAGTCAGTTTTATAACTTACTGTTGCTATTGATTTACTGCAAGCAGTATGTGTAAGTTTTGGTATGTCTTCCACTACAAAAAGAAAACTTGCAGCCATTATGTTTACCGACATTGTTGGTTTTTCAAAGATTATGGGTGATGATGAATCAACAGCTATTAGCATTTTAGATAATCAAGAATCAATAGTTTCTTCCTTAATTAATCAATATACTGGTAATATTATAAAACGTACTGGAGATGGCTATTTAATAGAATTTTCTTCTTCTGTTGATGCAGTTAATTGTGCAATTGAAATGCAAAAATTAATTGATGAAAACAACTCAAATGAAAATAGCCTAAATTTTTTAATAAGAATTGGAATTCATATTGGTGATATAATGGTAATAGGTGATGATATTATTGGCGATGGTGTAAATATCGCAGCTAGAATTGAACCATTAGCACATCCAGGTGGAATTTGTATTACTGAAGCTGTATATCAATCAGTGAAAAGTAAATTAGATATTAAACCTAAAAGAATTGATGAAGTAGATTTAAAACATATTGATGATAAGTATACAATATATAGTTTTCTTTCTTCTGAAGATTCAATATTAGATAGTAAAAAGTCCAATAATATTTTTTCAGGAAAAATCGAATTAAAAATTGAAAGAATCATTAATAAATTTAATAATATCACAGATGCTCCGAAGTTATTTTTTTTATATTATTTATCGATATATGTTATTTCTAAAATTTTCAAAGTAGCAGCTGTTTTTATAAGTCAATGTATGTATTATATTGAAGTTAATATTATTCCATTTATTAATCTTGATAAATTGCCTGAAAAAATTACAAGTAAGCTCCCCATATTTAATGAAGTCTACTTACCTGATTATACTGCAATCTTTACAACTGATGTATCAAAAGGGCTTATTTCTATTTCTATTGCATCTGGAATTTTACTTTATATGACTTTAAAGAAGAAATCAACCATTACATTTAGAGATATAAGGTCAGTTGATAATATTGTAAATATATTACTTGTACAAATGGATTTTAAATTTTTAGGAAAGAATAAAGAAAAAATTGAATACTATTGGGATGGAGAAGAAGATGAAAACTTCAGGAAGATAAAATCATTTATTCGAAATAATTTATATTTAAAAAAAATAAATACTTTGCATTTAGTTTTTGATGGGAATACAGTATCTATTAATGGTCAAAATTGGCAAGTAAATAGAATAATGAAAGAAATTAAAAAATTTGTAAATAAGAATAGAGCTATACAAAGCAACGCAAATACCATTCCTAATTAAAAAAACGTTAAAAACACCTCGTATAGTCAGTATATAGTCAGTTTTATAACTTACTGTTGCTATTGATTTACTGCAAGTGGCATGTGTAAGTTTTGGTATGAAATTCCTGTTTATACTTTTATTATTATTTTTTGGGTGTGATGATTCTCCTACTGGACCATCATTAGATTTATGTGGTGTTGTTGGTGGAAATGATATAAATGAAGATGGCTATCATTGTGGAGATTTACAAGTATTACAAGATATTATTGATGCTAATCCAAGTTTAGAGGGTCAGAATCCTACAGAAATGGGTTATTTTCAGGAATGGAATAATGATGGAAGATTATTTCATTTGTCTTTAGATGACAGCCAAATAATAAGTCTTCCTGAAAGCATTGGTGATTTAAGTAGTTTGGAAGTGTTGTTAATACGTCACACCCCACTAACAAATGTTCCGGAGAGCATAGGTGATTTAAGTAGTTTGGAATGGTTGGAGTTAGAAGACAACCAACTAATAAGTATTCCTGAAAGTATTGGTGAATTAAGTAGTTTGGAACATTTGAATTTATCTAACAGCCAATTCACAAGTCTTCCTGAAAGTATTGGTCAATTGAATAGTTTGGAATATTTGGGAATACACCACAACCAACTCACAAGTATCCCTGAAAGCATTTGTAATCTTCCTAATGTAAATGTAAATGTAAGTAATAATTATTTATGTGAAGAATATCATTATGAATGTATCATTTCTTGGAACCCTCAAGACCAAACTAACTGTCCATAAATAATTCAACCCAATCCCCAACCCCACAAGACCAATTGATGGGGGAGGCTGCATCAAAACAACACCCACACCCATTGTGATATAATTTTTTGAAAATATTTTGTAAATTCTGATATTCAAAGTTAATAAATGGGAGGAAATATGTCTAAAAAAACTAAAATTATTTTACTCGTAATTGGTTTAATGGCAGTATGGATAGTTGTTCAAAATAATGGGGATAATCCAATAGAAGCCCCAAGTCGTCCAGATGGCAATTTATGGGAGTGATATTTAATGGATAAGAAACACACTAAAAAAGAATGGGAAATAGCAAAAGAAGATGAAATGACTGATACTGAGTTCTTAGGTAGATGTGGTCAAATTCTACAAATGGAAGTAAATGAAAGATGGAGTAGCCACGATACAGATGTAGAAGAATTATTAAGTATGTATGCTACTGATGAGCAATGGAACAAACACCCAATGATGTATGAGTTAGTTATGGGTAATGGATTAGATGATGAATTATTCCCATTGATTTTTGAACAAACATTCTATGTAGGCAAAAGTGAAAAGGTAGCCAATAGTGAATGGGTAGCAAAGAAAACTAAAAAAGGCGAAGTAGTGTGGACAAAGATTAAATAATGAAAGATTTACCATTTAGATTTGGACAATTATATATTATTTGTGGGTTTATAGGGACACCATATTTAGTTTATTTAGCAACTCAAGAAAGTTCTCCAATAGAAGCATATTTAAATGTTGGTTTTGCAATATTATTCTTAATTCAATCAATAGGATTATATCAAAGAAAATATTGGGGTTTAATAGCATTTTATGTAGAGGTTGTATATGCAACTTTTGTTCAAGGCATTGTTTATGCTATTGTTTATTCAATTGCTTGGGGACTTTCAACAACAATATATGGATTAATGATTAATTCCCTAATATTGATATATTTTTACAAAAGAAGATTTATGTTTAATTAAAAAGGAATAAATATGAGTGTAGATTGGAAGAGAATTGGAAAGGCAGTTGGAGTATTATGTTTAATGATGTTTTTGCTACAATTTATGGGTGGTAACCCTGAAAATCTACCAATATGGGCAAAGATAATATTATTCCCATTATGTATTGTAGTGATTTATGTGTTAGTTAAGTATGTATATCTGTATCCATACAATTTAGTTAAAGAGAATAAAAACCATAGTAATCCACAAGGTTTGTTAATAATAAATATATTTTTGGGGTGGACATTTATAGGTTGGATACTATGTGTTATATGGGCTACCAACAATAAGAAAAATAATGACAAATAAGGAGAGAAATGGCAAATATAAAATGTGAAAAATGTGGAAATTATATAGATGAAAAAAATAAAGATAATTGTCCTGCTTGTGGTGGAAAAGGTGAACTTGAATCAGCAAAAATAACTACAAAGAAAGAAAAATCTCCTCAACCAGTTAAAGTTGTTGATTTTAATATGGAATTTGGTTCAATGGTAACATTTATGGTTAAATGGGTAATTGCATCAATACCAGCAATGATAATTTTATTTTTAATTTGGATGGCTTTAATGATGATTTTTGGTGGTACTGTTGCAGGCTTAATGAGAATATAAATATTACCTTAACTACTTAAATGGAATTTATTTAGATATAACATAAAGGATAAAATATGAAAGAAAGAGAAATAAAATTATGTAGATATTGTGCAGAAGAAATATATTTTGAAGCACAGTTATGTAGATTTTGTGGTAAAAAACAAAAATTATTAATTGATAAAATTGATGAAGAATTAAAAGATGATGATAATAAAAAACCATTTACTGCATTTGTTTGGATTCCAACAGGGTTACTTATGGGAACAGGATTTTATATGTTGTTCAATAGTTATGGTATTATTTCTTATGCTCCAGCAATAGCAGGGATTATATATTGGTCTTATATGTATAATAAATATGATGCCCCATATTAAATAAGTGAAGAAGAACATCAAATTTTATAATCTTGTAAGGCAAATAAATAGGATAAATAAAGGAGAAAATATGAAAGATTTTAAATCATTTTTAATAGGGTTTTTAATGGTATCAAGTATGTATGCAGGATTTTTTGATAAGGTTGAAAATCCAAATGGAACATCAGGCTTACTGACGATAGGATATGATGTAGAAAGTAAATCTCCATATGCTACATTACCAATTTTTAATTTTTTAACATTTAAATTTCAAAGTGGTAGAGATGGTTACTTAATAAATAACTTACGAAGTGATTACAATTATTACGAGGAAGGACATTTGGCTTGGGGAAATGTAGATTGTCATGTTAATGATTGCAATGGTAACCCAGATAATGATGCTGTATTATTAACTACTAATGATTACATAGATTTATCAAAATCAACATTCATTTTAGAATTTCATGTACCACTTTGGTCTAAAAAATAAGTTGGATTACAATATAAATTAATTTACATTAAAAGTGATGAAGGTAGCAATATCCTCGTCTTAAAAGTGTGATTTTATTGGTTTTCAAAAACAGTAAATAAAAACACAAAATAAAAACAGTAAATATTGTTGATAAAAATTAGCAATTAAACCTTACTGTAAGAAATCTCTGGCAATTATTGTTGGAGATTTTTGTTTTTTGAACACAAAATAAAAACAGCAATTAAAAACAATTGCATTAATTGGAACCCCGCAGTGGAAACGTTTATCAACAATTCTGCTGTGGGGTTTTTGTATTTAAAAAGGAGATAAAATGAAAAGTAAATACACAATATTATTTCAAGAACAGTTTAATGATACAGTTATACAAATCAGGAAAAACAATAAAGAATACATTTTAATGTATTGTAAAAATTCAGTGAAAGATTTTGATAGAAAGGCAAAGCGTATAAGAGATATTGATATTAACACTATTATAAAACGCTGTCATATATTGTTTGATATAAATATAACAAAAGATATATTGCTTAATAAACAACTCTGTTGAGCAGCCATGTTTTTTGTTTTTGCAGTAAAGTAAAATATACTTTCTTTTTTATTTTTAATTTTTTCTTTTATACCAGTACTATTCAAGGTACTATTAAAAGTACTATATATTAGTACTATGTATAGTGCGCGTGCGCGTACGAGAACATTGCTGTGTTGATTATATGGATATTATTCAGAAAGATTATTAATTTGATGACTCTTTTATCATATCAATCATTATCAGTGGTGGAATATAGGTGGGTTATTGTTATATAGTTATTTGAGGTTGATTCTAAACCTCACTTGATTGTAAATAGATGAATTACTTTTTAGGTTTAAACAATCTGAAAGTAAAAAATGTAAAACAGTAAAAGCCATTAAGTATTATAGCTAAAAGAATCATTGTAGGTAAAGTCATGTATATTGTGTAGAGCTTTCTCCCTTCATCAGTTGTTAGATAGTATGGATTTAACTTTAATTGTTCAGCAAAATATGTATCCCAGGTCATTGAATATGAATCATATGGTATGAGCAAGAATAGTGGAATAAAAATAAAAATAATAAAGCTTATAAAAATAAATAGAAATTTTAAATGTATAGGGGAATTATGTTTGCTTTGAGCATATAGCCTTAATTTAATCCATACCTTCTTATTTTTTAAGAAAGCAATAAATATTATCCCTAATACAATTAGAATTAAACCCATATCAAAACTTAAGAATTCTTATACATATTTTTCCAATTCATTATTATTCATCCAATTTGCATAAATCTCTGTTGTTTTAATACTGCGATGACCAAGCAGTGTTTGAAGTACTTCTTTTGGCATTCCCTTGTCCAGCATTGTATGTGCATAGGTATGCCTGAACGTATGTAAATTGATATTATTTTTACGTACAAATGATGGTGAAAAGTGCGATTGTATAAGTTTTGTGCAGTTTTTTCTTTGCCTATCAGACAGAACCTCCATAAACAGCCTGAAATTGCCCATTCTTGAGGATAAAATTGATAAAATATTCTCTGGTAAAGGTATGTTCAAAAAGTCGCCTGTTTTATTCATTTTTATCTTCAAATAATTATCAATAATATGACAGGGTTTTAACCTAAAAGTATCAGTAGCTCTTAAACCAGTATGTAGTAGAAAATAATAAAAATCATAGAACTTGCCAGCATTCTTAAATATCATCCTAATATCAGGTTCTGTAAAATAATATCTTTGTATTTTTTGAACCTTAAAATATCTGACTTTCCTAAATGGATTTTTATTAATCCAATCCATATCAACACAATATTCAAAGTAACGTTTAAGATATTGTATTTCTTTATTCAATGTAGCAGGAGATATGCGTCTTGTGTATCCATCTGTATTTGCTTTGTAAATATTGCTGATTTTCTTTGCTGCTCTTTTAGATATATAGTTTTTTGCAATCTCAGGAATGACATCATTGATATGTTCAATATCAAATGAATGACAATACTCCATGAAGAATCGCGTTGAATATTTGATGGTTTGTAATGATTTGTCTGATATACCTGATAATTCAATATCTCTTAAGAATGAGAGCCTTGTATGATTAATTTGTTTTCGAGCCTTTATGGACGCGTTTTGCCTCTGAATCAGTAAATCGTATTCCCACTTCTTTAATTCTTTTAAGGCAGCAGCTCTGGAGTTGGCAAGTCTCCTTCTAAATCGCTTGCCATCTATATAAACAGAACCATAATAGGTTATAGTGCCGTTTTCATTAGGCGATTTGTATATTGAAGCCATAGTATAATCATCTAATGGTCAAGCCATAGTCAGTTATGAGAGAAATCTCTTATTTTAGGGATTACAAATCAGCCTTACAAGGCGGTGGTCGTAGGTTCGAGTCCTACCACGTCCACACCAAAACCCCTTCGATAAAGAGGGGTTTTTTGTAATTCCCAATATTCCCTCGAATTGTTAAAAAAACGTTAAAAAACACCCCGTATAGTCAGCCTAGAGTCAGTGGAATAACTTACTGTTGCAGTTGATTTGCTGCAAGTGATATGTGTATATTCTTATATGGAAATGGAGCTTAGATGAAAAAGTATATTATTCTACTTATCACTATAAATAATATTATTTATTGCCAGGGGTGGTTTCAGTTTTATGATAGCAATAAAGCCCTTTCAGTGATACAAACAGATGATAGTGGATATATATATACTGGTTCATTATCATTGCCTTTTGGAAATAGCTCTGGGTATGATTTAACTATTGTTAAAACAGATTCAGAAGGGAATACTTGTGATTATCAAGAAACAGGGAGTTGTTTTGAGAATGAAAATAAATGGGTCTTTACTTATTTAGATGAATATAAATCTATAGGAGAAACAATTATTAAAACTAGTGATGGCGGATACATTGTTGTTGGAGAGTCTTCCGGAGATGAAGATGGAAGTGTGATTATAATAAAAATTAGTTATAATGGACAGTTAGAATGGGCTCAAAAACATTTAAATAATTTAACTTTTGGATTTGAGTGGAGCTTTCATGAATTTTTTTATCGTTTCTTTATTAATGAAACAGATGATAATGGTTTCATCATTTCTGCAAATGCAACTTCGAATGCTGTATTAATTAAAATCAATAATATTGGTGAACTTATTTGGTCAGAATTTTTTGATTACAATGGACCAGGATTATTTCATGCATCTTCTGTTCAGCAAACAAATGATGGTGGGTATATTCTAACAGCCTTTACAAGCACTGCGCTGAATCCAAATAGTTTAGTTATAAAAACAGATTCATATGGTCAAACATGTGATTATTTTGATAATAATTTTTGTTATGAGGATGAACAAAAATGGGTTAAGTCATTCCCTAATACAATCTTAAGAGAAATACAACAAACCCCTGATTCAAGTTATTTAATTATAGGTGGAAATAGTAATTTATCATCAATATTAGCAAAGCTTGATTCAGATGGAAATTCATGTGATTATTCATTATCTCAAAATTGTTATGAAAACGAAAATATTTGGGTAAAAGAATATTATAGTGAAAGTAATTTTTCAAGCACTATAGCTTATTCTATGTATCAAACAAATGATGGGGGATATGTCATCTCTGGCGGCAATTATTTAGATGGAATTTTTATAATAAAAACTAATTATTTAGGTGAAACATGTAGCCCTGATGTTCTTGGGAATTGTTATTTTGATGAAAATATGTGGATGAAAAGTATTAAGTTTAACAACTCTAATTGGTTGAATGCTGAATATTGTTATTCAATCAAACAAACTAATGATAATGGATATATTTTAGCAGGTGATTCTGAGGTAGAAAATGTAAGTTTTTTGATGAAAGTGGATAAAGATGGTAAAGTTTGTAGTGATGAATATGAATTTTATAATTTGAATTGTTATTTACAAGAAGATTTAAATGTTCTGAGTGAATTAATAGAGTTAAATAATAGCTTAGAAGGATTACATCCCTTAGAAATCGGTTTTCAAATATGGTCAAATAGTAGACTTTCTTATTTAGATGTATCTAATAAAGAAATCACTAATATCCCCTCAAACATAGGCAATCTAGATGGCTTGGATGTTCTATATTTATCATATAATGATATATCTATCTTACCTGAATCACTATGGGAACTATCTCAAATAGATTACTTAATTTTAAATGACAACCAAATCTCAGGTCAAATACCAGAAAGTATATGTGATTTTGATAATCCCTCATTAGTGTATATGGCTAATAATCAATTATGTCCTCCATACCCAAATTGTTTAGGGAATAATTTAGTTATTGATTATCAAGATACTTCTATATGCAATGAATATGTTATGGGAGATTTAAATTCAGATTATATGTTAGATGTGTTAGATATTATTTTAATGATTGATTGTATTTTGTTAAATACCTGCTATGATAATTCTGATATTAGCTCAGATGGTTTAGTTAATATTCTTGATGTTGTTTCTCTTATAAATATCATTCTTGATTTATAACCCAATTCCCAACCCCACAAGACCATTTGATGGGGGAGGCAACATCAAAACAACACCCATGCCCATTGTGATATAATTTTTTGAAAATATTTTGTAAATTCTTGTCTCTGTAGATAATAGGATGCAATGATTAGAATATCTTTAATAGTATTAGCAATTATTATAATTGTTTATACTTATAACAAAAAAAAATACCTCTTTAAAAGTATCTATCAAACATTAAGGATAAATAAGTTACTTAGAATGAGAATATTTAGATTTTTAATATCTATTATTTCAAGATTGATTTTTAGAAAAAGATTATTTTAAAAAACACCCCGTATAGTCAGCCTAGAGTCAGTGGAATAACTTACTGTTGGTATTGATTTGCTGCAAGTGATATGTGTATATTCCAACATGAAATTATTTGCAATCATATTATTATCCTTTGTTTATAGTACTGTCACTGATATTGATGGCAATGTATATGAAACAGTGCAGATAGGACAACAATTATGGATGGCTGAGAATCTAAAAGTAACTCATTATAATAATGGAGATGCTATTTGTAATGATTATTATTGTATAGATGATTATGAAGAATGGAGTGAAGATTATTACAATACTTATGGGGCTCAATATTCATTTTATAATGTAATTGATGATAGAGAAGTATGTCCTGAAGGTTGGCATGTTCCAAGTGAAGAAGAATTTATACAATTAGAAATATTTTTAGGTGATGACCCTGATACTTATTGGGATTCAGTGAATGGTCTGTCTTATGGTGATTATAATTGTTGTGGTTGTTTTAATGCAAACCCAGATGGAGGTTCACCAAATGTTGGAGGAAAATTAAAAACAACTGGAACAGAATATTGGAATCCACCTAATCAAGGAGCAACTAATCAATCAAATTTTTCTGCGCTTCCTGGAGGGTATAATTGGGGTTCAGGTAACTTAGGTTTAGAAGCTCAGTTTTGGACAGCGTCCACAAATTCAGTACAAACTTCATTAGCCCGTAGCATTTATTATCAATTCTATGAAATACAACGTAGTTGTCCTGATAAAGAAAATCACCTATCAGTTAGATGTCTATCAGATGAACCGCAAACTGGTACAATCCATGTCCCAGATGATTTTGAAACCATACAACAAGGAATTAATGCATCAGCTGATGGTGATACAGTATTTGTTGCTGCAGGTACTTATTATGAGAATATTAACTTTAATGGGAAGAATATAGCTGTAATTGGAGAAGATAGAGAAACAACTATTATTGATGGATTGCTAAATGGTAGCATAATAACATTTAATAATGGAGAAGATTCATCTGCATTATTAGAAGGATTTACAATATATAATGGTTTTGGTGATAATGATGGAGATGGAGGTGGTGGTATTTATGTAAATAGTGCAAGCCCAATATTAAAAAATCTTATTGTTACAAGTAATACTTCTTTATATGGTGGTGGAGGCATGTCTATTTATTCATCAAATTCTATTCTTGAAAATATTTCTATCATAGGCAATGTAGGCTCAATCTATGGTGGAGGAATTTTAATAGTTGCATCTAATCTAGAATTGAATAATGTTGATGTGCTAGAAAATCAATCAATGACTGGCGGAGGTGGTGGAATACTTATTAATGATGAAAGCACGGTCACCATTACGAATGCTACTATATCAAATAATGAAGGTGGCTATCAATCTGACAATGAATATGGTGGAGGAATATTGGCAAATGGTGATGTTATTTTAAATAATGTAAATATTATTAATAATACTGCGAGCAATGGAGGGGGAGTTAGTGTTTCAGTAAAAACATTTATTATGAATGGTGGAAGTATTTCAGGTAATACCTCTTATAGTCCTAACCAAGAAGGTGGAGCTCTTCAAATCCAAGATGCTATTAGTGTATCATTAGATGGT
>CAYSDL010000045.1:0-8347 GCA_964429875.1 uncultured bacterium
AACTACAAGAATTTTTTAATGAAGACAATATTTCTGAAGACATCACAACAAACACAACCCAGCAAGAGAACAAAACAGTAGAAGCTCACTTTATTGCCAAAGAAGATATGGTGTTTGCAGGCAAAGAAATTATTAAACAGGGATTTGATGATTGCTTTATTATTACCCTTAAAAATGATGGGACTCACTTTAAACAAGGAGACACAATTGCAAGCATTGGAGGATCATCAGACATAATTCTAAAAAAAGAAAGAGTCATTTTAAATTTGCTACAAAGGTTAAGTGGTATTGCCTCAACAACCAACAGGCTTGCAAAAAAATTAGAAAAACATAAAATTCAGTTATTGGACACAAGAAAAACAACACCCGGATTAAGAGAATTTGAAAAGTTTGCAGTTAGTGTCGGTGGTGGCACAAACCACAGATTTAGTCTAAAAGATGCGGTGATGATTAAAGATAATCACCTTATTGGCAATCCCAATTTAAAAGATGCGGTAGAAAAAGCAGCCTCTAAAAACCCAAATAAAGATATTGAAGTAGAAGTAGACACCAAAGAGCAGTTAAATGAAGCGCTTGAAACAAGAGCAACATCCATTTTGCTGGATAATTTTTCTCCAGAAACACTTCCAGAAACAATTAAACATATCAGGTCCCATAAAAATGGAAAGAACATTTACATTGAATTATCTGGGGGGATTAATTCAGAAAATATTGATGACTACTGCATAAAAGGAGTAAATGGTATTTCGATGGGCGCACTTACCCACAATATAAAAAGCAAAGACATTAGCCTTGATTTAAAATGAACCAAAAAAAGACAGACATTTTAATCATTGGACTTGGACTTTCCGGGATGACTGCCGCGATTACTGCCGCACAAAACGGAAAAAAAGTCACCATTATCACTAAAACAAAAGAGCTTGTTTCAGGGAACACTCCATGGGCACAGGGAGGCATTGTTTATAAAGGCTTAAATGATTCCCCGGAAAAACTTAAAAAAGATATTATGCAGGCAGGAGCCGGGCACTGCTGGGAAGAAGCAGTAGATCATTTATGTGAAAATGGACCAAAACTTGTTAAAGAAATTTTAATAGATAAACTGCAAACAAACTTTGATCAAGAAAAGGAAAACTATAAACGTGTATCAGAGGGGGCACATAGTGAACCCAGAGTTATTTATAAAGCAGACCAGACAGGGCAAAGCATTCATAAAGCAGCATTATCTTATTTGCAGTCATTAAAGAATGTTGAAATTTTAGAAAACCACATGGCGATTGATCTGTTAACCTTTTCACACAACTCAACTGTTTCAACAGATATTTACAAGAAGCCAGCATGTTTTGGAGCAATGGTTTTAAATAAAAACAGCAATAATGTTGTTGCAATGCTCGCATCAAAAACAATTTTAGCAAGTGGAGGCATTGGCCAATTATTTTTACATACAACAAATCCTAAAGAATCAACTGGGGACGGTATCGCGATGGCGTGGAGAGCAGGCGCAAGGTGCTTTAATTTACATTATATTCAATTTCACCCCACGGCGCTCTATCACCCCTCAGGAAGATTCTTGATTTCAGAAGCACTTAGGGGAGAGGGAGCTAAATTGATTAATGCATCTGGAAACGAGTTTATGCAAGATTATCATAAGCTTGGAGCATTAGCTCCACGAGATATAGTCTCACGATCTATACACATTCAAATGCTAAAAGAAGAATCAGATTGTATGTTTTTAGATATCACACACAAAGATAAAGAGTGGCTTATAAAAAGATTCCCCACAATATATAATTACTGTTTAAGTAAAGGAATTGATATTTCAAGGGAACCTATTCCTATAGTACCGGCAGCACACTATAATTGTGGAGGCGTTGGAGTTAATTTGGTGGGGAAAACATCCCTTAAAAGGCTTTATGCAGTTGGAGAAGTTGCCTGCAGCGGGGTCCATGGGGCCAATAGATTGGCAAGCACCTCCCTTCTTGAATGCTTAGTGTGGGGACATTATTCTGGAAAAGATGCCATTGAAGATAAAGATGATGATAATTATTTTCCTCCAATGAACAAATGGGAGCAAGGCAGAGGGAGTGTTGATAAAGCACAAATAGCCCAGGAATGGCTAACCATTAAAAATACTATGTGGAATCTTGCAGGACTCATTAGATCTCAGGAAAAATTACATACAGCTATGAATATTCTAAGAAACCTGCAATCAGAAGTTGAACACACCTATCAAAAAAGCAAACTAGATAATAATGTTATTTCTCTTAGAAATGGAGCGCAAACAGCTCTTGCGATTATTTCATCAAGCGTTGAAGCGCGAGAAAGCAAAGGGACACATTATGTTGAAGATTGATAAGTAAAATTATCTATTAATCTTACATCATTAAAATATACAGCCGCGCTAATTAATACATTCCCAGCAACAACATCAATTTCATTTAATGTTTTTTTATTAGCTATTGAAATATAATCTAACTTTATTTTTTTATTTTTAGATAAATTTTCTTTAAACTGTTTTTTTAAAATTTTAGAACTTAATTCACCCTCATCAATAGCCTTTTTAATTTTTAATAAAACCCTACTAAAGCAAGAAGCCTCCAATTGCTCATTAATAGATAAATAATGATTTCTAGAACTAAGAGCTAATCCATTTTTATCTCTTATAGTAGGGCATGACACCAAAGCAATTTCATAATTCATTTGCGCAATCATTTCTTTTATAATAATTAATTGCTGTGCATCTTTTTCACCAAAAAAAACATGTGTTGGATCAACAACATTAAATAGTTTTGACACAATTTTAGTAACCCCATAAAAAAAATGAGGCCTAGATTGTCCCTCTAGCCTTTCAAATAAAGAAGAAGGCGGAATATCAACATCTTTGACATTAACATACATTTCTTCTTCATCGGGTAAAAACAAGACATCAACATCAAGATCTTTTAATAAATCAATATCATTTTCTAAGGTTTTTGGATACGATTTAAGATCTTCGTTTGGAGAAAACTGAGCGGGGTTAAGAAAAATTGAAACCACGCTATTTTTACACATCTCTTTAGATTTATTAACAAGGGATAAATGACCTTGATGTAGGGCCCCCATAGTTGGAACAAAACCTACAAAGGAAGTTGTCTTTGATCTCCAATCAAAAAACGCCTTTGCAGTTTTAAGAATTTTCATTTTTAAGAATTTTCTATATCAGATTTATATTTTTTAACAACATCAAGCATATTGCTATATATTGAATCATATTGCATGGCATGTTTTGGAGGCTTGTTTTTTGATAATCCCATAATATCATGAAAAACTTGAATTTGGCCATCACAAGCATTTCCAGAACCAATACCAATCGATGGAATTGATAATTTCTCAGTGATTTTTTGAGCAAGCTTTTCAGGTATACATTCAAGGACAACACCAAAGGCCCCGCTATCCTCTACAGCCTTAGCATCATCAATAATTTTTTGCGCTTCGTTTGGAGTTTTCCCTTGAATACTATAACCAGACAGCTGATGGTAAGACTGAGGAGTTAATCCCACATGACCCAAAACAGGTATTCCAAAATCAACTAATTTTTTTATATGTTGTTCAACATTTATACCACCTTCAAGCTTTACGGCAGAAGCACCACCATCTTTAATAAACATGCCAGCATTTTTAATCGTTTCTTCAATTGAGGGCTGATAAGACAAAAAAGGCATGTCAGCAACAACCAAACTATTTTTAGCACCTCTTGTTACAGCTTTTACAACAAGCATCATTTCAGCCATAGACACAGGGACGGTTGTATCATACCCATAAATTGTCATAGAGGCACTATCACCAACTAAAATCAAAGGTATCCCAGCATCATCAAGAATTTGAGCCGATGTAAAATCATAGGCTGTTAAGGTAGCAAAAACAGAGGGGTCGTTTTTAAATTGCTTTATATCTTGAACAGTAATTTTTTTCAATCTACGATTTCATTTTGGTTATTAACTTTAACAAAAACAGGAGAATGATTTTCTGTGTTTTCTTTTTCAATAAGACAATAGGAAAGAATAATTATAGTATCATTAGGCTTAATTAAATGAGCAGCTGCACCATTAATACAAATAGATTTTGAACTACGGGGAGCCTTAATAACATATGTTTCTACTCTATTTCCATTTGTAATATCTAAAACATGCACCTTTTCATATAATTGAAGACCTGCAGCCTCTATTAATGATTCATCAATTGAAATAGACCCTTCATAATCAAGGTTGGCATCTGTAACTGTTGCCCTATGAATTTTAGATTTTAATAATTTAATTTGCATAAAAGATGTTTTTTCCGATTATTTATTTTACATAATTTAAAAATAATAGTTAAAATTAATTATAAGATAATAACTATATAATTTTTTAATAGATTATTAATGACCAGAATAACTAAATTACTAAACAACAATAAAGGCCCCTAATATGAATAATAGTCTTTATAAAATCACTTTCTACTTTTTCATATGTATCTTTATTAGTAACTGTGGTTTTAGTTTATTTAATAATTCTAAAAAAAATAAACAGCCATCTTCCGACGTATCAAAACAAGAAATAGTTGACAACACTCAGTCCTCTAACGATATTGAAAGAGATGATATATTAACAGCCAAAAGGCTTGATAGTGTTTCCTCTTCTTCAGATGACAACACCCAACAAATTGCTATATTAAAAGCAAAAATCAAACATCTTGAAAAAGAATTATCATCCAAAGGTGAGAGCACTAATATTTTTAGCAACCCCTATTCTCTTTTTAACCAGCAGATTATTATGGATAATGGAACCATCTATTATGGCAGTGTTGTGTATCAAGATGATCAATATGTAACAATAGAAACATTAATTGGAAAGCTGAACATAGAAAGAAACAGAATTACAAGAGTTCTATCACATCATCTAGCCAAAGAAGACATTCCAGCTTTCCCAGATGTTGATTTTGAGGAAAACACTGAAATTGAAGATGGCGAACTTCTTTATAAGAGCCCAGCAAATGTTATTTTATTGGGCAACATCAACACCTCTATAGATGATATTGGAAATACAGTGCTTAGCGGACAATTAAAAAATACAGGTGGACAAAGAGCAGATTTTGCAAAAATCCACATGACTTTATATAGAGACTGGTCAAAGACCTTAGAGCCAAAAACATTTACAGTATTTGTTAATGGGACAACACATTATTTTGATGCAGATAGTACAAAAATTTCTGATTCAAGCATAGAACCAAAAGCATTAGCAGATTTCTCATTAACTATCCCAAGAAGCTTTGGAAATGTTATGAGCTGGAAATACGATATAGATTTTGAACAATATTAACATAAAGGCAATCTTTTATTTATATGATATTAATATAGATGACTACTAACAAACCGCATTATTTAGTTAAATACATTTTAATTTGTTTGTTTATAACAAATTTATATTCGCATTCTAGAGTGGCCTTTTCAAGGCCCGGGATGTTTATAAGAACACCATCTTCTCTAATCCAAAAATCAAACAATTATTTTGTTGGGCTATCAACAGAAATAATCAATATAGATCAAAAAATTTCTTCTAAATCAATACACTTTAAAGCAACGAGCTTAAATGGCTTTGAATATGGAGTTTCTTATTCTCAGCGAGCACGATCAAACACATCAGAAGAAACGCCCGAAGCAGAATTTTCATTTCACTTTAATAAAGAAGTTTATAGTAGGGATAATTTTATTATTAATGTTGGAATACAAGATATTATATATCATGCTGAATCAGAAAACCAAATCTCTGCTTTTTTAAGTTTGATTAATAAAAACATAAACCTGGGAAATCAATTTAAATTACAAAGCGCTATTGGTTTTGGAACAGGAAAAATTAATTCTGATTCATATGATTATGAAACAGGGATTGCTAAATCCCCAGATTTTTTTGCAGGCCTAAATATCTTAACACCGCTATTCCCAAAACTGGGAGGATTAAAAATTTTAGCAGATTATGATGGCTCAGGTATTAATGTTGCTACAGGATTACACCCAACTAAAAATACTTATTTAAGAATAGGTATTACTCATTTTGAAAACATTGTTAAGTTTAATACGCTGGAAAACCAAAACACACAATCTATTTATAATGATTCACCCGGTATATCTATGGGATTAGATTTTAAAATACCAACAAACAATCAAAGTGATCTCAGCAATCATTATGATACAATAGAACAGCCCTGCTATCTATCTATAGATGAAACAAATTGGCACGAACCCCTTTTATTAAATGAAGAGTGCGCTGATAGAACACTCAATCATTTAGCTATAAACATCAATCAAGCTTTTCAAAATATCAATGACTCATTATTAATGTTAAATCAAGATCTACACACACAACAAAAAACAAACATGTCACTAAGCAATGAAACAAAAATCTTGCAAGATTCAATTTATATGCAATATCTTAATCAACGAATTTCTCAATCAGAAATTAATCAAGCAATGAAACATTTATCAAATTCATTACAAAATTATTATTTAGATGATTATAAGCAGGCGCTCTTTGAAGTTGATCAGGCACAAAAATATTTACCAGATTTAGCATATATATATGCAAGAAAAGGATCAATTTATTATAAATTAGGAGATATAGATCGTGCAACAATTAATTGGAACATTGCACTTCAATTAGATCCAGAATATGTTGAGGTTAGACAAATGCTGGCAAGCATTAAAATAAATAATGTTAACCCAGATGTTTTATCAAATTAAAAGGAGAATTTTATGGATATTGCCACCATTATTGGATTAATCACAGGAATAGCTTTAATTATTTTTGCTATGCTTTTAGAGGCTTCATATGATATGGCAGAGCTTGCAAAATTCTGGTCAGCATCTAGCATGATGATTGTTCTTGGTGGAACCATGGCAGCAACAGCTATTGGGTTTAGATTAAAGGAAATTTTACGAGTCTTTTCACTCATAAAATTTGTTGTAACAAAGCCAAAATTTATTTTACCTGATCTTGTTACAGAATTAATTAAAGCCTCAGAAGCTAATAAACAAGGAACTGCAGAACTAGAAAAACATCTTGAAACAACTCAAACACATTTTATAAAAGACGGTTTAGTTTTTATTGTTAATGGAATGAAATATGATGATATTAAGCAAATATTAACTCGAAGAGAAGAATTTAGATTTAAAAGAGAGTCGCATGAATCAGATTTAATGAAAACGCTAGGCACTTTTTCTCCAGCCTTTGGAATGGTTGGAACTTTAATAGGCTTAGTTTTTATGTTATTTAATATGGGGGGCGACCCAGCAGCTATGGGGCCTGCTATGGCTGTTGCTCTTGTTACAACATTTTATGGCTCAGTGCTTGCAAACTTAGTTTTTATTCCTTTCTCAGAAAAATTAGAATTAAGAAATAAAGAAAATGCAGATGCACACAAGTTGATGATTGAGGGCATTTTATTAATTTGGCAAAAAAGACACCCCTTAGATGTTAAAGATTTATTAACAGCACACATACCGCCAGAAGAAAGAAAACAATTCCAAGATGATGAATAACGATCCAGTTACTCAACCTGAAGAAAAAAAAGAAGAGCCTAAGCAAGGCTGGCTTTTAACCTATGCAGACATGATGACTCTTCTCTTTGCTTTTTTTGTAATGATGTATTCAATGTCTTCACCAGACCCAGTAAAAATGTCACAAATACAAGACGCAATGCAAAAAGAAGCAGGCAAAGAGGGAACAATACAGTCTCAATATGAAATAAAACAAGAATTTGAAGAAATTGTTGAAAAATTAGATATTAAAGATGTAGCTAACGTAATTGAAGATCCAAGGGGAGTTGCACTAGAAATGGATGGAGATATTTGTTTTAGCTCTGGGAGCACAACAATAAAACCAACACTAAAAGCGGTTCTAAATAGTGCAGCCAAAAAGATATTATTAAACAAAGAGGATTTTCGAATGGTGATTATTGAGGGGCACACAGACAACGCCCCAATTCCAGAACAACTAAAAAAAATATATCCAACAAATTGGGAATTATCTGCGGCGAGAGCATCAAATG
Organism: uncultured bacterium; assembly: GCA_964429875.1. Taxonomy (GTDB): domain Bacteria; phylum Fidelibacterota; class Marinisomatia; order SCGC-AAA003-L08; family D37C17; genus CAYSDL01. The sequence goes on from CAYSDL010000045.1 coordinate 8,059, forward strand.
TTGTAAATTATTTAATAAAAAAAAGTGTAAATTCAGGAAGGTTACAAGCGTCAGGATATGCGGATAGGTGGCCAGCGGGGGTTTCTTGGTATGATGTGAGAAGTGGAAAAGTTAACGATGGCATCATTAGAGAACAAAATGCAACGCAGTCTCAAATGGAAAAAAACAGAAGAATAAAAATTGTATTTACTAACAATTAATGCTTTAGGAGCACAGATATGAAAAACAATAAAACAGTCATTTTATTAACATTTATAATTTCATCTTTTCTTTTTGGACAAAAAGCAGA
>CAYSDL010000045.1:8447-10920 GCA_964429875.1 uncultured bacterium
CTAAGATTAGAAAACTTGCAAAGCATTGAACAAAAATATAGAGAAAAACAAGACTCTCTTTATATATTAACATCAATTAAACTAGATGAAGCAGTTCGAGGCAGAATTGCTTCTGAAGAAAACACTAAAAAAGAACTTTTAGGATTAATAAAAATGCAAATCCAAGGGGAAGAAATTCCAGGTGGTGTTATATCAGATGAAACAAGATCAGATTTATATACAAAAAAACCATCTATGGGAAGTAATAAAATATCCGCTCAAATGTGGTTAATGATTATTGCTGTTGTTTTATTATTGTTAATTTTAATTTTAGTTATCACAAAAAACAAAAAAACTGTTTATTTAAAACCAAAAACAACAACAAACAACAATTCAGATAATAATGAAAAGACTAATGGGCCTGATTTAGAAACAGCATCATACCCAGAAACACAAGCACATCAAAACACTGAAGTACAACGATCAGAACTGCAATCTCTAAGGCAGTCTGCTGTATCAATGAGCGTGAGTGAAAAAGATGGAGCAACACAAATTGTTAAAGATTGGCTAGATGATGGTTCCTCAGATTCAGATACTGATAATGACAACAAAGAAGAGAACTAACTATGTATAATGATATTAATAACATAGCAGGACTAGATAAAGCAGCAATTTTATTTCAAGTTTTGGGAGAAGCTCTAGCTTTAAGCATGTTTCAAAATATTGCAGAGTCTGATATTATGAGAATCAGAATTAGATCACGCGAGCTACATAATATACCGGTTGCAACAAAAAAAGCTATTGTTGAGGAATATTATTTTAAAATGATGAGCAGGCAATACCATAAAAAAAATAATACTGAAGATAAACTATTTTCTTTTTTACATGATTTAAATGATGAGCAAGTTTTTTATTTAATTAACACAGAACCACCGAAGGTTATAGCTTTGGCTATAGATCAGCTTAGCCAAAAAAGACAAATGAACATATTAAACAGACTAAGCTCAACAGATAAACATGCAGTGATTATGGAGCTTGGAAACCTAAAAGATATTCCATTAGAAGGCGTTGTTAATGTAGCTCAAGAATTAAAAAATAAAATAACCTTTATCCCAGGACCAAAAGAGTTTACAAGAGGAGGACCTAAAAGTATTGCTACCTTACTCAATCAAATGGGAACAGAAGAAGCAGAACAATATTTAGAACAAATTGCTAATGAAGATGCAGAACTGTACGCAGCAATAAAAAAATACTTTTTAGCATTTGAGGATTTGTTAGAAATGCCAGAACACACTATGAAAGTATTTTGGAGAAATCCAGATATTGATGTAGAAGATTTAGCAAAAGCATGTAAAAGTTATGATCAAGATGTTATAAATAATATCATAACATATTTACCCAAAAGAAAACAAAAAATGTTTGAACCATACACGCAACCACTATCAAAAAAAGAAATTGAAAAAGCACAACTTGAAATAGTTGGCACTGCAAAAAAAATGGGAGAAGAAGGAGAAATAAACTTAGAAGAGTTAGTGGAAGATGCTGATGATATGGTTGAATAGAAAGAAATTTTAAATTTTAGTCTAAAAAAAGGGAGCAATTATGCTCCCTTTTTATTTTCAGTAAAAAATTAAAATAATTATCTGTTACCTAGAATGACATTTACAAGGGAAACAATATCAAGCACATTGACAGAACCATCTCCATTAAGGTCAGCACACTCATCATAATTTCCTGGACAATCTTGACATAATATAATATTTGTGGTTAATACAATGTCTAATACATTAATTTGTGCATCACCGTTAACATCACCAACAAACGTGCAAGAACTACCACCTAAATCAAAATCAAGTGAAACAAGCTCAGCCCCATCACTAAATGTAAAGGTCGCTAAATTATATCCTGTTCCAACCTCAGCACTAAAAATGACCCCTTCTGAATAAACATGACTATTTGGAATCATATTAAAACCCATATCTTCTATAAAAACGCTATGGTCTGTTGCTAGGTTATTTTCATTATCAATATAGGTAACACTTAGGGTACCATCTTCATAAGTTGGATCCAATAATACAGGAGCAGTATTTCCATCTTGTGTTTGAGTGCTCATTACTAAAACCCCAACATCTGAAGTATCTAAGGGAGTAATGGCTACATCTAATCCGTCTAAACCCGCCTCAACAGTTACACCAACAAGCCCAACACCATTAAATGAATTAGGCCACTCACCCCAATCTGAATCATTAGTGATAATGCTTAATAATGAAGAGGCTTGTAATTGATTTCCTGCAGTGGAGTAATCAAAATTCTCAGATAAAACTTCAAAACCACTTACCTCGCCTGTTGTTAAATCACCATCTATTTTATATATTGCTGGATACAATTGTCCAAATCCACCATCCCCATATCCATATGCATAAGCAACAGGATTTGTAGCATCAGGATTCACAATTGCTATAGCATATAAATTCCAAGGACCAAAAAAACTACC
>CAYSDL010000046.1:0-2867 GCA_964429875.1 uncultured bacterium
CTTCCAACAAACAATCTTTATTTAGATGGTGGTGATGTTTGGTATAATGTTGATTTTAATATAGGTGGATTCCAGTGGAATATTGATGGTGCTACTGTTAGTGCTACAAGTGGTGGAGATGCAGCAGCAGCAGGTTTCACAGTACAAGGTGCTGGATCAACAGTCCTTGGATTCTCATTTACAGGAGGGACTGTTCAAGCAGGGTGTGGAACACTTACACAAATGTCACTATCTGGCGATGCTACTGGATTGAGTGGGATTGTGTTCTCTGATGAATATGGTAATCAGATTGATGTATTTTATTATGAAGGTGGTAGTGATGATGGTGGAGATGATGGTGGTGACCCAGTATTAATATCTATTCCTCCTGGAAATAGTGAATATTTATGGATTACATTTAATCCTGATTCACTTGGTGATATAAATGGAGAATTAGAAATTGTAAGTAATGATCCAGAATCTCCTGTTACTGTAAATCTTTCAGGCCATAGTATTTGTATTGATGAGGATGAAGATGAAATTTGTGATGATATTGATGATTGTGTAGGTGAATATGATTGTTTTAATAACTGTAATGGTGATGCATTTGAAGACCCTGATGGTGATTGCTGTTATGATATGGAACTTGATGATTGTGGTTATTGTTATGGAGATAATGAATGCCATGATTGTTTAGGCGTTCCATACGGTGATGATACAAGCTGTATTTATAGCATAGATGAATTACAGATTGATTATGAACTTGTTGGATCATGGATAATGGAATACGAACTTGAAGGTTTGGATGCTGATTGTTCATATGATGAGGATGCTGTTCAAAATCCTGATAGTGATGGTGGAGCTAAATTTTCAGATGATGGAACAGTAAGAATTTTTGATTTTGAAGAACCTATTGATGATGAGAATTATTGGTGCGGTAATTTTGATTTTGATCCTGAAACATGCGAGGATGAAGAAGGTTGCATATGGGAAGGTGATGAGGGATGTAATAATTTTGATATTTACTGTTCAGACATTGTATCTGAGAATGAATGTGATGATGCAGGAGATGGATGGGATGATAATGGGTGCCATTGGTGGGAAGATCAATGTGTGAATAACAACCTGGATTGCGGATCAATTTACGATGAAGCTATGTGTGAGCATATTAATGAATATCCGCTTGGAGATGATTGTTTATGGATGAATAATATGTGTATTGTAGATCCTCAAGAAGATTGTGATAATTGGGATGACTGTGATGAAGAAGGTTGGGATAGTGTTTGCGAATGGGATGAAGATGGTCAATGCCAATGGGATGGAACTTATCCAGATTATACATTAAACTGGGGTATTATTGAGGGTGTGTCATCATATTCTTTATTATGTCTTTTTGGTGATGATGTTGATGAGATAAATATTAATGATGGTGGTGATTCAGATGACTATGAATGCATTGAATATTATATAAATGATAATAATTCTTTTGTGATTGTTGATATTCAAGAAGATGATTGGATGATGGAAGCTGAATGTGAACTTAATTTCTGGACTCAAGGATGTCTTGATTATGAAAATGAAGAAGTTTGTAATTTTGGAGAGTTTGGTGAATGTGTAGAATCCTGTGGTGACCCTGAAATTCAGTTAAGCTTATATGATATTGATTTTGGTGATGTTTATATATCAGAGTCTGAAACAAGAACAGTTACAATTGAAAATACAGGGTTAGCAAACCTTGAGATATATGATGTAACAAGTAATGATAATAACTTTATTGTAAATGGTATATTTGAAAGTTCTCCATTAAGAGATGGCGCCTGTGATATGCCTGTAAATACTATTTCATTAGACGGTGGTGATGTTTGGTATAATGTTGATTTTGATATTGGTGGATTCCAGTGGGATGTTGATGGTGCTACTGTAACTGCTACAAGTGGTGGCGATGCAGCTGCAGCCGGATTTACAGTTCAAGGTGCTGGATCAACAGTTCTTGGATTTTCATTTACAGGTGGAAATGTTTCCGCAGGTTGTGGAACACTTACACAAATGACACTATCTGGTGATGCTACGGGATTAAGTGGTATTGTATTCTCTGATACTTCAGGAAGTGCTGTGGATGTGACATACTATGAAAATTATGATATTCCTGGTTGTACAGATGAGAATGCATGTAATTATGATGCAGATGCTACAGCTCATGATGATTCATGTGTTTATATCCAAGCAGGTGAATGTGATTGTGATGGTAGTGTCGAAGATGAATGTGGTATTTGTGGGGGTGATAGTTCCTCATGTCAAGAAGGATGTAATGATCCTTCTGCATATAATTATGGTTCTCCTTTTGATTGTTGTTATGAATCTGGAACAGATGGATTTGACTGTAATTGGAATTGTGATGGAATTGTAGATTGTGGTGGCTATTGTGGTGGTAATAATTATTATGATGATTGCGGTGAATGTGTAGGTTCTGAAATGAATAATGAGCCATGTGAAGAGGATGATACTCTTGTTCTTCAACCTGGAGAAACTTATGATTTTGAAATAACATTTATGCCATATTCAACAGGCTATGATAGTGGAGTGATTACTGTTTCAAGTAATGCTGCTAATCTCCTGCAACATACAAATATGATTAATGTTAGTGGATGGGGCATTGATACAGATGATGAGCCTGAAAATCCATTTGATTACTATCAATCCTCAATGGTTTCTTTTTACCTGTTTGATAGTGTGACTATTGATCAGATGCAAATTGATAATGATGATTGGGTGGTAGCATTTAGAGGAGATGTGTGTGTTGGTGCAACGCAGTGGAATACAGATGTATGTCTAGGCAATGTCTGTGATATAGCTGTAATGGGTGATGATGGTACTGTTTATACTCAAAA
>CAYSDL010000046.1:2967-10894 GCA_964429875.1 uncultured bacterium
TATAAAACAAATCCTGATATTGTTTACAGTTTAATTGAATCTGCTAATTTAATATCATTCCCTTATAATGAATGTCCTGGATGTGAAAATGAATGTATTCTTTTAGAAGATGCTCTTCCAGATGAAATTGAAGGTATTGTTTATGCAATATTTAGTGAAGATGATGCAGCAATCTATCAAAATGGTGGGTGGTATGGATCATTAATGTGCTTTGATGGATTTAAGGGATATTGGTTTAGATCTTATGAGAATATTGATTTCCAATTTAACATTCCTGATGAAGGCATAGCAAGAGCCATTACTCCTGAAAAAGAAATTTTAAGTGGATATGAATTCAATAATTCTTCTCAGGTAGCATTTTATTTTATTGAAAATTTACCTCAAGCTCAGATAGGAGACTGGGTTATTGCAATGAATGATGGCATAGTTGTTGGTGCGAGAAAATGGACGGGTTCTATGATAGACATACCTGCTATGGGTGATGATGGGGAATCTTACAGTTATGGATATTTAAAATCAGGAGAATCTCCACAGTTTATGTTATACCATAATAACACAGGAGAGTTAACTCCGCTTTATGGAACTACTCCAGGGTTTATAAGCAATGAAGTTTTTGTTCTAGATGAGCTTACAGATGAGAATGCAATTCAGCCAACTACACTTTCTTTAGGTGATGCATATCCTAATCCATTTAACCCTGTAACAAATATAACATTCAGTGTTCCAGAAATGATGAATGTTGAATTAAATGTTATAGATATTCAAGGAAGACTTGTTGAGCGCATAGCTCAGGGCATGTATCAGCAGGGAACACATCACATGATGATAAATGGTGAAAATTTATCCAGTGGTGTATATTTTGTACAATTAATAGCAGATGATAAGGTGACTTATAAAAAAGTAATGTTACTTAAATAATTATTTTATTAACCTTTTCCCCATTAGTCTATCTAAAGGCTAAAAGGAGAAAAGATATGAAAAGTTTTTTGTTGGTACTTTGTATAGGTTTTCTGACATCATGTACAGCAAGCCATACTCATAATCATTACCACCATCAAAGTGATGATGACTATTTTAGGAATGAAGTTGTTAACCATTCATACCATGATAGGGGTGATCATATTGTGGTTGTTGTAAATCATAGACATAATCTTACAAAAAAACAAAGGCAACGTTTAAGACGCTGGTGTAATAGGCATTATGGGCATCATAGAAAACGTATAAAATGTCAATTTGTTTTAGGATAAATAATAATTTTATTTAAACTTATGACGTGCAGGAAAAAACAAAAAAACAAATACAACAATTTAAGAAGGGGGACAAAAAAGCATTTGATCTACTTGTCCTTGATCATAAAGATAGAGTTATAAATATGATATTAAGTATGGTACATAATAGGCAGGATGCAGAAGATATTTCACAGGATGTATTTGTTTCTGTTTATTTCGCTCTTGACAAGTTTAAAGGATTGTCCTCATTTAACACATGGTTGTATAGGATTGTTATAAATAAAATAAATGCTCATTATAGAAAATTAAAACTAAGAAATACCTTTAATCTTGAACTCTCAAAAGTAGAACATATGCATTTTTCTGATATAGAAGAGGATCCATTTTTAAAACAGTTTAATAAAGATTTATTATATAAAGCGGTTGTTTCACTGAAAAAAAGACAAAGGAGTGTTGTGCTTCTTAGAATATATCAGGGGCATAGTTTTAAAGAAATAGGAAAAGTTTTAAATATTACAGAAAATAGTGCAAAGGTTAGTTTTCATCAGGCAAAAGGAAATCTTGAAAGGAAATTAAAAGCATATGGATAATCAAAATTATTTACAAAACATCCATAATAAAATACAGACTAAACAAAGAAGAGATAACTTTATTGGTTCAATAGGCGCAGTAGCGATTTGTTTGATCGTATTTTTTTATTCTCCAAATATTCAGGAAGATTTTCTATTTGATGATTTTTATAATTCTATTGCTTATTATGAATGGGAAATCTTGGATGAACCTACATCAGATGAGATTCTTAATTATCTAATTGATTATACCTGCATTGAAGATTATGATGAACTAATGGATGAAGAATTATTAGAATTAATAAATGATATGAACCTATAGGAGGATGAAATGTTGAAAAATGTTATACTGATTTTATTTTGTTGCGTGTTTCTTGGAGCTCAGGAAATTGCTGCTAAAAAAAATGTAAAAGTAATGATGAAATGGAAACTAACAGAATATCTTGACCTTGGTGAAGATCAAGCTGAAAAGTTCTTTCCTAAGATGAATACATATGAAAAAGAAATAAAAAAAATTAATGATGAAATAAAAAAATTGCGAAGTGAAATGGAAAGGCATATTAACTCTGGGACTTCAAATAAAATGACCAATCGCAGTAATATTGAGCAGATACAAAAGTTAGAGCATAAAAAATTAGATATTAAAACAAACTACCTTCTTTCTTTAGAAGGCGTACTTGATGCACATCAGGTATCAAAACTCATGGTGTTTGATAAAAAGTTCAAACGTTCACTTAAGGATCAATTAAAAAAATATCCTAATATACGTGAATATGATAAAAAGAAAAAAAATCTCCAAGATAGATAAGATAGTCTTGGTTTTAAATGTATAATTTCTCTTAAAATTATTTGTGAAATTTTTACAAATAATATTACTTATAACCTCTTTTACTTTTGCAGATTTAACTGTAGAGCTTATTGCAGGGAATTTTGATAAACCTATATATATAATTTCTATGCCTTACGATAATAATGAATTTCTTGTTATTGAGCAGAAGGGAACTATACGTTTGCTTAAAAATAACAATACCTCTAAAACGCCCTTTTTAGATATAACAGACAGAGTACACCGTCCCTTATTTCCTGGTGATGAAAGTGGGCTTTTAGGATTTGCTTTTGATCCTAATTTCACTAATAATGGAATTTTTTATGTTAATTATATAAATAAAAATGATCAAACAATTATTTCAAGATTCAATGTTAAGGGGAAATTAGGCGACCCTGATTCTGAGTACGTACTTCTTACTCTAGATCAACCTTATTCAAATCATAATGGTGGGTGTATGGAATTTGGTAAAGATGGATATCTATATATTAGTGTTGGAGATGGAGGGTCAACTGGTGATCCTGAAAATAGAGCTCAAGATCTTAGTGTATTATTTGGAAAAATTCTTAGAATTGATGTAAGAAATGATAAAGAATATTTAATCCCTAACAATAATCCATTTTTAAATACTAAAAATGCTAAAAATGAAATATGGTCATATGGACTTAGAAATGTATGGAGATTTTCATTTGATAGTTTAACAGGAGATATGATCATGGCTGATGTAGGTCAGCACCTTTGGGAAGAAATAAATTTTGAAACTTATGGTAGTAATGGAGGTATAAATTATGGATGGAATATTTTTGAAGGTAATCATTGTTATCCTGAGGAATCTTCTTGTATTAATGAGGGTTACAAGATGCCAGTTTTTGAATATCCTAATAATGCAAACTATGCAAGAACCTTGCTTGGATTCAAGCAAAAATCAAATATGGATGGCTGTTCTATAACAGGTGGCTATGTATATCGAGGAAAAGATATTAAAAGCCTATATGGTAAATATATATTTGGTGATTATTGTACAGGCAAAGTTTGGAGTATTAATATTAATGAAAACGAAGTGAGAGATCTTAAAGATCATACCGCTACAATTTTAGAAAGTATGGGCAAAAGAGAATTTTATTTATCTTCATTTGGTCAAGATAATAATAACGAATTATTTCTTATAGATTATACAGGAGATATTTACAAATTAAAAGAAACAGATTAATGAGAGCTTTATTAATAACTTCGATGATGTTAACATTCCTTTTATGTGATGAAATAGAGACTAACCTAATATCAGAAAATGAGGAAAATTCTTTTCAGGAACACATAAGTTTAATTGTGCATGAAAGTTTGATTAATACATTCTTTCAAAATATGGGAAAGATTCAAGGAGAAGGGACAAGTTCTGTTGTTGATTATACATGGTATCTTCTAGATCCACGTGTAGAAATAGAAAAAGAAGGAGCTTCTTTTCATGGAAAAGTTAGAATTAAAGGAAATAATTTCAGAGTAACCCGAGATTTAGTTGGAAGTGTCAATATAACCTATGATAAAGAAACTAATATACTGAATATACAGGTAGATAAAGCAGATGTAATATTAGATGTAGATATTTTTGGTCAGAATGTTATTCTTGGAACACTTGATATAGCAAAATATTTCACTAAATCTTTAAAGCTAGATGGTCCCCAAGGTATTGCAAATGAAGTTGAATTTACATTGCCTTCAGGACAAATGAAAAAAATGAAGGTACAGGTTGCATCATATGATCTAAAACTTCAAAAAGATGAAGTAAAAGTTTCTACTTCATTAGAATTTAAAGAGATCAAGTAAGATATTAATTCGTTCTGAAAGATGTTGTCTTATAAATAGAGTTATAGTAAGAAAAATCTAAAGATTTTCCCCCAGCCCCAGCAAGAACCATATTTGTCATTTTAACATTATTTTTACCACTAGGATAAGTAGTGTCTATACTAATCAGCATATGCTCTCCAGAAGGAATTGATTTTCCTTCAAATGAAAATGATAACAATACTCTTTCATTATTTGAAATATTAAAACCCTCTCTGTTTAGCACTCCACCATCAGTATTGCCTAAAGTAGCACCTTCAAATTCAAATTGAAAACCATAGACATCGTCTACGCTATCCATCCAAATATCCATTTTTGAATCTTGAAAATCAATCCAGATAACATTATCTTCAAGTGTCATAGGCTTTTCAAATGAATCTTTATCCTGGTTCATAACAATTAGAGCCATGCATACTACGGTTATAATTCCTACTATTACTGTGCTTGAATTTTTTGACATAATTTAGTTCCTTTTTAAAAGTTAAAAATTTCCTGAAGTGATTTAAACATTATAAATAGCCATACCAGTACATATAACCCAATCATATTCCAATTTATTTTTGACAAATCATAATGTTGTAATATGTTTGTTCCCATAAGTCCAGCATTAATTAAAAATGAAATGAACATAGCAACTGCAACAATTTGCGTGTATGAAATATCCGAGTTAGTCCTTATGAAATATAATATTACAATTGAAATAAATAAGTAAATACTGAAGTATATCCATGGTTTTTTACTTATGGATGACTTGTAAGATTCTAAAAAAGAATCAAAAGAAGTTCTCTTAAACAGCATGAATGATAATTTTATAATAGTTATTGCTATTACAATAAGAGCAATTATTTGTATAGTATTAAATTTCATATAATAAATTTAATATAGTTTGTTAAAAAAAAGTTAGAATTTTAAATTTACAACGTAATATTTATATCTAATTAAAGAGGATAAAATGAAAAATATAATTATACTTTTATTATTTGTTGTTTTTGCTTTTTCTCATGATGTATCAAAGTCTTTCAAAGTAGAAGGTATGCATTGTGATTATGGTTGTGTACAAAAAATAAAAACTGCAGTTACTGCATTAGAGGGAGTACAAACTTGTGACGTTGATTTCAGACAAAAAAAGATGACAGTTGTTTTTAATGATGATAAATTAACCTCAGAAGGTATAATTGCATCATTAGATGAAAACACTACATTTATTACTACTATAATAGAAGATGAGAAAAAAAGTTTTTGGTCTAAGCTTAAAGGTATGTTTAAGGGAAAAAGTTAGATAATGCTAAAAACAGGTATTCTTCTTGGCTCATTTTTTGCATTTTCAACTGTTGTCCTTGGAGCATTTGGTGCGCACGCTCTTAAAGATCAATTAAATGAATACGGGAAATCTATCTATGAAAAAGCTGTTTTATATCAGATGTTTCATTCATTAGGAATATTATTTGTTGCATTATTAGATCAATATATTGAAACAGCAAACTTTTCTTTAAGCATTTGGTTTTTTGCTGGAGGTATTTTATTGTTTTCAGGCAGTTTATATATTCTTGCAGTTTCACAAATTAAGTGGCTAGGAGCAATTACTCCGATAGGTGGTATTTTATTTATTATTGGGTGGGCCTTAGTTTTTTATAAAACTTTGACTGCAAATATATAAATGTCTGAGATTAATGTAGAGTATACTGGAGATCTTAGGACAAAATCAATCCATGTTGATTCTGGAGATGTGATAACCACAGATGCTCCTAGAGATAATAATGGATTAGGTAGAAAGTTTTCCCCTACAGATTTAGTTGCTTCATCCCTTGGAAGTTGTTTATTAACTATCATGGGTATTGTGGCTAAAAGACATCAAATAGATATGATCGGAAGTTATGCAAGAATAAAAAAAACAATGTCAGAGAATCCAAGAAGAATTTCTAATATAGATGTTGATATTATTATGAAAGAAAATTTAAATGATAAAGATATTAATATTCTTAAAAATGCATCTAAACACTGTCCTGTTCACAATAGTTTAAGTGAAAATATGGATATAAAAATTAATTTTAGGTAAAACTATGTTAAAACAGAAACATTTTATTGATTCACATAAAGGGATTACACCTCTTTTTATCATCTTACTTATATCAATTTATGACCAATGGCAGAATATGGATGCAATGCTATATCTTGCATTACACGGAACATATGGTGTTTTGTGGATTACTAAAAGTTGTATATATCCTGATAGACAATGGGAATCTAGAACACCTGTTTGGTATGGTCTTACTATATGGTTTGGTTTATCTTTATATTGGATTTCACCATATATTATTACATCAGGCAATCATTTTATACCTATGAGTATTGAAAATAATATAGTTTTTTCAGCATCATGTGTGATTGTTTATATTTTTGGCATATTTCTTCATTTTACCTCGGATATGCAAAAGTATGTATATTTAAAATTAAAACCAGGACATTTAATTACAGAAGAGATGTTTGCAAAATCTAGAAATACAAATTACCTAGGAGAGCTTTGTATATATCTCGGATTTTCTTTGATTTCTAAAGATTGGGCATCTCTAATTGGTCTATTCCTCATAATAAGTATCATCTGGATTCCAAACATTTTAAAGAAAGATAAATCTTTATCGAGATATCCAGAATTCGATAATTATAAAAAAAAATCCAAACGTTTTTTCCCCTATATATTCTAATTTGATTTAGATCACATTATTTAAAAAATTTGTTGTAAATCACTTTTTTCTATTTTGTTATATAATAACTTTCAAAAAAAGGAGGTTGTTATGAAAGCAACATACTCTGAAAAAAAACAAATAAAAAATAATGTAAATAATGAATCTTACATACAAGAACTTTGTGATCAATCCCCTTTTTTAATTATTAATACACCTTGTGGTGTAGGGAAATACAAGTTCAATAAAATAGGTTATGATAATAATAATAGTTTAGTCCTCGAGTATATACTTATTAGAGATGACAAGTATAAAGACTCAAATGTTATTGTAGATAAATTAGGTCAATTTTATTATTTATCTGCTACTCAGCTTCTTTATGCATTCAAATATTATGCAAATACTTAATCATATTTAATAGTATTTGTTTCTTCAAAACATAAAAACATACTAATTTACTCTGCAAATTCAGGGTAATATGTCGAAAAATAAGTTTAAAAAAGTAGATAGTAGAGTAGACTTCATCAAACTAGAACATGAGGTTCTAGAAAAATGGAAAAAGGAAGATACCTTTAATCAATTAAGAAAAAAGAATGAGGGTAATAAGAAGTGGTCTTTTCTTGATGGTCCTATAACTGCTAATAATCCAATGGGTGTTCACCATGCTTGGGGAAGAACATTAAAAGATGTTTTTCAAAGATATCATGCTATGAAAGGTTATGATCTTAGATATCAAAATGGATTTGATTGTCAAGGATTATGGGTAGAGATTGAAGTTGAAAA